>NZ_CP126539.1:2156111-2483333 GCF_030177755.1 Devosia sp. RR2S18
CAGCTCCTGGCGCGGCAGTTCGTAGAGATCCTTGTCCATCGGATCACCGGGGTGGATCTTGTTCTTGATGCCGTCGATACCGGCCATCAAGAGGGCGGCGAAGCCGAGATAGGGGTTCGCCAGCGGATCGGGGAAGCGGACCTCGACGCGCTTTGCCTTTGGCGACTGGCCGAAGGGGATACGGCAGGAGGCCGAACGGTTGCGAGCCGAGTAGGCGAGCAGCACGGGGGCTTCAAAGCCGGGCACCAGGCGCTTGTAGCTGTTGGTGGTGGGGTTGGTGAAGGCGTTGATGGCCTTGGCGTGCTTGATGATGCCGCCGATGTAGTAGAGCGCATCCATCGAGAGGCCGGCGTACTGGTCACCAGCAAAAAGCGGCTTGCCGTCCTTCCAGATCGACTGGTGGCAGTGCATGCCCGAGCCGTTGTCCCCATAGACGGGCTTGGGCATGAAAGTCACGGTCTTGCCGTAGGAATTGGCGACCTGCTGGATGACGTACTTGTAGATCTGCACATCGTCGGCCGACTTGATCATCGGGGCGAACTTGATGCCGAGTTCGTGCTGGGCCGAGGCCACCTCGTGGTGGTGCTTCTCGACCACGACGCCCATGTCGGCCATGGCTGCGAGCATTTCACCACGGATGTCCTGGGCGCTGTCGACCGGCGGAACCGGGAAGTAGCCCTTCTTGAGACCAATGTGGTGACCGTTGTTGCCGCCTTCATAGGAAGAATCGTTGTTGGACGGCAGTTCGGGGTGATCGAGCTCGAAGCCGACCTTGTAGGTGGTGTTGGAGTACTTCACGTCGTCGAACATGAAGAACTCGGGCTCGGGGCCGAACACCACAGTGTCGCCGATACCAGAGGACTTGAGGTAGGCCTCTGCCTTCTTAGCCGTGGTGCGCGGATCACGGTTGTAGGGCTGGTAGGTGAGGGGCTCAAGAATGTCGCAGTTGATGGCCATCGTCGAGGCGCCGAAGAACGGATCCATATAGGCCGACTTCGGATCGGGCATAAGCACCATGTCGGACTCGTTGATAGCCTTCCAGCCAGCGATCGAGGAGCCATCGAACATGGTGCCCTCTTCGAAGAGGTCCTCATCCACGACGCTCACATCCATGGTGACGTGCTGGAGCTTGCCGCGGATGTCGGTAAAGCGGAGATCCACGTACTTGACGTTCTCATCCTTGATTTTCTTGAGAATGTCGCTTGCGGTAGTCATCAGTTTTCCCCTGTGGTGAAACTAGTTGTCGTTGTTGCGGCGGACGGCCTAGAGCGCGTCGTCGCCGAATTCTCCGGTACGGATACGGATGGCCTGTTCGACCGTATAGACGAAAATCTTGCCATCGCCGATGCGGCCCGTTTGCGCGGCCACGCGGATGGCCTCGATGGCGCGTTCGGCGAGCTCATCGGGGCAAACCACCTCGACCTTAACCTTGGGCAGGAAGTCCACGACGTATTCGGCGCCACGATAGAGCTCAGTATGCCCCTTCTGGCGGCCGAACCCCTTGGCTTCAGTTACGGTGATACCCTGAAGGCCGACTTCCTGCAGCGCCTCTTTGACTTCGTCGAGCTTGAAGGGCTTTACGATAGCCTCGATCTTTTTCATGTGAGCCTCCAATTCCCGCAAACCGGCGGTACCGCCTCCGTGTATGCACAGCCTGTGCCAGTAAGGTCGTCCAGATGAAATTGGCGCATATTCAGGCACTTGAGCACTGCCAATCAGGCACACAGACGCCCTGTTGCAGCTGAACTGCATAAAATACAGGCAAATTGCACAATTTGTGTGCATCTGTGGGGCGCCCGTTGGTGCGCAAATGCCGCGCAGAACGGCAGGGGGGCGCCTGCAATGAGGCTTTGACTGGCACCTTATCTTAGGCTAGAGGGACGCCCAACCCGGCCAGCGGGTCTTATGCGGGCGTGGCGGAACTGGCAGACGCACTGGATTTAGGTTCCAGCGCCGCAAGGCGTGGAGGTTCGACCCCTCTCGCCCGCACCACCTCTAGGCACTGGCCTCAAGATTAATGAATACGGGACAAGACCCTATGCAGGTTACCGAAACCCTCAACGAAGGCCTGAAGCGCAAGCTGAGCGTGACCATTCCGGCCGCCGACCTCAACTCGCGCCTCGACACCAAGCTCACCGAGCTCAAGGGCCAGGCCAACATCAAGGGCTTTCGTCCCGGCAAGGTGCCGCTGAGCCACCTCAAGAAACTCTATGGCCGTTCGGCCATGAGCGAGGTGATGAGCGATGCCATCAACACCACCGTCACCGAGACCCTCGATGAGCGCAAGGAGCGTGCAGCCGCACAGCCCAAGGTCGATCTGCCCGAAGACCAGAGCGTCATCAATGACGTGCTGGACGGCAAGGCCGACCTCGCGTTCGAAGTCGAGTATGAAGTGCTCCCGCCCGTCAGTCTGATGGAGCTCAAGGGCATCACCCTGACCAAGCCTGTGGTCGAAATCACCGACGAAGAGCTGGATGCGGAAGTCAATCGCGTCTTTGCTCAGAACCGCGGCTACACCGACAAGGGCGACGACGCCGTTGTTGAGAATGGCGATCGCCTTGGTCTCTCCTTTGTCGGCAAGATCGACGGCGAGGAGTTCGAGGGCGGCAAGTCCGACCACGCGCACCTGACCGTTGGTTCGGGTGAGTTCATCCCCGGCTTCGAAGAGCAGCTGATCGGCGTCAAGAAGGGCGGTACCAAGCAGGTCGAGGTTACTTTCCCCGAAGACTACCAGAACGCCGAATTGGCTGGTAAGGCAGCTACCTTCGACGTCACCGTGCTGCATGTCGATGGCCCTAATGAAGGCGAGCTGGACGACGAGTTCGCCAAGCGCCTTGGCCTCGAGAACGTTCAGGCGCTGCGCGATGCGGTCAAGCAGCAGATGGAAAATGCGCTGGGCTCCATGAGCCGCCAGCACATGAAGCGTCAGGTGCTCGACGCCCTTGATGAGGGTCACAAGTTTGACGTGCCGGCGCAACTGGTCGACGCCGAGTTCAACACCATCTGGAGCCGAGTCCAGCACGAAGTGGAAGGCCATGGCCGTTCCTTCGAGGACGAGGGCACAACGGAAGAAGAAGCCCGCGAGCAATACCGTCGTATCGCTGAGCGCCGCGTTCGCCTCGGTCTGGTCGTTGCCGAGATTGGCAACGCCAACGAAGTCAACGTGACCGATGAAGAGCACCAGCAGGCGCTGATTGCCGAGGTACGCCGCTTCCCTGGCCAGGAACAGCAGGTTTACGACTATTATCGTAAGAACCCGCAGGCCCTGGCTGGCCTGCGCGCTCCGGTGTTCGAGAACAAGGTCGTCGATTTTGTAATCGAACAAGGTGAGGTCACCGACAAGACGATGAGCCGCGCCGAACTCGCCAAGCTGATTCAGGCGGACGAGGATGAGGTTCCCGAGGAACACCACCACTAAGCTATTATAGCTGAGTCAGATTGAGGCCGCCCTGCAAGGGGCGGCCTTTTTCATTGTGCTAGACTGCAGATCGAATCCTGAACGTTGAGGACCGCTATGGCCGCTCCATCCGCCGATATCCTGTTGACCCCCAAGCAGATGGCAGAGGCCGACCGCCTCACTGTTGCGGTCGGGGTGAAGTCAATTGACCTCATGGAAGCAGCCGGCAAAGCGGTGGTCGACGCAATTCTCGAACGCTATTACCAGCGCTCTGTGCTGGTTCTGTGCGGGCCGGGCAACAATGGGGGTGACGGTTTCGTCGTCGCCCGCCTGCTAAAGCAGAAGGGCTGGCCGGTGCAATTGCGCTTGGTTGGCGAACGGGCGCGGCTGACCGGCGACGCCGCTGCCATGGCGGAGCTTTGGACGGGCCGAGTCGTGCCTCCAAATCGGGAGGACCTCGAAGAGGCCGACCTGGTGGTCGATGCACTGCTTGGCGCGGGCCTCGATCGTGACGTCGAAGGCGATCTAGCCGGCTTGATTGATGCGGTAAATGCTGGTCCGCATCCGGTGGTCAGCATAGATGTTCCCAGTGGTCTCGATGGCGCGACGGGTACCGTACGCGGCACGGCGATGGCCGCCGATATGACCGTCACCTTCTTCCGTCTCAAGCCAGGGCATCTGCTGCTGCCTGGACGGCAGCTTTGTGGCGACGTTGTTCTGGCGGATATTGGCATCCCTGAGAAAGTTCTGGAGCCGATCGCCGCAACAGCTTGGCAGAACAGCCCGAATCTTTGGTCGGTGCCAAGACCGGATACAGCGCATCACAAGTTTAACCGAGGACATTGCCTTGTGGTTTCGGGCAGTGCACTTGAAACCGGAGCATCACGGCTCGCGGCCGCGGGAGCCTTCCGAGCTGGCGCCGGGGTCGTATCGCTGGCTGGGTCCAAGGAGGCACTCTTGGTACATGCGGCGCACGTCACTGCGGTAATGCTCAAGCAAGGCGAAGGGCCGGATGGCCTCGCAGAGCTTCTCTCCGACAAGCGGATCAACAGCGTCGTCATCGGCCCGGCTGCCGGGGTGAATGCCACCACGCGTGAGAGCGTGATGACCATCCTCGATTCTGGCGCCGCTACAGTTCTGGACGCCGATGGCATCACCAGCTTTGCCGAAACCGGGCCATCCTTATTCGAGGCGATCAAGGCCAAGCCGGAACGTCCTGTCGTGCTGACCCCGCATGGTGGAGAATTCCAGCGCGTCTTCGGCGACGTGCCCGGCGCCAAGCTTGAGGTCGCCAGAGCTGCTGCCCAGCACTCTGGAGCCGTTATCGTGCTCAAGGGCAGCGACACGGTAGTCGCGGCTCCAGACGGGCGTGCCGCCATCAATGCTAATGCCCCAGCCTGGCTCGGGACAGCTGGGGCCGGCGATGTCCTGGCGGGGATCATTGCCGGCCTTCTCAGCCAAGGCATGCAGGGCTGGGAGGCGGCCTGTGCCGGCGTATGGCTCCACGCCGAGGCTGCCAACCGCTTCGGAGGGCCCGGCATGATCAGCGAGGATCTGCCGGACCTGCTACCAGGTGTGCTCGCTAGCCTTTAGTGCCAGCTGACCATTAGCCGCTCGAGGCCGTGGAAGTGGTAGACATCGTTGTAGCGCGGCGGTTCGGCCAGCTTCAGCTTGGGCAGCCGCCGGAACAGCTCACGCATAGCAACCTGAAGTTCGATCCGGGCGAGCGGTGCACCGATGCAGAAGTGGATACCAGCGCCGAAGCTAACATTGGCATAATCGGCTCGGAACGGATCGAAGCTGTTCGCGTCGGAGAAGCGCCGTGGGTCCCGGTTGGCAGCGCCGAGCATCAGCCCGATGACGTCACCCTTGCGAAGCTGAATGCCCGCCACTTCCAGATCGCTCAGCGCGTAGCGCGTGAACATATGCAACGGTGCATAAAAGCGCAGGCATTCCTCCACAGTAGCTTCGGTCTGCTGCTCGGAGGCAAATAGTGATTGTGGATCAAGACCGCTTTCGAGGATTGCCTTGATCCCATTGCCGGTGGTGTGAACGGTCGCTTCGTGCCCCGCATTGAGCAGCAGGATGGTGGTGCTCATCACCTCTTCGTCGCTGAGTTTTTCGGCGCCCTGTTCTGCCGTCAGCATGTGCGTGAGCAGGTCCTCGCGCGGCGCCCGGCGCCGCTCGGCAACCACGCCGCGCAGATAATCGGTGAATTCGGCAGCGGCGGCGTTGGCGTCCAGCTCCCTCTCCAGCGTGACGCCGAACATGTACATGGCCACCATGCGGTTGGACCAGGCAAGGAGCTGCGGCGCCATCTCTGCCGGTAGCCCAATCATCTCTGCAATGACGATGGCTGGTATCAGCGCGGCGTAGGACTTGATGAGGTCGACTGTCTCCTCGTGTTCGAAACCGTCGATCATCTCATTGGCGAGTTTGACGATGCGCGGACGGAGTTGCTCGACATGCCGCGAGACAAAGGCGCGGTTCACCAACGTACGCAAGCGGGTGTGCGCCGGCGGCTCCAGGTTTAGTAGCGAATACTGCTCGGTTAGGTCGAAATCGGCAGTATGCGGCTTGGGCGCGGGCATGCCGAGTTCCTCACGCGTCGAAACGTGGAGAATGTCCCGACCGAACCGCTTGTCGCGGAGCAGGGCGCTGACCTCCTTGAAGCCAGCAAAGCACCAATGACCGTACTCATCCCAGAAGAAGGTTGGGTTGGACGCGTGTAGCCGATCGTAGAAGGCGTAAGGATCTTGAAAGAACACCGGATCACGCGGTGCAGCGCTGGCGCGGCGCTCCGGAGGAACATCGGTGATGGGAGAGAGCTGGAGGATGGCGGCCATATCAGTCCATTCTGGTGGTCGCGAGACTTTAGGTCCTCACCCCGCATCAAGGCAAATGCCCAGGGCGCCTTGCCCCCCGTGAAAAAATCGCTAGTTGAGAAGCAACAGACCTGAGGAGCTTCCTGCGTGACCGACCTGACCCTGGCCCAGGCCATCGACAACATCTACGCCTCGATCAAGAACGATAACGAGGATCTGGACGAGCATATCGCTGCCCTCAAACAGGCCATGGCGCGCGAGGACGTGAAGGAAGCCGTGTTCGAGCCGTCAAAGCTGGCGCAATCGAACCGCCAGGGCCGCAAGCTCATGCAGGCCTATTTCCGCAAGAAGGGCGTGGCGGTGAGCTTCGCTTCCTGAGTGGAGCGACCAGCTTGTTCACCTTAGTATCACGTCGGCAGGTGGCGCTATTGAAGCTCGCCGCATTGCCGCCTATCTCTGGCTTTACCGCGCGTTAATGCGGCACAGTCTGCAATCGGCCAGTCGCGCTGATTCGAATTGGCACCCTCGAACGGGCCCTGGATGTCCGGACCCGATCGAGAACAGTGTCCTACCTGAAATTGGCTAGCCCGGTACCCACGCGACCCGGCGCAGCAAAGGGGCATCAAATGCAAGATCCACACGATCTTTATATGAATACGCTTGTGCCAATGGTGGTCGAGCAATCCAATCGCGGCGAGCGCGCCTTCGACATCTATTCCCGCCTGCTGCGGGAGCGCATCATTTTCGTCACGGGCGTGGTCGAGGACAACATGGCGAGCCTGATCGTAGCGCAGCTGTTGTTCCTCGAATCAGAGAACCCGAAAAAAGAAATCGCCATGTACATCAACTCGCCCGGTGGCGTGGTGACGTCTGGCCTGTCGATTTACGACACCATGCAGTTCATTCGTCCGGCCGTGGCAACCATGGTGATGGGGCAGGCTGCTTCCATGGGCTCGCTGCTGCTAGCGGCCGGCGAGGCGGGCATGCGGACGTCGCTGCCGAACTCGCGCGTGATGGTCCACCAACCCTCCGGCGGTTTCCAGGGCCAGGTAACCGACATCCTAATTCATGCCAAGGAAGTCGAAGGCTTGAAGCGGCGTCTTAATCAAATCTATGAGAAGCACACCGGCCGCACTTACGAGGAAATCGAGAACGCCCTCGAGCGTGATCGCTTCCTTTCTCCGGAAGAGGCCAAGACCTTCGGGCTTATCGACACCGTGCTCGAAAAGCGCGTCGTGCCGGAAGCTTCTGCTTGAACTTCACAGCATTAACAGCGTTCCACGACAGTCCGTTGACTGTGATGTGAGTGCAATTGCACGAAGCCGGAACGGCCTTTAAGGTCGTTTCGGCTTAGACTTTCTTTAGGCTCGAGCGTTACCGTTTCCGAAAGCGCTCGGATTTGGGGGCGCAACGCTCCCGGGAGTGACAGGATGTCCAAAGAGACAACAAACGGCGAAACCTCCAAGAACACGCTGTACTGCTCGTTCTGCGGCAAGTCACAGCATGAGGTTCGCAAGCTGATTGCCGGTCCGACAGTGTTCATCTGTGATGAATGTGTCGAGCTGTGCATGGACATCATCCGCGAAGAGAACAAGACCTCCATGGTCAAGTCCGCCGATGGCGTTCCGACCCCTGCAGAGATCTGCAAGGTGCTGGACGACTATGTCATCGGTCAGTTCCGCGCCAAGCGCGTGCTCTCCGTGGCCGTCCACAACCACTATAAGCGCCTGCACCATGCGACCAAGAACCAGGACGTTGAGCTCTCCAAGTCCAACATCCTGCTGATCGGTCCGACCGGTTCGGGTAAGACCCTGCTCGCGCAGACCCTGGCGCGCATTCTCGATGTGCCGTTCACCATGGCGGATGCGACGACGCTGACCGAGGCTGGTTACGTCGGCGAGGACGTCGAGAACATCATTCTCAAGCTGCTCCAGGCTGCCGACTACAATGTCGAGAAGGCGCAGCGCGGCATCGTCTATATCGACGAGGTCGACAAGATCTCCCGCAAGTCTGACAACCCGTCCATCACCCGCGACGTATCGGGCGAGGGCGTGCAGCAGGCCCTGCTGAAGATTATGGAGGGCACCGTTGCTTCGGTTCCGCCGCAGGGTGGCCGCAAGCACCCGCAACAGGAATTCCTGCAGGTGGATACGACCAACATCCTCTTTATCTGCGGTGGCGCCTTTGCCGGCCTCGAAAAGATCATCTCGGCGCGTGGCGAGGGTTCGGGCATTGGCTTCTCGGCGACCGTCAAGGATCCGAACGACCGCCGGGTTGGCCAGATTTTGGCCGACGTAGCGCCGGAAGATCTGGTGCGGTTCGGTCTGATCCCCGAGTTCATCGGTCGCCTGCCGGTACTTGCTACCCTAGAAGACCTCGATATCGCGGCGCTGATCGAAATCTTGACCCAGCCCAAGAACGCCCTGGTGCGTCAGTATCAGCGGCTGTTCCAGATGGAAGAAGTCGAGCTCACCTTCCACGACGACGCCCTCAAGGCGATCGCGGAAAAGGCTATCGAACGCAAGACCGGTGCTCGTGGCCTTCGCTCCATCATGGAAGCGATCCTGCTCGACACCATGTACGACCTGCCCTCGCTTGAAGGCGTCGAGGAAGTGGTGATCTCGGACGAAGTGGTGAAGGGCAAGGACGTGCGTCCGCTCTACATCTACTCGGACCGCAAGAAGGAGGACATGCCCGCCGGGGCGTGATCGAGCTTTAACAGAAAATGAAAACGCCGGGTGATGAGCCCGGCGTTTTGTTTTTAGGCGGCGGTCTCTGCGTCCTCGCCGTCGGTCACGAACTCGATTGGGCCGGGCTCCTCTCCCATGATCGTGCGTCCAAAGAGACTTGCGATGAGGTCAACCAGGAGAGTGGCGCTCTTGCCGCCATGGTCGAGGAATGGGTTGAGCTCCACTATGTCGACGGAGCCGACTGCGCCGCTTTCACAGAGCATCTCCATGATGAGATGCGCCTCGCGGTAGCTTAGGCCGCCCGGCACCAGCGTACCGCCGCCAGGCGCGATGGAAGGATCCATGGCGTCCACGTCGATGCTGACATGGAGGTGTCCACCGGCTTGCTTGACCTTGTCGATCACGCCCCGCATCAGTGCCACCACGCCCATCTCGTCGATGCGCCGCATGTCCAGAACGCTCACACCTCGGCTGGCGAGCAGTTTGCGCTCGTCGCGGTCGACCGAACGGGCTCCGATGATGGTGACGTTCTTGGGGTCGATGCGTCCGAGCCAAGGGCCGCGGAAAATCGCGTCGAACTCGGGCTCGCCACAGAGGAGAGCCAGCGGCATACCGTGGAGATTGCCGGAGGGTGAGGTTTGCGGAGTGTTGTAGTCGGCATGGGCATCCACCCAGAGCACGAAGACCGGCTTGTCGTGGGCGCTGCAGTGACGAGCGGCGGCCGAGACGGTGCCCATGGCGATGGAATGGTCGCCACCCAGGAAGACCGGACATCGTCCCGCACGCAGGACCTCTAGTCCCCTGTCGCTGGCTTGCGCGGCAAGCTCGAGCACATCGGCACGACGTTCCTCTGGCAGGCGCCAACTCGCCGGGTCGCCCTTTGGACCGGGATGGGGGCGGCGCAAATCACCATGGTCAGCTACCTGGTGTCCAAGCTCGATCAGAGCCTCGGCGATGCCGGCTACCCGGAGCGCCTCCGGACCCATTCCGGCTCCACGCATCGAGGCGCCAGAGGCAGTTGCAACGCCAAGCAGATCTATCTTCCGGAAGGCGGGGGCGTTTTCAGCCATTCACGTTCTCTTTTCTGGTGGTCTGGCATCCATCGGGCCACGTTGACCATTTGTATGCAACCACGGAAGGGCAGGGATCCGCTGCTTAGCGGTATCAACAGTCATAAATTCGCAATGGTTGACTTGCCTGCCGGTTGGCGGGACCTATTTATTAACCGGAATCAGCCCAGCCTCTAGTTGGAGCTGTCTATCACGGGCGCGCTCTCCTCTCCCTTCCTCCCGCGCGCCCTGGAAAGGATACGAGATGACGGACGTCAATCCCACAGGCGGCGACTTCAGCCGGGATCGCGTTTACCCCGTTCTGCCCTTGCGCGACATCGTCGTGTTCCCAGGCATGATCGTGCCGCTCTTTGTCGGCCGCGAGAAGTCGGTAAAGGCGCTCGAAGAAGTCATGCGTGACGACAAGCACATTCTGGTCGTGACGCAGAAGAATGCACAGGACGACGATCCAACCCCCGAGCAGATCTATTCGACGGGTACGATCGCCACTGTCCTGCAACTGCTCAAGCTACCCGACGGTACTGTGAAGGTGCTGGTCGAGGGCCTCAGCCGTGCGACCATCGATCAGTATCTGCAGACCGTCGACTATTTCGAAGCCGAGGCTTCCGTGCTGGAAGAGCCGGAAGAGGACGCAACAGAAGTCGAAGCGCTTGCTCGCTCGGCGCAGACTGAGTTCGAGAGCTATGTGAAGCTCAACAAGAAGATCTCGGCTGAGGTGGTTGCCGCAGTTGGCCAGATCGAGAATCACTCCAAGCTCGCCGACACCATCGCGAGCCACCTGGTCATCAAGATTCAGGAGAAGGAAGACCTGCTCTCGACCCTATCGGTCGGCGAGCGCTTCCAGAAGATCCTGGGACTTATGGAAGGCGAGATCGGCGTTCTGCAGGTGGAAAAGCGTATTCGCTCCCGCGTCAAGCGGCAGATGGAGAAGACGCAGCGCGAGTACTATCTCAACGAGCAGATGAAGGCGATCCAGAAGGAGCTCGGCGACGGCGAGGAGGGGTCCAACGAGCTTGCTGAGCTCGAGGAGCGTATCGCTAAGACCAAGCTGTCCAAGGAAGCCCGCGCCAAGGCGGAAGGCGAGCTTAAGAAGCTCAAGGGCATGAGCCCGATGTCGGCCGAAGCCACCGTTGTGCGCAACTATCTTGATACCCTGCTTGGCTTGCCTTGGGGCAAGAAGAGCAAGGTGAAGCGCGACCTCGTGCTGGCCGAGAAGGTGCTGGACGAAGATCACTACGGCCTCGAGAAGGTCAAGGAGCGCATCCTTGAGTATCTCGCCGTTCAGGGGCGTACAGGCCAGCTCAAGGGGCCGATCCTTTGCCTTGTTGGCCCTCCGGGCGTCGGCAAGACCTCGCTCGGTAAGTCCATCGCCAAGGCGACGGGCCGTGAGTTCGTGCGCATGGCCCTAGGTGGCGTTCGTGACGAAGCCGAGATCCGCGGTCACCGCCGCACCTATATCGGCTCCATGCCCGGCAAGGTGATCCAGTCGCTCAAGAAGGTGGGAAAGTCCAATCCGCTCTTCCTGCTCGACGAGATCGACAAGATGGGCCAGGATTTCCGCGGCGATCCGTCTTCGGCGCTGCTCGAAGTGCTCGATCCGGAACAGAACAACACTTTCAGCGATCACTATCTGGAGGTCGACTATGACCTCTCGGACGTGATGTTCGTAACCACCTCGAACACGCTCAACATCCCTGGCCCACTGATGGACCGCATGGAGATCATTCGCCTCTCGGGCTACACCGAAGAGGAGAAGCATGCGATCGCCAAGCAGCACCTCATTCCTGAGGCGGCCAAGGAGAATGGCGTGGCCCATGGCGAGTTCGTCATGAGCGACGAGATCCTGATGAAGGTCATCCGCGAATACACCCGCGAAGCTGGCGTCCGTAACCTCAAGCGGGAGATCTCCAAGCTCATGCGCAAGGCCATCACGGACATCGTCAAGACCAAGGTCAAGTCGATCACCGTGGATGACGAGCGTCTGGCCAAGTATTTAGGTCCGGCGATCTTCAAGCACGGCGAGATCGAAGCAGAGGCTCAGGTGGGTCTGGTGACCGGTCTAGCCTGGACCTCGGTGGGTGGTGAACTGCTGACCATTGAAGGCGTGATGACGCCCGGCAAAGGTCGTATGACCGTCACCGGTAACATCAAGGAAGTGATGAAGGAGAGTCTCACCGCGGCCACGGCTTATGTGCGCTCTCGTTCGATCGAATTCGGCATCAAGCCGCCGATGTTCGATACGCGGGATATCCACGTCCACCTCCCCGAAGGTGCCACGCCCAAGGACGGTCCGTCTGCAGGTATCGGCCTCGCCACGGCCATTGTCTCGGTAATGACTGGCATCCCGGTTCGCAACGACATCGCCATGACCGGCGAGATCACGCTGCGGGGCAGGGTACTGCCCATCGGCGGGCTGAAGGAGAAGCTGCTCGCGGCTCTCCGCGGCGGCATCAAGACGGTGCTGATCCCCGAGGAGAACGTGCGCGACCTCCAGGAGATTCCGGACATCGTCAAGGAAGGCATGGAGATCGTTCCGGTCAGCCGTATGGACCAGGTGATCGAGCGGGCGCTGGTGCGCAAGCCCGAACCCATTGAGTGGAACTTCGACGAGGCCACTCCCGCTGTTTCCACCACGGTTGAGACCAGCGACGAAGCCACGACCGGCCTGCACTAAGGTCATCTTATCCGATGCAGTTTGACGGCGGCCCCTCGGGGCCGCCGTTTTCGTTTTGTGGGCAACACGAAGCGCGGACGCGCTGCCTCAAATGCTAACAGTACGTTAACCAGAAGGCGCCTTTCCCCGCTGTTAGCGCTACACACACTGGACAAGAACAAACAGGAAACTTACAAGAACGAACAACGAACACTGGAGACCAGAGATGCTCGCTTTCATCAAAGACTTCGCTGCCTTCGTCACGCTCGGGGCGTTCACTCTCGGCTCCCTCACCTGGATGGACATCCTCACTCGGCTAGTATGATGCTCCCTGTGGATAGCACTGGGGGTGATTTGAGGATCAAGGCACAGCAGTGGTAGTGATCTGACATGACAGGTCCTGGCTTCATTCACCTCCACATCCATTCCGCTTATTCCCTCCTCGAAGGGGCACTGCAGCTGGAGACGATTCTTAAGCTCGCCAAGGAGGATGCACAGCCAGCACTTGGCATCGCCGACACCGGCAATCTCTTCGGTGCGCTGGAGTTCTCGGAAAAGGCGAGTGGCAAGGGCATGCAGCCGCTGATCGGCGTTGAATTGCCGATCGACTTCGCTGCGGCGGAGGAGCGGGTAAGCGAACGAGGACATGTGGCCTGGGCAGGCAAATCCAGCGTTGTGCTGATGGCGCAGAGCGAGACTGGATTCGAAAATCTCTCCCGCCTGGTGTCTCGCGCCTACCTCGAGGGTGAAGACAGCCTGTCGCGGGCGCAGCTCGACTGGCTCTCGCGTGAGGGCTTAGAAGGCATCATCTGCCTTTCTGGTGGTCCCGAAGGGGCAGTCGATATGCCCTTTGCTCTAGGTCAGGATGCCAATGCATTGCGGCGTCTCGATCGTCTCAGGGAACTTTTCGGGGATCGGTTCTACATCGAACTGCAGCGGCATGGGCGTCCACAGGAGGCCGCTGTGGAACCACGGCTGATCGATTATGCCTACCGCAGAGGTATTCCGCTAGTGGCAACCAACGAGCCCTTCTTCAAGTCGCCCAAGGAGTTCGAGGCCCATGATGCGCTGCTGGCAATTGCCGGCGGGACCGTTTTGGCGC
The DNA here is from genome assembly GCF_030177755.1 of Devosia sp. RR2S18. Lineage (NCBI taxonomy): Bacteria > Pseudomonadati > Pseudomonadota > Alphaproteobacteria > Hyphomicrobiales > Devosiaceae > Devosia > Devosia rhizosphaerae. The sequence continues at coordinate 2,169,849 of NZ_CP126539.1, forward strand.
AGACGGAGCGACGCAAGCTCAACGATCAGTACTATTTCAAGACGCGCGCCGAGATGATGGAGCTGTTCTCCGATCTGCCGGAGGCAGTGGAGTCTACCGTCGAGATCGCCAAGCGCATCAGCTATCGACCACTCAAGCGCAAACCGATTCTGCCCAAGTTCGCGGCGGCACCCGGTGTTTCCGAGGATGAAGCCGTAGCCACCGAAGCTGCCGCCCTTCGCCGGATGGCAGAGGAGGGCTTGGATAAGCGCCTGGCGACTGTTGGCCTGGCGCCCGGGAAGGCCGAGCAGGAGTACCGCGAGCGCCTCGAGTTCGAGCTGGGCATCATCCAATCGATGAAATTCCCTGGCTACTTCCTGATCGTGGCTGACTTCATCCAGTGGGCTAAGGCGCACGACATCCCGGTCGGCCCTGGCCGTGGTTCCGGTGCGGGCTCGCTCGTCGCCTATGCCACCACCATCACGGATCTCGACCCACTCCGCTACAACCTGCTGTTTGAGCGCTTCCTCAATCCAGAGCGCGTCTCGATGCCGGACTTCGACATCGATTTTTGCCAGGACCGGCGCGAGGAGGTGATCGACTACGTCCAGGACAAGTACGGCTACCAGCAGGTCTCACAGATCATCACCTTCGGAACCCTGCAAGCGCGTGCCGTGCTGCGGGACGTCGGGCGCGTGCTGCAGATGCCCTACGGTCAGGTAGATCGGATCTGTAAGCTCGTTCCGGCTAATCCCGCCGATCCATGGTCGATCGAGCGGACCATGAATGAAGTCTCTGAGTTCCGGCAGATGGCCGAGGACGACGAGACTGTTGGTGAGCTGGTTGCCATCGCCCGCAATCTCGAGGGCCTGTTCCGGCATGCCTCGACACATGCTGCCGGCATCATCATTGGCGACCGGCCGCTGCAGGAGCTAGCACCACTTTACCGCGACCCGCGGTCCGACATGCCGGTTTGTCAGTACAACATGAAGTGGAGCGAGGCCGCGGGCTTGGTGAAGTTCGACTTCCTGGGCCTCAAGACCCTGACGACCATTCGCTACGCGGTTAACATGGTCAACGAGGCGGGCGGGTCGCTCGATATCGATGCCATTCCCATCGACGATCCGGCCACCTACCAGCTCTATGCCCAGGGGGACACATACGGCATCTTCCAGTTCGAAAGTGCGGGCATGCGGCGAGCTCTGATGGAGCTCAAGCCCGACCGGATCGAAGATCTCATTGCCATGAACGCGCTCTATCGGCCCGGTCCCATGGACAACATTCCGAGCTTCATCGATCGCAAGCACGGACGGGAGCCGGTGAATTATCCCCACCCCGCCCTGAAGGCTGTGCTGGACGAGACCTACGGCATTATCGTCTATCAGGAGCAGGTGATGCAGATCGCCCAACTCCTCTCTGGTTACTCACTCGGTGAAGCGGATATGCTGCGCCGTGCCATGGGCAAGAAGATCAAATCGGAGATGGACGCTCAGCGCATTCGTTTCCGCGAGGGATCGGGGCCGCAGGGGGTCAGCGAGAGTCTTGCCGACCAGATTTTCGACCTTCTTGCCAAGTTCGCGAATTACGGCTTCAACAAAAGCCATGCCGCGGCCTATGCTTGGGTGTCCTACCAAACGGCCTATCTCAAGAAGCACCACCCGCATGAGTTCTATGCGGCGTCCATGACGCTCGACATGGCGCAAACCGACAAGCTCTCCGACTTCCACCGGGAGGCAAGCAAGAAGGGCATCGAGGTTGTTCCGCCTTGCGTGAACAAATCCGAGGTCGTCTTCGCGGTGAAAGACCAGAAGGTCTACTACGGCCTCTCTGCCGTGAAGGGGGTAGGTCGGTCGATGGCAGAGCATATCGTGGAAGTGCGGGGTGATCGTCCGTTCAAGGATCTCGGAGATTTTGCGCGGCGCGTCGATCCGCGTGTGTTGAGCAAGCGCACGCTCGAAACCCTGGTCAGTGCCGGTGCGTTCGATGCTTTGGCGCCACGTCGCGAGATCGCTTTTGCTGCTATCGACAATGTCATCGGCACAGCCCAAGCACTCACCGCTGAACGCAGTGAAGGGCAGTGGAACATGTTCGATACTGGTGAACCGGAGCCGTTCCGATTGCCTGCCGGTGTGGCAGCCTGGACAACGACAGAGCGGGCGGATCGGGAGTTGGCGGCCATCGGTTTCCACCTATCGGCGCACCCGCTCGACGCTTATTCTGACCTCTTCGAAAAGCTGCGTGTGCAGCGCTGGAGCGACTTCGAGCGGGCGGTGAAGGATGGCGCCTCTGCGGGGCGCCTGGCCGGGACCATTGCTTCGCGAAACGATCGCCGCACCCGCAAGGGGACGCCGATGATGATCCTGACGCTGTCGGACCAAAGTGGTACCTATGAGTGCATCGCTTTTTCCGAGCAGATCAACGAGTACGGGGCAATCCTGAAGCCAGGTAAGTCCGTTGTCCTGCAGGTCGGCGCCGACGAAAGGGCGGAAGGCATCAGCCTCCGGCTGCTCACCGCCGAGCCAATCGACGGGATTGCCGATAAGGTCGACAGGCGGCTGACGGTTTTCGCGGCTGATGTAAGGGCGCTTATGCCGATCAGCGCGCAGCTGAAGCGAGGCGGGGAAGGGTCGGTCAACTTTGTCGTCATTCGTGATGAAGGCGCCCGCGAGTACGAGATCGAGCTGCCTGGGACCTATCGCATCACTGCAGAGGTCGCTGGAGGAATCAAGGCATTAGAGGGCGTCACCGACGTCCGCCTGCACTAAGACCAAACAAAAGCGCGGGAGAGGCGAGCTCTAAGCCCTTCCTCCCCCGCTCAGGGGTTTTCACCCTTGCCCCCGCGAGCGTGCGCGGGTCTATGGTTAATAAATGCGTGGTGAGGCCCGCGGTTCCGGTTCAGACGCGTGACAGCGCGTAGTCTTGCCTTTGTCACAGGCTTGCCCTATATCGCGCTCGTGTTCGGCTGTTGTGCCGACGCAATCTCACACACGAGGCAGGCTTTTCGGACTATCCCGGAAAACCATCCGGTGGCGGGAAACCGTCGCAAGGCTTCGTGGAGGCATCAACCGGTAAATAAGGAGCAGCCATCATGGCTTTGCCCGATTTCTCTATGCGTCAATTGCTTGAAGCTGGCGTCCATTTCGGCCACCAGAAGCACCGTTGGAATCCGAAGATGGAACGCTACATCTTCGGCGTTCGCAACGACATTCACATTCTCGATCTCAGCCAGACCGTTCCCGCGCTTAGCCGCGCGCTGCAGCTGATCAGCGATACCGTTGCCGATGGCGGCCGCGTGCTCTTCGTGGGCACCAAGCGCCAGGCCGCGCCGCTGGTTGCCGATGCAGCCAAGCAGTCGGCTCAGTACTTCGTCAATTCGCGATGGCTGGGTGGTACGCTCACCAACTGGCAGACTATTTCGAACTCCATTGCTCGCCTGCGTGAGCTGGAGTCGATGGGCGAAGACGAGCTTGCGCTGCGCACCAAGAAGGAGCGTCTGATGATGAGCCGCGAACAGGAACGCCTCGAGCGTGACCTGGGCGGGATCAAGGACATGGGTAATCTCCCGAGCCTCCTCTTCGTCATCGACACCAACAAGGAAGCCAACGCGATCAAGGAAGCCCGCCGTCTGGGCATCCCCGTCGTGGCGATCGTCGACACCAACTGCGATCCTGACACGGTCGACTACCCGATCCCGGGTAATGATGACGCGTCGCGCGCCCTCGAGCTCTATGTGTCGCTCGTGTCCAAGGCTGCAATCGACGGTATTGGCCGTTCATCGAGCGCACTGGGCACTGATCTTGGCGCGTCTTCCGAAGCCCCGGCCGAAGATCTGCCGGCCGATGAAGCTGCTGCCGGCTAATCCGGCGCAAGCCACTTCCTTTTGACACGAACCATGCGGCCCCGCAAAAGGGGCCGCGAAGAGGTGAACCCATGGAAATCACTGCTGGAATGGTCAAGCAGCTCCGCGACTCGACTGGCGTCGGGATGATGGACTGCAAGAAGGCCCTTGCTGAGACCAATGGCGACATGGAAGCCGCCGTTGACTGGCTGCGTACGCGTGGCCTGGCTAAGGCTGCGAAGAAGGCGGACCGCGTCGCTGCTGAAGGCTTGGTCGGCGTTGCTACGGCCGGCAACAAGGCTGCCGTTGTCGAAGTGAACTCCGAAACTGACTTCGTTGCGCGCAACGAGCAGTTTCAGACCATCGTTGGCAGCGTCGCAAAGCTCGCTCTGGACGCCGAGGGTGACGTCGCCAAGCTTGGTGAAATGCCATTCCCCGGAACCGGCCACTCGGTGTCGGCGGAACTGACAGAAGCCATCGCCAAGATCGGCGAGAACATGAACCTGCGTCGCACGGCGGTGCTCGAAGTCACCAATGGCGTCGTCGAGAGCTATGTGCACAACGCCGTCAAGCCCGGCTTGGGCAAGATGGGCATTCTTGTTGCGCTGGAATCCACTGGTGACAAGGCTGCCCTAGCGACTCTGGGTAAGCAGTTGGCGATGCACATCGCGGCAACCAACCCGCTCTCGATCTCCCCCGAGGACATCGATCAGGAAGTGGTTGCTCGTGAACGCTCGATCATCCTTGAGCAGGTCAAGGAATCCGGCAAGCCAGCTGATATCGCCGAAAAGATGGTCGACGGCCGTATGCGCAAGTACTTCGAAGAAGTCACTCTGCTGGCCCAGACCTTCGTGATTGATGGCGAGACCAAGGTCGGTGACGCGATCAAGAACGCTGAGAAAGAAGTTGGGGCGCCGATCAAGCTCACCAAGTTCGTCCGTTATGCACTGGGCGAAGGTATCGAGAAGACCGAGTCTGACTTCGCAGCCGAAGTCGCCGCGACCGCCGGCGTAAAGTAATAGGCGCGGGCGGGCCCCAATGGGGTCCGCCCGCTGCTCTCCCGCACAATCTACGGGATCGAGCGGCACCATCCTTTAGCTTTTTCGTTGCAACAGGCATGGCGCTTCCCCTAGGGAACGCTACTGCATAGTTTTGCGCGGGTGCAGGTCAGCGCTGCGCCAGATCAACAATCGTCTCCGGGGAACTGCAATGGCGCCTGCCTACAAACGTATCCTGCTGAAGGTCTCGGGCGAGGCCCTTGCGGGGGACAACTCGTTTGGCATTGAGCCGCCGTTTCTGCAGGGTATCGCAAAGCAGATCGCCGAAGTCGCCTCGACCGGCGTTCAAATTGCCATTGTCGTGGGTGGCGGCAACATCTTCAGGGGAATGGCGGGTGCTGCAGATGGCACAGACCGGGTTACCGCCGATCTGATGGGCATGCTGGGAACCATGATCAACGCTCTGGCGCTGAGCAACGCCATCAGCCGACAGGGCGTTCGGTCCAAGCCTTATAGCGCGGTCTCCATGCCTTCAGTGGCTGATACTTTCACCGCACGCGAAGCCAAATCCGCCCTGGAAGATGGCATGGTCGTGGTACTCGGGGGTGGTACGGGTAATCCGTTTTTTACGACAGACACCGCATCGACGCTGCGCGCAATCGAGCTTGAGTGCGACGTGGTCCTCAAAGGCACCAAGGTTGACGGCGTCTATTCAGACGATCCGATGAAAAACCCCGATGCCACCCGTTACGACGCGATAAGCTTTGAGGATGTGCTCCGGCAAGACCTGCGAGTGATGGATACGGCAGCCTTTGCACTTGCCCGCGACAACCGCATGCCGATAATCGTCTATGCACTTAACGACGAGTCAGGCCTTGCTGGTGTACTGTCCGGCACGGCCCGTTCAACCCGCGTCGGATAACGGACCAGACCAGAAGGACCAGAGCAATGGCCACCAGCTACGATCTCGCCGACATCAAGAACCGGATGCAAAAATCGATCGCATCGCTCAAGGATGAGTTGTCCGGCTTGCGTACCGGCCGAGCCAGCGCGAGCCTACTGGAGCCTGTGACTGTGGAAGCGTACGGTTCTCGCATGCCGCTGAACCAGGTTGCGACCGTTACCGTGCCCGAGCCGCGTATGCTGAGCGTGCAGGTTTGGGATCGGTCCATGGCAAACGCCGTCGAGAAAGCCATTCGTGACAGCGGGCTTGGCCTCAACCCCATGGGGGAAGGACAGGTCATCCGCGTTCCTTTGCCCGAGTTGAATGAGCAGCGTCGCAAGGAACTGGCCAAGGTCGCTCACAATTATGCCGAGCAGGCCCGCGTGGCTGTCCGCCATGTGCGCCGTGATGGGATGGACGCGCTCAAGAAAGCCGAGAAAGACGGCGACATGAGCCAGGACGATGCCAAGAAGCAGTCGGAGCTGGTTCAGAAGGCAACCGACGACGCCGTGACCGAGATCGATCAGATCGTTGCGTCCAAGGAACAGGAAATCATGCAGGTCTAAGGACCTCGCTGCGCTACGCCGGGAGGGCGTGGATGTCTATGGATCCGGCCGTTTCAGTTAAGCGCGTGCAGCAAACCCGTTTGCGCATCCCTGCGCATTTGGGCGTCATCATGGATGGCAATGGCCGTTGGGCTCAGGCGCGCGGCAAATTGCGCACTGAGGGGCACATCGAGGGCGTCAAAGCCCTCCGTCGGCTCGTCGAGCTGTGCATCAACTACGGCGTTGGTCACCTGACAGTGTTCAGTTTCTCCTCAGAAAACTGGACGCGTCCCAAGGACGAGGTCTCCTTCATTTTCAATCTCCTGCGGCGGTTCGTTGCATCGGATTTGCAAAAGCTGATCCGCGGCAACGTTCAAGTCCGCATCATCGGCTCCCGCCTTGGACTGGAGGAGTCGCTCGTGCGGCTCATCGATGACGTCGAAGCCAAAACAGCCCGGAACACCGGTCTCGTACTGATCGTGGCGTTCAATTACGGCGGCAAGGCTGAAATTGCCGATGCGACCCGGCGCATTGCGGCTGAAGTCGCGGCTGGGCGCTTGCGTGCCGAAGAGATCACCGAAGCTACCATTGAAGCGGCTCTCTACACCGCGGGCCTGCCCGATCCTGATCTCATCATCAGGACCAGCGGAGAGCAGCGGATCTCGAACTTTCTCCTGTGGCAGTCGGCCTATTCCGAGTTTGTCTTCGTTGACGAGAACTGGCCCGATTTTGACGAAGCGAGCTTCGTACGCGTTCTGGAAACCTACTCCCACCGGGAGCGCCGTTTCGGCGGCGTTGAGGCGAAGCTACCTTGAGCGATTCCCGCGAACCATCCGTTGAGCCGCCCCGACGGCGGGCCTGGGCTGATTTGGGACCACGGCTCGCTTCGGCATTGGTCCTCATCGCGATCACCGTGGGCGCCCTCTATATCGGCAGTTACTTCTTCGCAGCCGTGGTTGGAGTGGCCTTCGGGGGGGCCTATCGCGAGTGGGAAACCATGGTCTCGCGGGCGCCGCTCACCCCACCTGGAATAGTGCTGATCGGCTTGGTGGCGCTCTCCGCACTGGGCTTTCCCCTTTGGGGGGCGGCAGGGTCGGGCGTGGTCATTGCTCTAGCCTGTGTCGTTGCCCTGGCAATGCGCGGGGAGGGCGCTTGGTGGCGCGTTCTGGGTCTGGTGATCTACGGGATCATCATCATCGCAGCGCTGGCCCTCCGTGGGGATACCCTGGCGGGAGTTTGGGCAGGGCTTTACCTGGGCACCATAGTCTGGATGACCGACTCGGCAGCCTTCTTCACTGGACGCCAGATTGGTGGGGAGAAACTTGCTCCCGATATTTCCCCCTCCAAGACCTGGTCGGGTGCGCTGGGTGGGCTCGCTCTCGGCACTGGCGCTGGGCTGCTAGTTTGGATAGCGGTGACGGACTCCCCGTGGTGGATCGGACTGGCTCTGTCGGCTTTAATCAGCATTCTGGGGCAGGCCGGCGATCTCTGCGAGAGCGCTTTGAAACGGTTCTTCCGCATCAAGGACAGCGGCGACATTATCCCCGGACACGGCGGACTGATGGACCGCCTTGATAGCCTCACATTCGGCATAGTGTTGGTGCTGTTCATCGGAGCGGCAAACGCCGGCTTTGATTCAGTGGCCGAGGGACTGCTCTACTGGTAGGACTGAGGCCCGCCACCTGGGAACTACCATGTTCGACTTCGTTTTTTGGCTGCTTTCATACGTCGTACCGTTCTTGGCGGTGCTGACCGTGATCGTGTTCGTGCATGAGATGGGCCACTATCTGGTGGCCCGCTGGAACGGCGTAGCCATCCATACCTTCTCGATCGGATTTGGGCGCGAACTCATTGGTTGGAACGACAAGCACGGGACACGTTGGCGGATTTCGGCGGTTCCCCTGGGCGGCTATGTTCGATTCGTCGGCGACATGAACGCGGCGAGCCTTCCTGACCCGGCTGCGGCCGAGAAGGTTGACCCAGCTTTGGCGCCACATCTCTTCGTCAACAAGAACGTCTGGCAACGTATTGCGGTGGTTGCCGCCGGCCCAATCGCCAACGTGCTGCTCACCTTTCTGATCCTGTACGCGCTGTTGTTGGGGTATGGGCGCTATACCGTACCCCCGGTGATTGGTGAGGTACTCCCCGGCTCGGTGGCGGAAGCCGCGGGGCTCGAACCTGGTGACACCATCCAGTCGGTGGACGGCTACGCGGTGCGCGGATTCGAAGACTTCCAGCGCTACGTGGCGACCGCTCCAGAGCGTCAGGTTACGCTCTCTTTGGCTCGCGATGGCGCGACCGAGACGCTAATTCTGGTACCCGAGGCTGTCGAAACCGAAGACAGGTTCGGCAACACGCAGCGCATCGGCCGTATCGGGGTGAGCCGGGATATCGCCGAGGCTGATGTGACGCTCTACCGTCCGGGGCCTGTGGAAGCCGTCGGCATGACCTTCGAGGAGATTCGCTTCATCGTCGAGCGGACGGCAGCCTTTCTGGGGGACTTCTTCGTTGGCCGGGGTGATGTCGAGCAACTTGGGGGACCGGTAAAGGTCGCCAAGGTGTCAGGAGAAGTCGCCACTCTCGGCGTCATAGCGCTGATTAACCTGACGGCGTTGCTGTCGCTCAACATCGGAATCTTCAATCTCCTGCCAATTCCGATGCTCGACGGTGGACATCTCGTGTACTATCTGCTCGAAGCTGTTAGGGGGCGTCCGCTCAGCATGAAAGTTCAGGAGATCGGTTTCCGCTTTGGATTCGCGCTTGTACTGGCTTTGATGGTGTTTACGCTCTTCAATGATACGATCTTCGCTTACTTCGGAATCTTCCGTTAACTCGTTGTTAACTTTGGTTCGCGAGGTGTTGCAGGAATACAAGGGCACCAAGCATTTGCTAACCTCGACGGGGCTTACGCCTTGTCCTTGGTTAAAAAGGCGGTAAAACGGTGCAATGGAGTCTGCTTGGGGGAGCGCTGTGCATGGCGAGACCCCAAGCCTGGTCGCAGAGGCAATAAAAATATGATCGATCCCACCAAGCTGATGCGCGGCGCTGTTTCTGCGCTAGCAATCATGTGCGCGGCTCCGCTCGTCGGGTCAGGTGTTCCGCTGCTCGGCGTTGCTAGTGCCCAGGCTCAGGAGCAGCTGGTCGGCTCGGTGCTGTTCGAGGGTAATCGGCGGTTCTCCGATGCTCAGTTGCTTGAGATGGTGGATATTTCCGCCTCAGGGATTTTCACTCAGCAGCGCTTGGCTGCCGACATTGAGAGCATTCGCCAGGCCTATGATCGTGACGGATTTCTTTCTGTCTCCGTAGCTGCCCGGACCGAGGCGACTGCCGATGGTCGCGTGCGGGTGACTTTTGTGGTGAACGAGGGTGAGAGGGCTGGCATTGCCGCCATCAACTTCACCGGGAATAACTCCATTGATGCGGGCACGCTGAAGAGCGCGCTGTTGACCAAGGAGACTGGCTTCCTGAGCTGGTTGTTCAAGGATGACAGCTACAATGAGCAAAAGCTCGCTGTCGATCGCGAGCGGATTCGCCTCTACTACGCCAATCGGGGTTTTCCTGATGCGCAGGTGACATCGGTCGATCAGTATGACGCCGCCAAGAACGCCTACTTCATCAACTTCACGGTGAATGAAGGCCAGCGCTACGAGTTCGGCAATGTGGGTATCGAGACCAGCATCACTGGTCTCAACACCGACGCGCTGCGTGGCACTGTGCAGACCAATCAGGGTAGCCGCTACTCCGTCAGCGACCTGCAGGAGACCATCGAGGATATGGCCTATCAGGCCACGACTCAGGGCTATTCCTTTGCTGACGTGCGCGCCCGGCTTGATCGTGACGTGGCAACCGGCAGGTTCAACATCACCTACCTCGTTGACGAGGGTGCTCGGGTCTATGTTGAGCGGATCAACATCACCGGTAATACCAAGACGCGCGACTTCGTCATTCGTCGTGAGTTGGAATTTGGTGAAGGCGACCCCTTCAACCGTGCCCTGGTGGTGCGTGGCCGCGAAAACATCAATGACCTCGGGTTCTTCTCGACCGTCGAGATCACGACTGCTCCTGGCTCATCTCCCGATCAGATCGTTCTCAACGTCAATGTGACTGAGACTTCCACCGGTGAATATGGTGCGACGGCCGGTTACTCCACCAGCGACGGTATCCTGGGTGAGGTTTCCCTGACCGAGCGTAACTTCCTCGGTCGTGGCCAGTACCTGCGTGCCGCCATTGGCGCTTCGCAGAACGGCCGCACCTTTGACTTCTCCTTCACCGAACCGCGCTTCATGGGTCTGCGGGTTTCTGCCGGCGTCGATGCCTATCACCGTATCCTCCAGGAAGGCTCCAGCAACTACTATGGCTCGCAGTCGACCGGCGGTCAGCTCCGCTTCGGCGTGCCGATCACTGAAGAACTCAGTGCAACGGTGTTCGCTGGCGGCGAGCGTAAGGTTATTGTGGACGAGGAGGGTCCGCGGTCGCAGTTGGTTAGCGATGATCAGGAGTTCCACAAGGCCTTTGTTGGCTACACGCTGACCTATGCGGGTGTGGACGATGTTCGGAGCCCAACAGAGGGTCTCTACGCGACCTTCAGCCAGCAGTATATTGGTTGGGATCACAACCTGATCCGGACCGAAGCCCGCGCCCGTTACTTCGTGCCTCTTATGGAGGACAGCGGGATTGTCGGTAGCGTCCGGGGTCAAGCGGGTATCGTGAATGCCCTTGATGACTCGGGTGTGCACGCGGTTGAGGCCTTCACGCCAGGTTCGCAGCTTGTTCGTGGTTTTGAAGGTCGCGGGTTTGGTCCGCGCCTTGAGAGTGGCGAGTATCTGGGTGCCACCATGTTCGCCGGTGTTTCTGCCGAAATCGAGTTCCCTCTTCCGGTCTTCCCGGAAAGCTATGGCCTCAGCGGTGCCGTCTGGGCAGACGCTGGTTGGGTGGACGGTTTGCCCAACACTGGTTCGGGCACGTTCGATCCCGACAGCCAAGACCAGCCATGGCGTACCTCCGTTGGCGCCTCGCTGATCTGGGATTCACCGTTCGGCCCGCTACGTGGCGATTTCGCTCACGTGCTCAACAAGTCGACGGATGACCGCACTCAGGTCTTTCAGTTGACCATGCAGACCTTGTTCTAGACGCCAGAGCGTGAAAGAGCTTGTTGAGCCGCGGGGCGGTAGCGCCGCGGCTCAACTATTTGAAATGGCACCATGGTCGATACTCGTTTTCATCGCTTCGCCGGACCTGCCTCTATCAGGGCTATCCTTGATAGCCTGAACCAAGGCGAATTCGCCGCTGACCTCACCAGCCCTGAATGGCTGGTCGAGGGGGCCACAGACCTCGATGTTGCCTGTCCCTATGACATCGCCTTGGCTGCGCACACCAGCTACCTCGAGGAATTGCGCTCAACCTGTGCAGGTGCGGTGATCGTACTGCCGGCCATGCGTGACGCGGTGCCGGCTGACACGATGGCGATTGTCCATCCCAAGCCGCACCATCTGTTTGCCGACATTCTCGACTATCTCTACCCCGCTAGCACCCGCGGCGCGATTGCCGATGCGCGCGAGGATCTTGGCCCACCAGTTTTTGAGCGTGATGTCACCATCGGGTCCAATGTAGTCGTTGGTTGCGGCGTGGAGATTGGCCGCGGCACTGTTGTTGGTGCCAATACGGTGATCGGACCGGGTGTCACGATTGGACGCAACTGTACCATCGCGCCAAACTCCACGATCGACTGCGCCCATATCGGCAATGATGTGGTGATCCACTCCGGCGTCAGGATCGGTACCGAGGGGTTCGGCTGGTTAGACTTCGGTCAAACCAATCGAAAATTGCCGCAGCTAGGGCGGGTGCTTGTGCAAAATGGGGTGGAGATCGGTGCCAACAGCACGATTGATCGTGGCGCACTCGGCGACACAGTAATCGGCGAAGGCACAAAGATCGATAACCTCGTGCAGATCGGCCACAACTGCCGGATCGGGCGCAACTGCCTGATCGCTGCCATGAGCGGACTTTCTGGATCCACAACGCTGGAAGACGGCGTGCTAATGGGCGGTGGGGTAGGCACCTCAGGTCACCTCACCATCGGCGCTGGATCTGTGGTGCATGGGCGCGCCGCTGTCACCAAGAATTGGCCACCAGGGTCGAAGCTTGCCGGAGCTCCGGCACAAGACATACGAGATTTTTGGCGGGAAATGGCCGCCATGCGCAAATTGTCTAAAGGGGAAAAGCGCGGATGAACGACAGCCTTAGCCAAGACACCGAACTCTCGGCCATGAGCCTTGCCGAGATCCTCAAGGCGCTGCCGCATCGCTATCCCTTTCTGATGATCGACAAGATCATCAAGATCAACGGCGACGAGACCGCTGTAGGCATCAAGAACGTCACCTACAACGAGCCTATCTTCCAGGGTCACTTTCCGGGAAACCCTATATTTCCAGGTGTGCTGATCATCGAGGGGATGGCCCAGACCGCCGGCGCGATTGTCATCAAGCACGACGCAAATGAGGGGGGCAAGAACGTCGTTCTGATGCTGGGCGTCGACAAGGCCAAGTTCCGCAAGCCCGCCGGCCCAGGTGACATCATCGAGTTTCACATCGCCAAGATTCAGCGGCGGCGCAATGTCGGCCGCTATGAGGCGAAGGCGATCGTGGACGGCACCATCATTGCCGAGGCTGAGATCACCGCGATGATCGTGAAGGCGGATCAGTGAGCGCTGCGAGCATTCATCCGACGGCAATCGTCGGTAACTCGGCCCGTCTCGGCGAGGGGGTCAAGATCGGTCCCTATTGCATAGTCGGCGACAGAGTCGTTCTAGGCGACGGGGTTGAGCTGGTCTCGCACGTCTCCATTGACGGCAATACCGAAGTTGGCGCCGGCACCCGCATCTTCCCGTTCGCGGCAGTAGGGCACCAGCCGCAGGATCTGAAGTATCACGGCGAAGACTCCCGGCTCGTTATTGGGGAGCGCTGTACCATCCGAGAATCGGTGACAATCAACCCTGGCACCGAAAACGGCGGCATGGTCACTAAGATCGGCAATGATTGTCTGCTGATGGCGAGTTCGCACGTGGCGCATGATGCCGTCCTCGGCAACAACGTCATCATGGCCAACTATGTCGGCATCGCAGGCCACTGCCAGATCGGCGACAATGTGATCTTCGGTGGCACTTGCGTTGTGCATCAGTTCACTCGCATTGGGGCACATGCCTTTGTTGGCGCCCAGTCGATGGTCGATGGGGACGTCATTCCCTACGGGATGGCCGTGGGCAATCGCGCTGTTCTTACCGGGCTCAATTTGGTCGGGCTGCGCCGTCGAAAGTTCGACCGCGAGGCCATCCACCGTCTGCGTGCCGCCTACCGCATGATCTTTGCGAGTGAAGGCACTTTGCGGGAGCGCGTCGATGACGCCGCTGAATTGTTCAAGGCAGATCCACTCGTGCAGGACGTCGTCCGCTTTATCGCCGCAGCGGAGCGCCCGGTTCTGCTGCCGCGCAATGGCCAATTAGCTGAATGATGCCACCGGAGTCCGCTCCGCTAAAGCTCTTTATTCTGGCGGGTGAGCCATCTGGCGACCGCATTGCTGCGGACTTAGTTGTTAGGCTCAAACAGCGTGTTCCTCTCGCTATCAGCGGGGTAGGGGGGCACGATCTCATAGCGGAGGGGCTGAAGCCTCTCTTTCCTATGTCCGATTTGTCGGTCATGGGGATCAGCGACGTACTAAAACGGCTGCCGCTTTTGCTCTGGCGCATTGAGCAGTCCGCGCGTGCGATACGTCGGGGCAATCCTGACATTGTCGTCTTGGTCGATGCGCAGGACTTTTCAGCGTTGCTGGGGCGGCGCCTTCGTTCGCTCGGCTATCGCGGCCGTCTCATCCTCTATGTTGCCCCTTCGGTGTGGGCACGGGCACCGCAACGTGCCGCCAAGCTCAAGCGCTGGTTTGACGAAGTGCTTGCTGTGCTTCCTTTTGAACCTGAGGTGATGGAGCGGCTCGGCGGACCCAAGACCTCCTATGTCGGTCACCCTGCGCTCAAGGAACGCCTGCCGACAAGAACCGCTGCTGCATCCGGGCCGCTGATCCTGCTTCCGGGCAGTCGGGATGGCGAACTGCGCCGGCACTTGCCCCTTTTCAAGCAGGTCGTCGTAGACCTAGCCCGACAGCACGGCATCAAGGAAGTGGTAGTCCCGACATTGCCGCATCTGTTCCAGCGGCTGGAGACAGAAACGGCAGGATGGGCAGTGCCGGTATCAGTGACGGCAAGCCGAGAAGCCAGAGCGGAGCTCTATAGTCGGGCCACGCTGGCGCTCGTCGTCTCGGGCACTGCCACCCTCGAACTCGCCCTTGCCGGCGTTCCAATGGTCGTGAGCTATGTCATGGATGCCCATCAGGCTCGTGCCTTCGAGAAACTCGGCAAGCCTGCGGTGTCTTTGCCCAACATCATTCTTGGCGAGCCGATCGTTCCCGAACTCGTACAGGAACGTGCCAATCACGAGACGGTCCTGGAAGCCCTTCGTGGATTGCTCGAACAAAAAACAGCGCGCCAAAAGCAGGTTGATGCTTTCAGCGCGCTGGGTGATCTGATGGAGAAGGGCACCGGGATGGCACCCCGCCAGGACGCCGCCGAGCGGATCCTGGCGCATTGGCACGAGCTCAGCGGGCGCTGAGCTCGACATAGTCCCGCATGGGCGAGCCATTATAGAGCTGGCGCGGGCGACCGATCTTCTTCTGCGGATCGCCGATCATTTCCTTCCACTGCGAAATCCAGCCGACGGTGCGCGCGACAGCAAAGAGCACGGTGAACATGGAAGTGGGGAATCCGATCGCGTCCAGGATCACGCCCGAATAGAAGTCGACGTTCGGGTAGAGCTTGCGCTCCACGAAGTAGGGATCCTCCAGCGCGATCTTCTCCAGTTCGCGGGCGACCTGAAGCGTCGGGTTGTTCTCGACCCCAAGGATATCGAGGACCTCCCTGGCGGTCTCCTGCATCACCGTGGCGCGCGGGTCGTAGTTCTTGTAGACGCGGTGCCCAAAGCCCATCAGGCGGAATGGGTCGCTCTTGTCCTTGGCCCGGGCAATGAACTCGGGGATCCGGTCGACCGTGCCGATCTCGCGCAGCATGTTGAGCGCTGCCTCGTTGGCGCCACCATGAGCGGGACCCCAGAGGCAAGCCACGCCCGCCGCAATGCAGGCAAACGGGTTGGCGTCCGACGAACCGGAGAGGCGCACTGTCGATGTCGAGGCGTTCTGCTCGTGATCGGCATGGAGCGTGAAGATCAGGTCCATGGCGCGCGCAATGCGCGGATCCACCTTGTATTCTTCAGCGGGCACCGAGAAGCACATGTGGAGGAAATTGCTCGCATAATCGAGGTCGTTACGCGGGTAAACGAAGGGCTGGCCAACCGAATACTTGTACGCCATGGCCGCAATGGTCGGCATCTTGGCGATCATGCGGATCGAGGCGATCTCGCGCTGCTGAGGATCGTTGATGTCGGTAGAGTCATGGTAGAACGCCGCCATGGCTCCTACCACACCGGTCATGATCGCCATCGGGTGCGCGTCACGACGGAAGCCACGGTAGAAATAGTGCATCTGCTCGTGCACCATGGTGTGGCGGGTGACGAGCTGATCGAACTCAGCCAGTTTTTGTTTGGTCGGCAGTTCGCCGTAGAGCAGGAGATAGCAGACCTCGAGATAGCTGCTTTTTTCCGCCAGTTGGTCGATCGGGTAGCCGCGATAGAGCAGTTCGCCCTTGTCCCCGTCGATATAGGTGATGGAGCTGTCGCAGGCTGCCGTTGATGTGAAGCCAGGGTCGTAGGTGAAGAGACCGGTCTTGGCGTAAAGCGACCGGATATCGATCACATCAGGCCCGACGGTGCCGGAGAGCACCGGGAATTCGAACGTCTGGTCTCCGATGACTAGTTTTGCAACTTGGTCGGTCATTCAGCTCTCCTCGAAGGTCCGCAACGCAGCCGAGGAAAGTGGCTGTTGGGACCGGCAGATTTGCATTCGTCTTTGCCCCGGAGAGGTATCAGCTTTGTCCCTCCAGAAGCAACCAATAGGTAAGAAGGACTTACCCTCCTGCGCCACTCAAGCGCCAGTCTGATCAGCCAGCCGCGCCATGGTTTCCTCGCGGCCTATCAACACCATAACTTCGAAAATGCCCGGCGACACAGTTCGCCCCGTCAGGGCTGCGCGGAGCGGTTGAGCCACTTTGCCCAGCTTGAGCCCCTTCGCCTCGGCAAACGTCCGCATGGCGGCATCGATTGCCGGAACATTCCACTCATTCAGTCCGCGAAGTGTCTCGGCGACATCGCCCAAAAGGGATTGCGAGTCGCTGGTCAGCAGGGCTGATGCCGCAGCATCAGCAATGATAGGCCGGACGGCGTAGATGAACTGCGCCAAGTCGATCAGCTCCAGCACCGTCTTGGCGCGCGGCTGCAGTTCGGGGAGGGCGGAAAGCACCGTCTCGCGATTGCCGCGCAGGCCCGCCAAGTCCTCATCGCGACCAAGCTCCTCGGCCGTTGCCACCATCACGTCGTATAGATACTCCGGCTGACTTTCGCGGATATAGTGACCGTTGATGTTCTCGAGCTTGACGAAGTCGAAGCGCGCGGCACCCTTGTTGAGGCCATCAAGGCTGAACCAATCGACCATTTGATCGGTCGAGAAGATTTCGTCGTCGCCATGGCTCCAGCCCAGACGCGCCAAGTAGTTTCGCAGGGCTTCGGGCAGGTAACCCATCTGCCGATACGCTTCGACCCCGAGCGCGCCGTGGCGCTTGGAGAGCTTGGCGCCGTCTGGTCCGTGAATGAGCGGGATGTGCGCCATCTCGGGAATGGTCCACCCCATGGCGTTGTAGATGACAATCTGGCGAGCAGCGTTGGTGAGGTGGTCGTCGCCGCGGATGATGTGAGTGACCCCCATGTCGTGATCGTCCACGACGACTGCATGCATGTAGGTTGGCGTGCCATCTGAGCGGAGGATGATGAAGTCGTCGAGGTTCTCGGCCTTAAAGACGACCTTGCCCTGCACGTGGTCTTCCACGACGATGTCGCCTGAGAGCGGGGCCTTGATGCGGATGACCGGCGCCACTCCTTCTGGTGCTTCGCCCGGGTCGCGGTCGCGCCAAAAGCCGTTGTAGCGCGGCGGCTTGCCGGAAGCGCGCGCTTCCTCGCGCATCTGGTCCAGTTCCGCAGGCGAGCAATAACAGTAGTACGCATGCCCCTTCTTCACGAGTTCATGCGCAATCTCGGCATGCCGGGTTGCGCGTGCGAACTGGCTGATTGGCTCCCCAGACCAATCGAGCCCGAGCCACTTCAATCCGTTGATCAGTGCGGTAACTGCCGCATCGGTGGATCGTTCGCGATCGGTATCCTCGATGCGCAACAGCATCTCCCCGCCCATCTTCTTGGCATAGGCCCAGCTGAATAGGGCCGTGCGGGCACCACCGATGTGCAGGTAGCCGGTGGGCGAGGGGGCGAAGCGGGTAACGACCTGAGACATGGAACCGGGATGCTTGGAGGAAATCGATGCCGTGTGTAGCATAGAGCAGCACGAGCGCAAGGGCGGGGGCCGGGCGGGTGTCGAGCACAGAAACACTCGGCCAGGATAGGAAGGTGACGCCACCACTGCCACCGCATGGTCCTCTGCGGTTGGCCGGGCGAACTCCCACTAATCCGTTTCAATGGACACCATTTGCCACCCTGATGAGAGCCGCAGCGGATGCCGCGGGTGCGCGCCGCGTCTTTGTGCTTGCTCCCTTCGCAACGATTTTGGGACTGACGACATATGCCGGCCTGCCAGGCGAGCCGAGCGGGTGGGCCCTCCTATTCTGTGCTTTGCTTCTCGGCGCTCTCTTCCTACTGCGGCTGCGGCACGGGAGCCTATCAGTAGTGGGCTTGCTGGGCGCCTTTATGTTGGCTTGTGCCTCCTGCCTTTGCATGGGCACTGGCTTGGGACGGCTATGCTCGTGCGGCCGGTCTACGGCCTCTATGAAGCGCGCGTAGATGAAGTGCTCTCCGCGACAGAGCAAGCGCGCCGAGTAGTAGTCTCTGGCCTGGCCCCCGCACCCGGGGAACGCATGCTGGAGATCCGACGCGCCCGCCTAGTGGTCCCTTCGAGCCCTGCAGTCGCCCCGGGCGACCACATTCGTGCATCCTTGCGCCTGGCCCCGGTGGCCGGTCCTGTGCTGCCCGGAACCCATGATGGGCAGTTTCACGCCTGTTTTGATGGTGTCGGCGCTTACGGAACGGTGACGAGCAACTTTGAACTGGTGAGCAGTGGCGGTGCCTCTGACCCCACTCGCATGACCGACGCCACCCGCATGGCGATCGGAAGTCGCATTGACGCCATTCTGGATGATGCATCTGCCGCGATCGGCCGGGCCATGGTCGTTGGCGACCAGAGTGTTATCGCGGACGACACCCGTGATGTCATGGCAGCGTCTGGCCTCGCGCATATTTACTCGATTTCGGGGCTGCACCTGTCCATCGTTGCAGGCGGCATTTATTGGCTGTTGCGGCTCCTGATGGCAGCCGCTCCATCGCTCCCAACGGCTTTGCCGACAAAGAAGCTCGCTGCCCTTGGCGGACTGGTGGCGGCGTTCGGTTACCTCCTTCTCGCCGGCGGTGTCGGCAATGTACCGGCGTTCCGTTCGACCCTGATGCTGGCCCTTGTCTTCGGCGCAGTCCTTGCCGGGAGGCGGGCGCTGACTATGAGGAACGTGGCGTTTGCAGCCCTCGTCATCATTGCTATCGATCCAGCGAGCGTCTTCCGCGCCAGCTTTCAGTTGTCTTTCGCCGCCGTCGTCGCACTTATCGGCGCCTATGAGATGCCAAGGCGCAGTCCCGAGAGGGAGGCGGGCTGGGTCAACCGGCTATGGTCCCTAGTCTGGACGGCAGCGATGACCAGCTTCATCGCCGGAACGGCAACACTCGTGTTCTCTGCCTATCACTTCCAACAGACAGCGCCGCTCGGGGTAGTTGGCAATGTGCTCGTGCTGCCGCTCGTCAGCCTTGTTATTATGCCGTTTGCCGTTCTCTCAGTGCTTATGATGCCACTCGGTCTCGAAGCGCCCTTCGTCTCGATCATGGGCTGGGGCATAGACCGGATGTTCGATTGTGCGGTCTTGGTGGCCGGCTGGAGCAACGGCCTTACCGGTAACCCGCTGCTGACCAGTTCGGCTCTGCTCTTGAGCCTTGGGGCGCTTGCCTGGTTTGCGTATTTTCAGAACTGGTGGCGATTGATCGGCCCGGCACTTGCGGTCCCTTTGATCCTGCTCTTTGCACTAGACAGCCGGCCCGACATTCTTATCGCGGACAGCACCCAAGCCGTAGCGGTACGTGCCGATACAGGGCTGGGGCTTGCGACGGGGCGGACCGGAAGCTTCGCAGTCGACGCCTGGTCCGAGCACTTCCAAGAAGAAATCGCAGCGAGTGCAGACGCGACCACTTGCGACAGCCTGGGTTGCATCGTTCGAACGCCGCGCTTCACGGTGGCTGTCGTCAAGAACGTAGCAGCACTGCCCGATGATTGCGGTGCACATGACCTTTTGATCGCCCGTATCCCAGTTCCGGCGACCTGCACAGGCGGGCAGGTCATCGATGCAGATGACTTGGCTCGAGGCGGTGTTCACTGGTTGCGATGGCAGGACGGGGCAGGGCAGTTCGAAATCCGCCCCGCCATTTCTAATCTCAACCGGCCGTGGCGAGTCGCGCAACCGTGACACCGGCGGCCGGTATGTCGGCGGAGCCAAGCACATAGCCGGTCTCGTCGTCCGCCGGGAATAGCGATGCTGCGCCAGCACCATAGTTCACATAGACCCGGAAACCACCCCGTACCCGGCACCGGACGCCGGCAGGAAGGCTTAGGATCGGCAAGTCAGCCTCAGCGACAAGATGATCGGCTACCCGCTGGATCAACGCGCGATTACCGCTTGCTCCGAGATAGAAGAGGCGGCCCTGCGAAACCAGCACGGGCCAGCCTTTGGCATCTTCGATGATGACTTCGGCGCTGGTCTCGAGCCGTTCTCGCCAGTGATGAACGGCGCCGCCCCCATTCACCTCCACTTCCACGTCAGATGGAATGCTGTCGACCCGCAGAACCTTTACGTCCAGCAGATCGCTGGGCAGGTCCGGTGGCAGGCGAGCGGGAATTGAGAAGTCCTCGGTCTTGGACCCGGAGCGCGGCCCGATCAGCACCCGCCCTTCGAACTCGGATATGGCAGCCCGGAGGGTTTCATTCCAGGCAAACAGCGCCGGTATGGCCAGGATATCATAGCCATCGAAGCTCTTGGTCGAGGGCGGCAGAACGTCGATGTCGATGCCGTGCTTGCGGAACACCGCATAGAGCGCGCGGGCATGGGCGCCGTGGCTGAACCCTTGCGCCTGGGGTTGTATGTCCCAAGCCCACTCGCTTTGGTAGTCATAGACGATCGCAACGCGCCCCTTGCTAGCCTTTCCGGCAAGGCCGGTACTCTCAAGCTCCTCGGCGACTTGCATCGCCTCAAGGAACGCCGGCGCCGGTTCATTATCGGGCCGCAAGAGGCCGGCATGCATCTGCTCCTGCGCAAAGGGGGCCTGCCGCCACCGGAAAAAAGAGACGACTTCCGCACCATGGGCAAATGCCTCCCAGGCCCAAAGCCGCGCCATGCCGGGCAGGGGATCGGGATTGAAATTTCCCCAGTTCACCGGCCCAGGTTGCTGCTCCATGATCCACCAGCGCCCGTGGCCTACGGCTCGATAGAGATCGTGATGGAAAGCGGCGTTGTCGGGGTCGCCCTGGCGAAGATACTGCCGCTTGATCTCCACCGGTTCGTCGCTGACTGCCAGATGACCGATCGGGTAGGAATCCCAGCTCGCGATATCGATGCTCTCGCCGAGGTCGTAATGGTCGAACTCGGTGTACCGGCTCATGAAATTGTGGATGACCGGCAGGTCGGCGCGCCGAGCCTTGAGCACGTCGAACTGCACCTTGTTGAAGGCGCTGACCTGATCCGACGCATAGCGGCGAAAATCCAGATCGTGGACGGGGTTGGGCTCGCAAACAAGGAGGTTGGGTAGTTCGATCTGGTCGAAGCTGTTGTATTCCATGGACCAGAAGGCATTGCCCCAGGCGGCGTTCAGCGCATCCACGGTGCCGTACTTCTCCGCCAGCCAAATGCGGAAGCCGTCCCGAGCCGCCTTGGAGTAGGAATAGGTCGTGCCGTGGCAGCCATATTCGTTATCGGTCTGCCACGCGCCCAAAGCCGAATGGTCGCCGATGGCATTGGCGAGCAGTTGCACGATCCGCCGGCATTCCTCGCGATAGCCGAGATGTGAAAAGTCATAGTGCCGGCGCGAGCCGAAACCCTTCGTTCGCCCCTGCGCATCGACCGGCAGCATGTCGGGATGCTTGTCGATCATCCAGCGCGGCGGCGTTGCGGTCGGGGTGCCGAAAACGACCTTGAGCCCATGCTGTCCAAGCACGTCCATGGCTCGGATGAGCCAATCGAACTGGAGGTTGCCGGGCGTGGGCTCCAGCCGCGACCAGGCGAACTCGCCGATGCGGACCCATTGGATACCCACCTCGGCCATACGGGCGGCGTCACGCTCCCACCAGTCCTCGGGCCAATGTTCGGGATAATAGCAGACGCCGAGGCTGGGTGCGGTCATGATGGTCTCTAGAGTGCGAGGTCGGGTTCGGCGAGGCCGGCGACATCAAGCTTGATGGAGAAGATGCCCCCTGCCGTCGGCTCCTTGGCGAGTTGCTCGGCGCTCATGGTCTTGTTGGCGGTGGTCAGGAACATCGTCTTGAGGTCTGGTCCGCCAAACGCGGGGCAACTGACTTGGCTTACAGGCACTTCGATGGTCCGCTCGATGCTTCCGTCCGGTGCGTGACGAACGACGCAGGCGCCGCCCCATTTGGCGTTCCACAAATAGCCTTCGCTGTCGACGACGGCGCCGTCGGGATAGCCAGGTTCATCCGAAACGTCGGCAAAGAGCTCCCACTCGCCGACGGGCAGACCCGTCTCAGGATCGGTAGCCACCTTGAGGATTTGTTTGGTGGGTGTATCCGTCCAATAGGTGGTGCGGCCATCGGGCGCAAAGCAGGTTGCATTGGGGATGCGGATATCGGTCTTGAGCGGCGTCAGCTTGCCCGATCGGTAGTGATAGAGCGCACCGATGGCACCTTCCTCATTGCCGCGGTCCATGGTGCCGATCCAAAACGCGCCGGAGGGGTGCACGCGGCTGTCGTTGCAGCGTGTTGCTGTCTTGTCCGCCTCGATCGGCATGATGGTCTCGCCCATGCCGTGCTCGAGGTGAAAGCGCTTGAGCCCGGTTTCCGTCACCACCGCCAGATTGTCATGGTCGATGATCGAACCTGCCGCGACGATCTCGGGTAGCTCCCACCGCTGTGCAACTTCACCTTCGGGCGTGGCGGCAAACATCGCCTTGTTGTTGATGTCAAACCAGAACAGCTGCTGTCGCCCTGGGTGCCAGAACGGGCCCTCGCCAAGTGAGCAGCGGCTGTCGATGAGAAGGGATGCTTTTTCGGTCATGCGGTGCTCCCAATGTCATAGGCAGCTACAGCCTTCTGCGCCCGGTCTCCAACCTCGCTGGCGGTGACCCCAGGCTTATAGAGGAAGGTGCCGAGTCCGAAGCCAGTGCAACCAGCTGCGAAGTATTCATGGAAATTGTCCGGGTTCGCTCCCCCCACGGCATAAACCGGCAGTTCGGGAGGCAGCACAGCACGCATGGCCTTTATCCCCTTGGGACCGAGCACCTCAGCGGGGAAGAACTTCAACCCCGTCGCGCCAGCCCGAATGGCAGAGAAGGCGTCGCTGGGGGTAAATACACCCGGGTAGGACAGGAGATTGCGGCGTCTCGTTTCGCCGATCACCTGATCATTTGTATCGGGCGATACGACGAATGTGCCTCCCGCACTGGCGACGGCCTGCACATCCGCCACGCTCAGCACGGTTCCCGCGCCAATCATGGCATCGCCGCCCAGGTGCTCGGCCGCCCGCTCGATGCTGATAAGTGCATCGGGTGAGTTGAGCGGCACCTCGATCATGGTCACGCCTGCGGCAATCAGTTGCTCGCAGACGGGGATAGTTTCTGATGGCGTGATGCCGCGAAGGATAGCAATGAGATGTCTGTGGTTCATCAGATCAATTCCGATCTAGCGGTGCGGTCACGGGCGGCTTTCAATCCCGCGAGTACAATAGTGGTGGCGTCCACGGATTCACCCTTTGCTCCGGCCCACTCCAGCACTTGCGCGTATAGGGCGCAAAGAGCCGGTGAGCCTATGAGCGGTACCGGAGCGGTACCGATCAGCTGCCGATTGGCGCCAATTTCAGCACCGATGAGTAGCCCGGATAGAAAACCGGCGCACCAGTCGGGCTGGCGATCGGACAGCAGCGAACCGGCGCGGATCTCGAACAGCCGCCCAAGCAGCTGACCCGGATTCTTGAGCCCGGCCATCGCGCCTGCCTCGAAGCCTTCCGCGCGTGCTGGGCCGTCGAGATCACCCTGCAAGGAGTGCCGCAGCACTGATTGCGTGCGCAGGACTTCGAACAGCTCTCCGGTCATGGCGGTCGAGAACCGCTCAATCCTTGTGCCATCGAGCACAGCCCATTTGGAGTGAGTGCCGGGCATGCAGACAACGCCCGCGAAGTCCGTGTAAGTGGCCGCGAGGCCAAGCAGCTGTGTCTCTTCACCACGCATGACGTTGTCATTGCCGCCGCGCTGACAGACGCCAGGCAGGATTGCGACTCGATAGCGAGTGTCTGGCATTGCTGGGTATACTGCGCCTGCAGCAAGATCGCGCAGATCGGTAGGTGCCTCCAAATATGGCGCCTCCATCCAACCCTGCCGGGCGCCCGCCATGCCGCAAACCAAGACTTCAGTGGGCTGGCCCTCTTGTCCAGTGTCGGCGAGAAGCTCCATCAGAACACCAGCGAATTGGTCGCGCTGGAGCTTGCCCATGCCTTTGTCGGAGCGGCGCTCAAAAATCACCGAGCCATCGGCAGCGATGCCCCAGACCCTGAGGTTGGATGTGCCCCAGTCCACCGCTATCCAATCCATCTTGGCGCTCAATCTATTCTCCCCGTCCGCCTCGGCGGGCGACACTAGTGACCGAATCTAATTCCAGCCAGCCCCATTCTCCGCCTGCGTCGCGACAGCAAAGGACGGCCGGGTCGACCTGTCTCCTCCTTGAGTAAGGCCCGACGCGCGTTGCGGCAGGTCGCGACGGGTTCTCCACTTCCGATCATTAGTATGATTTTTTCGGTGCCAAGGCATTTAATCTCGGTGCAGCCGTGTTAGAACTGTTCCAACGTTGGCGCTTGCGCCGACGGCCACTCAAGGAAAGATACGACAGATGACGGCAGGTAATGGCAACGGCGCGCCCAAGCAGCTGCGCTCGCGAGCCTGGTTCGACAATCCAGACAATCCCGACATGACCGCGCTTTATCTCGAGCGCTACATGAATTTCGGTGTCTCTCGCGAGGAATTGCAGTCCGGCAAGCCGATCATCGGCATCGCCCAGACAGGCTCGGATCTCAGCCCTTGTAACCGGCACCACATGGTCCTCGCCGAGCGTGTTCGCGAAGGCATTCGCGAGGCCGGCGGCATTGCAATCGAGTTTCCGGTTCATCCGATCCAGGAAACCGGCAAGCGGCCAACTGCCGGGCTCGACCGCAATCTCGCCTATCTTGGCCTCGTTGAAGTGCTTTACGGCTATCCGCTGGATGGTGTGGTGCTCACCATTGGCTGCGACAAGACCACGCCGGCAATGCTGATGGGTGCGGCGACGGTCAACATCCCGGCCATTGCCCTGTCTGTTGGGCCCATGCTCAATGGCTGGCACAAGGGCGAACGCACCGGTTCGGGCACCATCGTGTGGAAAGCTCGCCAGATGATGGCCGCTGGCGAAATCGACTACCCGCAGTTCATCGAACTTGTGGCGTCTTCGGCACCTTCGACCGGCTACTGCAACACCATGGGGACGGCGACCACGATGAACTCGCTGGCCGAGGCGCTCGGCATGCAGCTTCCGGGCTCGGCGGCGATCCCTGCGCCTTACCGCGACCGGCAGGAAATCGCGTACCGCACCGGCAAGCGCATCGTCGACATGGTGCATGAGGACCTCAAGCCCTCCGACATTCTGACCAAGGACAATTTCGTCAACGCCATCGTCGTGAACTCCGCTATTGGCGGCTCGACCAACGCGCCCATCCATATCAACGCGATTGCCAAGCACATCGGCGTCGAGCTCAACATCGATGACTGGCAGGAGCACGGCCACAAGGTGCCGCTGCTGGTCAACCTGCAGCCGGCTGGTGAGTATCTAGGCGAGGACTACTATCACGCCGGCGGCGTTCCGGCCGTCGTAAACGAGCTGATGAAGCAGGGACTGATCCGCGAGGGCGCGCCCACGGTCAACGGCAAGTCCATTGGTGAGAATTGCCGCAGCACGCCCATTCAGGACGACAAGGTCATCCGTCCCTTCGATCAGCCGCTCAAGGGCGAAGCGGGCTTCCTGGTGCTCCGTGGCAATCTGTTCGACAATGCCATCATGAAGACCAGCGTGATCTCGCCCGAATTTAAGGAGCGCTACCTTTCGGACCCGGTGCATCCCGGCATGTTCGAAGGCAAGGCCGTGGTGTTCGACGGGCCTGAGGATTACCACCACCGGATCGATGATCCGTCGCTCGAGATCGACGAGCACACGCTCCTGTTCATGCGCGGCGCGGGGCCCATCGGCTACCCTGGTGCGGCTGAAGTGGTGAACATGCGGCCACCCGATTACCTCATCAAGAAGGGCATCCATTCCCTAGCTTGCATCGGTGATGGTCGTCAGTCGGGTACTTCTGGCTCTCCCTCGATCCTCAACGCTTCGCCAGAAGCGGCAGCTGGCGGCAACCTCGCCATTCTCCAGACTGGCGATCGGGTTCGCATCGATCTCAACAAGGGTGAAGCCGACATCCTGATTTCGGACGAGGAAATCGCGTCCCGCCGTCAGCAACTGGCCGAAACGGGCGGCTACAAATACCCAGCCCATCAGACACCCTGGCAGGAAATCCAGCGCAACATCGTTGGCCAGCTGGGCGAGGGGGCGATTCTCCGAGGCGCTGACAAATATCAGCGGATTGCCCAGACCAACGGCGTCCCTCGCGACAATCACTAGGAATGCAGAAGGCCCGCCAATCGGCGGGCCTTGTCTCATGTCAGCTAAATCTACTCAGTACTTGCGCAGCAGGCCCACCAGCCGACCTTGCACCTTGACGCGGTCCGGCGGGAAAATGCGGGTTTCATAAGCCGGATTGGCCGCTTCCAGTGCCACAGTGTTCCCCTTGCGGCGCAGGCGCTTGAGGGTTGCTTCCTCGTCGTCCACCAAGGCCACGATGATCTCGCCCGTCGAGGCTTGATCCTGCTTCTTGATGAGCACGGTGTCGCCGTCGAAAATGCCTGCCTCGATCATCGAGTCGCCGCGCACTTCCAGTGCGTAGTGCTCGCCGGGCCCCAGCATTTCCGGTGGCACGGCGATGGTGTGGGAGTGGCTCTGGATAGCTTCAATGGGCGTACCGGCAGCAATGCGGCCCATGACCGGGATGGAAATCGGCCGAGCATAGTCCTCGCCGGCGCTGATGCGAGATGGGGGCGAAGCGACCTTGCCGAGATTGCCTTCGATGACTGAAGGTTCGAAGCGGGCGCGGCGACCACCGAGCGTTGGGTTCATCGAGTCCGGGAGTTTGACCACTTCAAGCGCACGCGCCCGATTGGGGAGGCGGCGGATAAAACCGCGCTCTTCCAGGGCGGTGATCAGCCGGTGAATGCCGGATTTCGACGCCAAATCGAGGGCATCCTTCATCTCATCGAAGGACGGCGGAATGCCGCTTTCTTTCATCCGTTCGTGGATGAACATCAGCAGCTCGTGTTGTTTGCGCGTCAGCATTGGCCCCTCGGCGAGAATCGGAACATAGGCAGAACGACTATAGGTGTTCCAGTTATGTTCTGCAATATCTCCATTGCCATTCCGTGGGACTTAAAGATGAACGGATCCTGAACGACTTTCTCGCTTCAGAATCCGTCTATCGGTAGTGCTTCGACAACTGCTCTGGCGGGCTGGCCGGGATCATGCTCGGGTTGCACGATCAGCATGTCGGCATCTGCGAGCGAGGAGGTGTGCCCGCTATCGGTTTGGGCGATCGGGTCGAGCATCGGCCCGGCATCCGTCTGCACGAGGCGGGCCCGCATGAAGTGCCGACGCGCGGTGTTTGGCGGCGTGGGGCCGACGAGAGGCAGGCGCCAATGCGCAGGCTCGTCGTAGCCCAGCCAATGGCGGAGTGCCGGCTTGATGAAAACAGTGGCCGTGACCATGGCCGAGACGGGATTGCCCGGCAGGCCGAACACCAGGGTTCGTCCATTGCTGCCGAACATCAGCGGCTTGCCGGGGCGCATGTTGATGCGCCAGAAGTCGAGCGCGACACCCAGATCTTTCAATGCACCTTGGACGAGGTCGTGCTCGCCCACGGACGCGCCGCCGGTGGTGATGAGGATGTCCGGCTCGGCAGCCAGCG
The DNA here is from genome assembly GCF_030177755.1 of Devosia sp. RR2S18. NCBI lineage: Bacteria > Pseudomonadati > Pseudomonadota > Alphaproteobacteria > Hyphomicrobiales > Devosiaceae > Devosia > Devosia rhizosphaerae. The sequence continues at coordinate 2,197,705 of NZ_CP126539.1, forward strand.
CCGCACCCAGGCGAGAGCGCAGCAGGGCTGCGTCATCAACAATGATGCCGTGATCCGTCACTGCCTCGGCATAGGGCGCGAGCATGGCAGCAAGCCCAAAGCTGTTGGAGGCGACGATCTGGTCGGGACCTAGTGGAGTACCGGGGAGAACAAGCTCATCGCCCGTCGCCACGAGGGCAATCTGCGGCCGGTGGGCTACGGTTAGCCCGGCGCAATTGGCTGCAGCCGCCACGGCGATCTGCATGGGCGTGAGGCGCGTGCCCGCCGCGACCAGCGTCTGACCAGTAGCGAAGTCAGCACCCGTGGGGCGGATGCTGTGGCCAAGCCGGGCAGGGGCCGTGAAGCGGACGAGGTCGCCCTCGCGCACCGCCTCTTCCTGCATGATCACGGTGTCGGCGCCGACGGGGACTGGCGCGCCAGTGAAGATGCGGACCGCTTCTCCTTCCCCAACAGACCCGCTGAAGGCTGCGCCGGCCTGAGACATGCCAACGACCCGAAGCTGCGCCCCGTCGCTCACGTCCGCGGCCCGCATGGCATAACCGTCCATGGCGCTGGCATTGAAGGGCGGCTGGTCGTGCGTGGCAATGATCGGGTCGGCGAGGACGCGGCCCACCGCCTCGGGCAGGGCCACAATTTCCGGCGTTACTGGGGGAACACGGCTGAGGATTTGGGCCAGCGCGTCGTCGACCGGAAGAAGGCTCATGGCGCCCGCATGTAGTCGCCGGATTTGCCACCCGACTTCTCGAGCAGGCAGATATCGCTGACGACCATGGCGCGGTCGATTGCCTTGGCCATGTCGTATAGCGTGAGGGCCGCGGTAGAGGCAGCAACCAGTGCTTCCATCTCGACGCCGGTCTGTCCAGTTGTTTCAGCCGTCGCGGTGATGCGGATGGCCTCGGCGCTCTCGGCTTCGATTTCGACGTTGACCTTGGTGAGCGGAATGGGATGACAGAGCGGAATGAGCTCGGAAGTCTTCTTGGCACCCATGATGCCGGCCACGCGCGCCACTGCGAGTGCGTCGCCTTTCTTGAGGCCACCGCCCATAATGGTGCTGATTGTCGAGGGTTGACCGGTCAACCGCGCCTGCGCCGTGGCTCGGCGACGCGTAACCGCCTTGTCACCAATATCGACGATGTGCGCCTCGCCCCGGGCATTGAGATGGGTGAGGGCTTGGTTGCTCATGAGCGAACCGTCTCGACTTGGCCCATCAGGAGAGCCCGCGTCGCGGCGACCACATCGTCCTGCCGCATCAAACTCTCACCAACGAGGAAGGTCCCGATACCCGCTTCGCGATCCAGCAGTTGCAGGTGGGCGTGGTCCACGATGCCGCTTTCGCTGACCAGGGTCACGCCTTCCGGAACACCGCCTGCGAGCTTGATGGAGGTTTCGAGGGTTGTTTCGAAGGTGCGCAGATTGCGATTGTTGATGCCGATGAACTGGGCGCCCAGCCCTAGCGCACGATCGAGTTCAATCTGGTCATGCACCTCCACCAGTGCATCCATGCCCCATTCCTCGGCGGCGTCGAGCAGGTAGCGCGCCACGTCGTCGCCGACCGCGGCGAGGATGATGAGGATGCAGTCCGCGCCCCAAGCCCGTGCCTCGGCAACCTGATAGGTCTCGAACAGGAAGTCCTTGCGCAGCACCGGCAGGCGCGTCGCAGCGCGGGCCTCGATCAGATAGCTGGGCGAGCCCTGAAAGCTCGGCCGATCCGTCAGCACAGAAAGGCAAGCTGCGCCCGCCATTTCATAGCTCCGGGCGATCTCGGCGGGGTTGAAGTCGGGCCGGATTAAACCCTTGGACGGGCTGGCCTTCTTCACCTCGGCAATCAGGGCATACTGCCCCGCAGCGCGCTTGCTCTTGAGAGCCTTGAGGAAACCACGTGGAGCGGGCTGGTCATGGGCCTGTGCCACCACCTCTGCCCATGGGTGCATCGCCTTGGCAGCAGCGATTTCCTCGCGCTTGTAGGCTTCGATCTGCTGGAGAATATCGGTCATGCGTCCCGTCCGTTTGACACCGCCACCAGGCGGGCGAGAGTGCCCTTGGCCTTGCCCTCATCGATGATCGTGCTGGCCACGGCAATGCCGTCCTCGATGCTGCCAACGCGATCCGCGACGAAAATGGCCGCTCCGGCATTGAGCAGTACGGTTTCCCGGTAGGCACCCGGTGCTCCGTCGAACAAAGCCCTGATCGCCTGCGCATTCTCTTCCGGCGTGCCCCCCAGTAAGTCTTTGGGGTCGGTCAGTGGCAAGCCGATCTGCTCGGGGTGAAGCTCAAAGCTGCGGAGATCGCCATCGACGATCTGGGCGACGAAGTTGGGTCCAGAGGTCGAGAGTTCGTCGAGCCCTTCGCTGGAGTGAACCACCCAGGCCTTGATGGCGCGATTGGCCAGCAAGGCCGCTGCAACCGGCTCGACCCATTCCTGCGCGTAGACGCCCAGGAGGTAGCGGCGAACCCCGGCGGGATTGGATTGCGGTCCGAGCAGATTGAAGAGGGTGCGCACGCCCATTTCGACGCGCGACGGGCCTACATGGCGCATCGCGGGATGGTGGGAGGGCGCGAACATAAAGCCAATACCGGCTTCATGGATGCAGCGCGAGATTTCCTCGGGAGAGAGATCCAGCTTGACGCCGAGAGCCTCCAGCGCCTGAGACGAGCCAGACCGCGAGGACAGGGCCTTGTTGCCATGCTTGGCGACGGGTATTCCCGCCGCAGCAACCACCACGGCGGTCGCGGTCGAAATATTGAGGCTGCCGACGCCATCGCCGCCGGTACCCACGATGTCGATTGCATCCTGCGGTGCCGCGACGGGGATCATCTGCTCGCGCAAGATGGACACGGCGGCGGCAATCTCGCCCACCGTTTCGCCCTTGATCCGCATGCCCATGAGAAAGGCGCCGATCTGGCTGGGCGTAGCTTCACCCGCCATGATGATGCGCATGACGCTGCGCATTTCCTCACCGGTCAGGTCGCGGCGATCAGCGATTTTGTGGAGGGCCGCCTTGATGTCCATCACGCTGCCTTCCGGGTTTTAAAGTCGCGGGCGATATTCAAGAAGTTCTGCAGCAAGGCATGGCCGTTCTCCGAGGCAATGCTCTCGGGGTGAAACTGCACGCCATGGAGCGGCAGGGTCTTGTGCTGCATGCCCATGATCAGCCCGTCCGCCGTGCTGGCGGTGACCTCCAGCGTTTCGGGCAGCGTCTCCTGCTTGACAATCAGCGAGTGGTAGCGTGTCGCCTCAAAGTTCGAATTGAGGTCCTGGAACAGTCCCTTACCGGTGTGTTCGATCGGGCTTGTTTTGCCATGCACCAGGTGGGGCGCGCGGATCACTTCGCCACCCATAGCCTGGCCGATGGCCTGATGGCCAAGGCACACGCCAAGCATGGGGATTTCGCTCTTGAAGCGGTCGATCACATCGAGGCAGATGCCGGCTTCGGTCGGTGTGCAGGGGCCGGGAGACAGCACGATCGCCTCGGGCGCCATCTCTGCGATTTCGTCGGGCGTGATCTTGTCATTGCGCACCACGGTGATGTCGGCGCCGAGTTCGCCCAGGAAGTGGACAAGATTGTAGGTAAAGCTATCGTAGTTATCGATGACGAGGGTCTTGGTCATTTGGGGTGTTTCCTAAACCAGGGGGACATTCCCGCACCTGCGGGAACCTCTGTTCAGAGTTGACCCCGCCATCGAAAAACGTGGGTGACGAGCCGGGTAGATATCTGCGCACTCATTGGCCGATCCTTGCCTCGCCAGCATAGCGCAGAGCTTCCTCGGCGGCACTAAAAAGAGCGCGAGCCTTGTTCTCGCACTCGAGCTGCTCGAGTTCGGGCTTGCTATCGGCAACGATGCCTGCGCCAGACTGCACGAACACCTTGCCATCCTTCAGGATGGCCGTGCGTAGCACAATGCAGGTGTCCATGGTGCCATCGGCGCCGAAATAGCCGACGCAGCCGCCATAGATCCCGCGACGCGATCGCTCGAGCTCATCGATGATCTCCATGGCCCTTACCTTGGGAGCGCCAGAAACCGTTCCCGCAGGAAAACCGGCGGACAGCGCGTCAATGAAATCGTTCCTGGGATCGAGTTCGCCCACCACGTTGGAGACGATGTGCATCACATGGGAATAGTATTCGAGGAAGAACTTGTCCGTAACCTTGACGCTACCGGTCTTGGCGACCCGGCCGACATCGTTGCGACCCAGATCGAGCAGCATCAGATGCTCGGCGCGCTCCTTGGGATCGGCGAGCAGTTCGGCTGCTAATTCCTGATCCCGCGTCGGGGTGGAACCACGCTTACGGGTGCCAGCGATGGGCCGGATGGTGACTTCGCCATTTTGCACTCGCACCAGGATCTCCGGGCTGGACCCCGCCACGGCAAAGTCGCCGAAGTCCAAAAAGTACATATAGGGCGATGGATTGGTGCGGCGCAGGGCACGGTAGAGGGCGGTCGGCGGCAGGGTGAAATCGGCGGAAAAGCGCTGGCTGAGCACCACCTGGAAGATGTCACCGGCTGCGATGTATTCCTTGGCCTTCGCCACCATGGCGAAATAGTCGTCTCGCGAGGTGTTGCTGGTGACCGCAAGAGATTCCAGCTGGGGCAGGGCGCTGGTGGCGGGGAGGGACCGACCCAAGCGGCCGATTGCATCGTCGATCCGCGCCTGGGCGGCTTCATAGGCCTGACGCGCCGAGACACCGCTGCGGACATAGACTGGCGCAGTCAGATAAAGCTCATCCTTGAGCGTATCGAAGATGGCCAAGAGCGAGGGACGGATCAGAATGGCTTCCGGCGTACCCAGCTCGTCTGGATTGCTGTCGGGCAGCACCTCCATATACCGGACCATGTCATAGCTGAGATAGCCATAGATGCCCGCCGATTGCGGCGGCAGGCCCTCGGGCGCTTCGATGGCGCTTTCCGCAACGAGGGCCCGCAATGCATCAAGCGGTTTGTCGCTGATCGCCTCGAAGACCGAGGCGTCGAGATGCGCCGAGCGGTTGATTGACGGCTGCCCGCCCTCAACCTTGAGGATCACGTCGGGCAGCAGGCCAATAATGGAATAGCGACCGCGGGTCGTGCCATCCTGCACCGATTCCAGCAGGTAGGAATTGGTGCGCCCCTCGGCGAGCTTGAGATAGGTGCCGATCGGCGTTTCGAGGTCCGCGACAATACGGCGCCAGACAATCTGCGACTTCCCAGCATCGTAGTGTTCACCGAAGCGCTGAAAGTCGTCGTCGCCCATCTTGGATCTATCCAGTTTGGTGTGAAACCGGCCTGTGGTTACAGGCCAGTGTTGAGTGCTAGCGCCTGCTGCAATGCCGGCTGGTTGATGCGTAGGCCCAGATCATTGGTCATCGCCGAGACGAAATCGCTGTAGAGACCGACGCGCAGCTCGTTTTCGAGGCTCTCCTGGGCGTCGGCTTCCAACGCGCCCTCAGCGGGCGTCGTGCTGATGACGTCGAAGACGACGAACTGGCCGGACTGGCTGACGGCGCTGCCGTGATGATCGGGACCGCCGGCAAAAACTGCGGAAGCTACGGTGGTGTCGATAGTGCCGTCATCGGCGCCGAAGCGCGTGAAAGGTTGGCTGAGCTGAGGGAAGGCATTGTAGGAGGCGGCGACCTCCGCCAGCGCTTCCCCGTTGTCGAGCCGCGCTACCGCATCATCAGCAGCCGCCAGGAGGGCGTCGTTCACCGCTTCGCTGGTATAGGCAGCCGCGATCTCCTCACGCGCCTCCTCGAGTGTTTGATCCCGCGCCGGCTCAATAGTGCTGACGTTGAAGAAGAGGTTGCCGCTGCCGCCGAGCGGGAGAGACGGCGTTAGTGCATCGGTTTCAGCGCGGAAGATGGCCTCGGCAACCCGTTGACGATCTTCCTGGGGCAGGCCCTCGACCGCAGCAAGCTCTGTGCCACCGGCGGTGACGTCGAGCTCATAGAGTTCGAGACCGAAGCGTTCGGCGATCTCGGGCAAGGGACGGAAGGCCGCGCGGAGTTCCTCCACCTGATCGAGAATGTCGGAGATCTCGTTGCGTGCTTCGGTCATGGCCAAATCTTCGGCGATCTGGTCCCGAACATCCGCCAGCGCGGGTTCGCCGCCGGCTTCGATGGCCGAAACAAAGACGGCACGCTGACCGGCAACGCCGGGGATGAGGGCAAACGTCCCTTCTTCGAGCCCAAAGGCAGCGGAAGCGAGATTGCGGTCGGTGATGCCGCTCTGGGGCAGGGTGCCTAGCTGCGTGGCGGTGAGGCCTGCATCGGCAACCAAGGTCTCGAATGGTGTACCGGCGGCAAGGCCTGCTTCGAAGGCCGCGACCTGCTCGGGGGTAGAGAGCACGACCTGCTGGATGGTACGTCGCTCTGGAACGCTGAGATTGGTGCGCGTCCGCTCATACTCAGCCGCGATGGCTTCGTCCGAGATGGTCCTGCCAGCCGCGAGTGTGGCTGGAGAGAGCACCAGCACCTGTGTGCTGCGCGTCTCGACCGTACGGAACTCGGCCTGACGTTCTGCCAGATACGCGGCCAGTTCTTCTTCCGTCGGGGCGGGCGGTGTGGGGATGCTGAGCTCGGAGAGCGTGAAATAATCGATGGTGCGCTGGTCGCCGGCATAGCGGTTGACCAGTCGGGAAGCGGCTTCGGGCAAAGCGGCCTGGCTGAAGAGCGTCAGCGACAGCTGCTGCCGGCGTGCGGCATCGGCCTGGTTCTCGAAATACTCCCGCTCGGTGACGCCGCTCATTTGCAGTACCTGCTGGAACGAGGCGGGATCGAACGTGCCTAGTGTTCCCTGAAAACTGGGATCTTCGCGCACCATCTGGCTCAGTTGCGCTTCGGAGACGCCGAGGCCGAAATCGCTCGCCATCTGCGTCAGCGCCGCTTCCTGACCCAGTTGCTGGAGCACCGCGGAGGGAATGCCGAAGTTCATCGCCTCCTCGGCAGTTGGCACTGAACCGAGCTGCTGGGCGATGCGGTTGAGCTGGTTCTGATAGGCGCGCAGGAATGTGCTCGACTCGATCTCCTGATCGCCCACGGTGGCAACCGTGTTGCTGCCGAGCCCGGTGATGACATTGTTGATGCCGAAGCCTGCAAGCCCCACCAGGAGAAAGACACCGAGGATTTTCCCGGGCCAAGATTTTGCAAAGGCACGCAAACTATCGAGCATCTGAGACGTTCCAATTCGGCGATGCTAGGCTTTACCGCATGAGCGGCGGCACCTAGTAATCCAGTTTGACAGCCGGGGTTAGGGCAAAGCCCGCCATGGTGCAAGAGGAATGCAGGAGCAAACAGTGACCATGACCATCACGCCGCTTATCGCAGGTAACTGGAAGATGAACGGCCTTCGCAGCTCGCTCGACGAGGTGGCGGAGCTCGCGGGGCTGCTGACCACCGGGGAAGCGCCGCGCGCACTTGTGGTCATCTGTCCCCCTGCAACTATCCTCCATACGGTCGCCTCGGCCGGAGCGACCAGCGGGATTCTGGCGGGTGGCCAGGACTGCCACACCGCTGTCTCCGGCGCCCACACTGGCGACCTTTCCGCCTCGATGCTTGCCGATGCCGGCGCGCAATATGTCATCGTGGGCCACTCCGAACGTCGCGCTGCGCATGGCGAAACCGACGAGGTGGTGCGGGCCAAGGCGGAGGCCGCCATTGGCGCGGGACTGAAGCCAATCATCTGCGTGGGCGAGACCGAAAGCGAGCGCGACGCGGGCAATGCGGAAGCCGTGGTCGCTAGCCAGATCACCGGATCGATTCCCGATGCCGCAGGCCAGCATGAGGTGATCGTCGCCTATGAACCCATCTGGGCCATCGGTACCGGGCGGACCCCGAGCTGCGAAGAGATCGGACAGATGCACAATGCCATCCGCCGGCAATTGGTGGAGCGGTTTGGGGAGAAGGGCGCCAGCACGCGCATTCTCTATGGTGGGTCGATGAAGCCGATGAATGCGCGCGAGATCCTCGACATCGAGAATGTGAATGGTGGCCTTGTTGGCGGCGCCAGCCTCTTGGCAAAAGACTTCTACACCATTATCTCGGCGGTATGAGCGGATGCTGGAGGCGGGCTAAAACTTGGCCGGCGCCTCTGGCCTTTGCCGTTCGAGGCGTGTATGACGCGCCATCTTTTGACCAAGACCGATTGACTGAGACACGATGGCGAACGTCCTGATTGTGGCCTATCTGCTGATCGTCCTGGCGCTGATTGCGGTGATCCTGCTGCAGCGCTCGGAAGGTGGCGCGCTGGGCATTGGCGGCGGTGGTGGCGGCGGGCTGATGACCGCGCGCGGCTCTGCAAACCTGCTAACCCGCACCACGGCGATCCTGGCTACGCTCTTTTTCGCCACGGCAATCGGGCTGACGATTCTTTCCGAGCTGGATCGCGGCACCTCGGGCATTCTCGAGCGCGCGGCGCAGGGTCAAGACGGGGCTGCACCCACCAGCGTGCTTGATGCGCTCAATTCGCTGCAGGGCACCGAGACGCTTCCTGTTCCTGCCGCTGAGACGCCTGCCGCTCCCGAGGGTGCTGACCCGGTGACCGACCCGACGCTACCGCTGCCAGCGACCGATGTCGCACCTGCTGCGGAGCCCGTGGTGGTGGAGACTGCTCCGGCCGGTTCGAGCGATCTACCGGTGCCTTTGGCTCCGGCTGAGACGCCGGCCAACTAACCCGCCGAAAGGCGAAACGGAAAAAGGGGATGGCGACATCCCCTTCTTCTTTTGTGTAGAGCGCCTCCTGGCCTCTACGAATCGACGCTGATGTGATTAAGGTGAACGCCCATGGCTCGGTACGTATTCATCACCGGAGGCGTGGTCTCCTCATTGGGTAAAGGTCTTGCATCGGCGGCTCTTGGCGCCGTCCTGCAAGCGCGCGGCTACAAGGTGCGCCTGCGCAAGCTCGACCCCTATCTCAATGTGGACCCCGGCACGATGTCGCCGACCCAGCACGGCGAGGTCTTTGTCACCGACGATGGTGCCGAGACGGACCTGGACCTGGGTCACTATGAGCGCTTCACCGGCCGCGCCGCCAACAAGCGCGACAATATCACCACCGGCCGCATCTATTCCGATATCCTCGCCAAGGAGCGGCGGGGCGACTATCTGGGCGCCACCGTGCAGGTCATTCCGCACGTCACCGACGCGATCAAGGAATTCGTCCTCGAAGGCAATGAGGAGTACGATTTTGTGCTGGTCGAGATCGGCGGCACGGTCGGCGATATCGAGGGACTGCCATTCTTTGAAGCCATCCGGCAGATCGGCAACGAGCTGCCGCGCGGACAGGTGGTCTATCTGCACCTTACGCTGATGCCCTATATCCCTTCGGCAGGGGAGCTTAAGACCAAGCCGACGCAGCACTCCGTGGCCGAGCTGCGCTCCATCGGCATTATGCCGGACGTGCTCCTGGTCCGCTGTGACCGCCCGATCCCCGAGTCCGACAAGCGCAAGCTCGCGCTCTTCTGCAATGTCCGTGAAAGCGCCGTGATCCAGGGACTGGACGTCGGCTCCATTTACGACGTGCCGCTCGCCTATCACCAGGAAGGGCTTGACCGGGAAGTCCTGGCAGCCTTCGGCATCACCGATGCTCCGGCCCCCAAGATGGAAGGCTGGGAAGAGGTGTCGGACCGCTTCCACAACCCCGAGGGCGAGGTCAACATCGCCATCGTGGGCAAATATACCGGCCTTCGGGATGCCTATAAGTCGCTGTCGGAAGCCCTGACCCATGGCGGCATCGCCAACAAGGTCAAGGTTAACCTGCAATGGATCGACTCCGAGGTCTTCGAGCGCGACGACCCGGCGCCCTATCTCGAGCACGTGCACGGCATTCTCGTTCCCGGCGGCTTCGGCGAGCGCGGGGCCCAGGGCAAGATCGAGGCGGCTCGTTTTGCCCGCATCAAGGACGTGCCCTATTTCGGTATCTGTTTTGGCATGCAGATGGCCTGTATCGAAGCCGCGCGGAACACGGCCGGCATCAAGACGGCCTCCTCCACAGAGTTTGGCCCAACCAAGGAGGCGGTGGTCGGCATGATGACCGAGTGGACCAAGGACAACAACAAGGAAGTCCGCGGCACCGACACTGATCTGGGCGGCACCATGCGAGTGGGGGCCTATCCGGCGCAGCTCACGCGCGGATCGCGCGTGGCCGACATCTATGGCGGCACTCGCATCAGCGAGCGCCATCGCCACCGCTATGAGGTGAACATGGAGTACCGCAAGGTCCTGGAAAAGAATGGGCTCCTGTTCTCCGGCGTCTCGCCCGATGGCAAGCTGCCCGAGATCGTCGAGCGCACCGATCACCCGTGGTTCATCGGCGTCCAGTTCCACCCCGAGCTTAAGTCCAAACCCTTTGAGCCGCACCCGCTCTTTGCTAGCTTCATCGCGGCGGCTATTGAGCAGAGCCGGTTGGTTTAGCTCGCACAATGGCCGAGATCGTCAATCTCCGCACTGTTCGCAAGCAGAAGGCGCGTGCGGAGAAGGCCACCCAGGCTGAGCAAAACCGCATCACCCATGGCCGCACCAAGGCGGAGAAGCTGCGCAGCAAGGCCGAAGCCGAGCTCGCCGCCAAGCGGCTCGACAGCCACAAGCTTGACGAATAGCGCCGTTGCGTGAATTGCTCGCAACCCTTGGGCAGGCTGCATGTTGCAGCCCGTCGACTTCAATCACCGTGAACAACTGACAGGATTTGCTATGCGACTTCTCATGCTCGGCACCGGCGGCATGGCCCGGCTTCATGTGAAGGGGTTCAGGGAAGCCGAGGGCGTGGAGATCGTCGCGGCTGTGGATACCGATCCCAACCGCCTGCAAGCTTTCCGGGAGGCCAACGACATCCCGCGGGGTTTCGCCTCGCTGGACGCAGCTTTGGCTTGGGGCGAGTTCGACGCGATCACCAATATTACGCCCGACAGCGTGCATTACCCCACCACCATGGCGGCCCTGAAGGCTGGCAAGCACGTCTTCTGCGAGAAGCCACTCGCCACCGATCACGCCAAGGCTTTCGAAATGACCGAGACCGCCGAGCGGCTCGGTCTCGTCAACATGGTCAATCTGACCTATCGCAACGTGCCGCAGCTGCAGAAGGCGCATGAACTCATTGCGTCAGGGCAGATCGGAGCGGTGAAGCACATCGAAGCGAGCTATCTGCAGAGCTGGCTGGTGTCGAAGGCCTGGGGCGATTGGCGCACCTCGCCGACCTGGCTCTGGCGCCTCAGCACCAAGCATGGCTCCAATGGCGTGCTGGGTGATATTGGCATTCATATTCTCGACTTCGCCGCCTATGCGGCCGGCACCGAATACAAGAACGTCTTCTTTCGCCTGCAGACCTTCGACAAGGCGGAAAACGGGTCCATTGGCGAATACAAGCTCGACGCCAACGACACCTTCGTCATGACCGCTGAGATGACCAACGGCGCCATGGCGGTGATACATGCCACCCGCTGGGCATCGGGGCACCTCAACGATCTGCGGCTGCGTATCTATGGCGAGAAGGGCGGCATCCATCTGGTCGATATCAACCACACGCCCAAGCTGATGGTCTGCCTGGGCGACGATGTTGAAACCGCGACCTGGACCGAAATGGAAGTCGAGCCGGTGCAGACCAATTATGCCCGCTTCGTGGAAGCGGTGCGCGCCGGGCAAAACATGGAGCCGTCTTTCCGTCACGCCGCCAATCTGCAGAAAATCCTTGATCTAGCGGCCGTGACGGAGCGAGATCGGAGCGAGCACTTAGCCGCCGCGCCCGCCAAGCCCAAGGTCGTGATCGACTAACGAAACCAAAAGGCCGGTGTCGAAAACACCGGCCTTGTTGTTTCTACCAATTCACTTGGCATTCGGCGCCGCGCGGGCCGAACTGCATGCTGTCCTCGGTATACTGGAAGATTTCCAACTTGACCCCGTTGGGATCAGCCATCCAGGCCTGCCAAGTGCCGTCAACGCCCAGCTTCTTGTCGGTAATCTCCGCGCCCTTGCTGCGGACGGCCTCGATGAACCCATCGATGTCCTCCGTTTCAAGGCAGATGTGGTTGATCTGGTCGGTTTCCGCGAAGCGTGACTCCCCCTTGCGGAACACCTCGATAAAGGTGCGTTCCCCAAGTCGAGATAGTAGCCGATGCGTTCTTCGCCGCGCTTAAAGGTAAACGCTAGCGGCAGGCCAAGAACCTCGCAGTAGAATTTCTCGGTCGCATCGAGGTCGCGAGCGAAGATGCAGGTGTGGGCGATCTGCTTGATGTGCGGTGTGGTCAATTGGAGCCTCCTTCTTCCTGTCCATGCGTCTAACGGTTCGCGCGGGCGGAACGAACCCATCTTTTTTGCCCCGCCCCCTTTTCCTTGTCACATGGCGCGTCTAGGAGAGACACCAACACCGTAACCCCAGCGGAAGAGGGCTCTTCATGTCGTCAATCATCCACGTCACTGGCCGGCAAATCTATGACAGCCGCGGCAATCCCACGGTCGAGGTCGATGTGGTGCTGGACGATGGCAGCTTCGGCCGTGCCGCAGTTCCGTCCGGCGCTTCCACCGGCGCACACGAAGCGGTCGAGCTGCGCGACGGTGGGCAGAAGTACTCCGGCAAGGGCGTGACCCAGGCCGTCGAGAACGTCAACGGGCCAATCTTCGATGAAATCCAAGGTATGGACGCACTGGACCAGCTTGCGGTCGATCAGGCCATGATTGAGCTGGACGGCACGGCCAACAAGGGTCGCCTGGGTGCCAACGCTATTCTCGGCGTCTCCCTGGCTGTCGCCAAGGCCGCTGCCGAATCGAGCGAACTGCCGTTCTACCGCTATATCGGCGGCCCGAACGCCCATGTCCTGCCCGTGCCGATGATGAACATCATCAATGGCGGCGAGCATGCGGACAACCCGATCGACATGCAGGAATTCATGATCCTGCCGGTGGGCGCGGAAAGCCTCTCCGAAGCCGTCCGCATCGGTTCGGAAATCTTCCACACCCTCAAAAAGGGTCTGTCAGCTGAGGGTCACAATACGGCCGTGGGTGACGAGGGTGGCTTTGCGCCAAACCTCAAGTCTGCCGATGACGCGCTGGGCTTCATCATGCGCTCGATTGAAAAGGCCGGCTACAAGCCCGGCGAGGACGTGTTCCTCGCGCTCGATTGTGCGGCCACCGAATATTACAAAGGCGGCAAGTACGAGATGGTCGGCGAGGGCAAGTCACTGTCCTCCGACGAGAACGTGCGTTTCCTCGAAGACCTCGCTACCCGATTTCCCATCATCTCCATCGAAGACGGCATGGCCGAAGACGACTGGGATGGCTGGAAGGCCCTCACTGAAGCCGTCGGTAAGAAGGTGCAACTCGTGGGCGACGATCTGTTCGTCACCAATACCGAGCGTCTGGTGTCGGGCATCAAGATGGGTGTTGCCAACTCCATCCTGGTCAAGGTCAACCAGATCGGCTCACTGTCGGAAACGCTCAACGCCGTCGATACAGCGCACCGCGCTGGCTACACCTCAGTGATGTCGCACCGCTCGGGCGAGACCGAGGATTCCACAATCGCCGATCTCGCCGTGGCGCTGAACTGCGGTCAGATCAAGACCGGATCTCTGTCGCGTTCAGACCGGCTGGCCAAGTACAACCAGTTGATCCGCATCGAGGAACAGCTGGGTACGTCAGCAAAATATGCCGGCTACTCGGTGGTCAAGGGCCGCTAAGCTCTCTCAAGCCCGGCAGCGATGCCGGGCTTTTTCTTGTCAGCTGTTCTTCACTTTTGCTGTGACCGGCAACGGGCTGGTGCGCGACCCGTTGGGACACGCAGGCAGCAAAGGAGACAACTAATGGCTGAACGCGCCAAACTCGCCGTCGTGACCGGCGCCTCTTTGGGCATCGGGCTCGAACTGGCCAAGCAGTGCATCGAGCACGGCTACGACCTCATTATTGCGTCCGATACTGAGGAGATCCAGGAGGCTGCGGCCGTACTGCGCGGTCTCGGTGGCACGGTTGAGGCGGTGCAGGCCGATCTCGCGACCCGGATCGGCATCGACCAACTCTATACGACCGTGGCGCGGCAGGGGCGCCCCGTTGACGTGCTGATGGCAAATGCCGGCCGTGGCCTCGGCGAGGCCTTTGTCGATCAAGACTTCGCCGACATCCAGCGGGTGATCGACACCAATGTGTTCGGCACCACATATTTGCTGCATCGGTTCCTGCGCGACATGCGCAATCGCAACGAGGGCAAGGTGCTGATCACCGGCTCTATCGCGGGCGCGATGCCGGGCGCCTTCCAGGCGGTCTACAATGCCACCAAGGCCTATGTAGATTCTTTCGCCTATGCGCTCCGCAACGAACTCAAGGACACCGACATCACAGTCACCTGTTTGATGCCGGGGCCGACCGATACGGACTTCTTCGAGACGGCTGACATGCTCGACACCAAGGTCGGTACCGACAAGAAGGACGATCCGGCCATGGTGGCCAAAAAGGGCTTCGACGCCATGATGCGCGGCGAGGGCCACGAGGTCACCGGCTTTGCCAACAAGATGCAAGCCATGATGGCCAATATCATGCCTGACGATGCCCTGGCCGAAATGCACCGCAAGATGGCGCAGCCCGGCACCGCCAAGCACTAGAGCCTACTGGAACGCCGTCTCGGCAAAACTTCTGAGCTTGCGCGAATGCAGCCGCTCCGGCGGCTGGTCGCGCAGGATCTCCATCGCTCGCAGGCCGATCTGCAGATGCCGGTTAACCTGCGTGCGGTAGAAGTCCGAGGCCATGCCGGGCAGCTTGAGCTCGCCATGGAGCGGCTTGTCGGAGACGCAGAGCAGGGTGCCGTAGGGCACGCGGAAGCGGAACCCATTAGCAGCGATGGTCGCCGACTCCATGTCCAGGGCGACAGCGCGAGACTGGCTAAGGCGCCGCGTAATCTCGGCCTGGTCGCGCAATTCCCAATTGCGATTGTCGAAGGTCGCGACTGTACCGGTGCGCATGATCTTCTTGGTCTCAACGCCATCGGTCTGGGTCACTTCCCCCACCGCCTGCTGCAGGGCAACCTGCACCTCGGCCAGCGCCGGTATCGGCACCGAGAGCGGCAGGTCGGCGTCGAGCACGTGGTCTTCCCGCACATAGGCATGCGCCAGGACGAAGTCGCCCAACTCCTGCGAATTGCGCAAGCCGGCACAGTGCCCCAGCATGATCCAGGCATGGGGCCGCAGCACTGCGATATGGTCGGTGATCGTCTTGGCGTTGGATGGCCCCACGCCGATATTGACCATGGTGATGCCGCGCTTGCCGCCGGCGGTCAGGTGATAGGCGGGCATCTGTGGGGCCCGCACCGGGGCCGAACCGGCCGTGGTGCCGCCGCGCAGCATGTTGTCTGTCACCACATTGCCCGGCTCGATGAAGCTCTCGTAATGCGGATGCCCCTCGCGCATATATTCCTTCGCGACCCGGCAGAACTCGTCGATGTAGAAGGCGTAGTTGGTGAAGATGACGAAGTTCTGGAAGTGCTGGGCGGCAGTGCCCGTATAGTGGCTTAGCCGGAACAGCGAATAGTCCACCCGCGGTGCGGTGAAGGCCGAGAGCGGGTATGGCCCGCCCTTGCGTGGCACAAAGCTGCCATTGGCGATCTCGTCGTCGGTATGGGCTAGGTCCGGCGCGTCGAACACGTCACGGAGCGGCACGCTCAACGCATTCAGGGCTTCCCCATCCACCCGCTCATCGGGCGGCATGGAGAAATGCAGCGGAATGGGGGTGTCGGATTCTCCGATGTCGATGGTGCCGCCATGATTCTTCAGAATCGCGGCGAACTGCTCCTGTAGGTAGCTCCGAAAGAGATCCGGCGCGGTCACCGTCGTTCGGTAAATTCCGGGCGTGTGGAGAAAACCATAGGGCAGGGTGCTCTCATGCTTGCTGTAGCTGGTCGAACGCACTTCGACCTGGGGATAGCAGGCGCGCACCCGCCCTTCCGGTGCCTTGCCCGACGCCAGGGCATCGAGGTGGGCGCGGATGAAGCTCGTATTGCGATGATAGATATGCGCGAGATGGCTCCAGGCCTGCTCGGGGTCGGTAAAGGACTGGGTTTCGAGGCGGGGCGGGCTGATTGTCGTCATGCTTTTCTCTCTCGCCGGCTTTTGGGGAGCCGGTATCCTCCGGTCGTCCTCGTGGCCATTTCAGGGGCCTCGACTAGCTCCATCCAATGACAGTTTCTCAACAGCGCTTCAACTGCGGCTGGCAGGGCTGGGCCCCTTTCACATAGCGGTGAGGGCGCCTTTTCTCGCCGCATTTGCCTCCCATCTTGTAGGCAAGTTCATCGGCACGGCAAGCGACCCATGCAACCGGTGAGCGTGGAGTGCCGTGTTGGCCGCTTGTCCCCCAAGCCCTCAACAGTGCGGCAGGCCGGCACTCCCAATTGGCTGCGATGGCAGAGATGCCGTCGCAGCCTCGTCGTTTCTGGCCTGCGCTTTCCCCACCTTCCGTCCACACGCCAAGCTGCCTTGCGGCAAAAAGCATGGACGCCGCATGCGGCATTTCCTATTGCAGCGGCATGGCCGCAGCGGCCGCTCCCATTCCAATCATCGGAGGCTCCCATGACGGCTAAGATTATCGACGGCAAGAGTTTCGCCGAGGGCCTGCGTGGCCGGATCGCCGAGCATGTGGGTCGGCTTAAGCAAGATCATGGCATCACGCCGGGGCTGGCTGTGGTCATCGTCGGCCATGATCCAGCCAGCCAGGTCTATGTGACCAACAAGGCCAAGCAGACCGCTGAAGTGGGGATGGCTTCGTTGAAGCATGAACTGCCCGAGGACACCTCCCAGGAAGCGCTCCTGGCATTGGTGCAGGCGCTCAACAATGACCCGGCTGTGCACGGCATTCTCGTGCAGATGCCGCTGCCCGCGCAGATCGATCCGGTCCGCGTGATCGAGACTATCGCGCCCGAAAAGGACGTCGACTGCTTCACCCCCGCCAATGTCGGCAAGGTGCAGATCGGCTTGCCAGGGCCTGTGTCCTGCACCCCTTTGGGGTGCCTCATGCTGCTGCGCGATCAGCTTGGCTCGCTGGCAGGGCTCAACGCCGTGATCGTCGGCCGCTCCAATTTGGTCGGTAAGCCGATGGCTCAGTTGCTGCTGCGCGAGAACTGCACCGTGACGGTCGCGCACTCAAAGACGCAAAACCTGGCCGACGTGGTGCGCCAGGCCGACATCGTCATTGCCGCTGTCGGTCGTCCGCAGATGATCAAGGGCGAGTGGATCAAGTCGGGTGCTACAGTGATCGACGTAGGCATCAATCGCATCGATGCGCCCGAGCGCGGCGATGGCAAGACCCGGCTCGTGGGCGATGTGGCCTATGCGGAAGCCTCGAAAATCGCCGGGGCCATCACCCCCGTTCCGGGCGGCGTCGGTCCGATGACCATCGCGTGCCTCCTTGCCAATACCGTCACCACCGCGTGCCTCATCAACGGCTTGACACCGCCGAGCGACCTCACCGCATGATCGACGGCACCGGTCACGATCCCGGCGGCCGGGTGCGGCTGCGCCTGCTGCCGGGCGTAAAGGGCGACGCCATCTTCACCGATCACGAGCATCGCCAGCAGATGCGGCGATGGACCGGCGAAAGCTTCCCCAATCGCTACATCATGTTCATCGGCATGAATCCGTCCACCGCCGACGCCACGGTGAACGACCCGACCTGCGCCCGCGAATGGACCTTTGCGCAGCGGGAAGGCTATTCGGCCATGATCAAGACCAATGTCGGCGATTATCGCGCCACCGACCCAAAGATGCTGCTGCAACCGGGAGTCGTGGCATCATCGCCGGCCAATCTCCCCGTGATCCGTGCGGCGGCGGCGAGTGCCGAAAAGGTCGTTCTCTGCCATGGCAAGCTCAACAAGGCGCTGGCGCCTGCTGGTCGCGAGATCGTCGCGGCGTTGCGCGCCGACGGCATCGAACTATGGTGTTTCGGCACCAATGCGGATGGCTCACCCAAGCATCCGCTCTACCTGCGCCTCGATACGCCATTGGTGCTTTTCGAACACTGAGACCGGAGAAATCTCCGTCGATACGGCGGAACGGTTTCACCTGCTTTGATGTTGTCGTACCGTTAGGCCACGGGGGCGCCTACGTCAGGGTCTATCTATATGCGGTTAAGGTTATCGGCGGCGGTTGTCGTCAGTGCGATGTCTTTGATGCCGGTTTCGGCTCAAGAAGCGGCAGACCAGCGGGATCAAGCCGTGTTCTTTTTCGGTGGCCGCTTCACCGATCAATACTTCGAATACAGCTTTGCCCCTTTCACCGTAAGTTATGAAGACAACTACGTTGTCGGCGCCGGCTATCAGGAGTTTTTCCTGGGCGATCGCGGTGGTCTGATGCTCGGTGCAGAACTGGGCGTCGCAGGCCGATTTGGCGATCGCACTTCAACAGAGCTCTGGGGCGGCGTGGTCGCCCGGGCCGACGACCTGCTCGCAACCGAGGATTTCGGCGTTTCTTTCAGTCTCACCACCGGCCTGTCGGTTGCCAGCGATACCATCGGCATCGAATCGCCGCGTGAACTTGAGAGCGGTGGCGACACGACGCTGCTGTTCTATCTTGGGCCCGAGGTGAGCGTGAACGTGGCGCAACTGCCGAACACTGAGTTCTTCTGGCGCATTCATCACCGCTCGGGCGCTTGGAAAACCCTAGGCGGCATGCAGGACGGCGCCAACGCCACCGTTTTGGGCGTGCGGTGGAAGTTCTAAGCTGAAGAGCTTAGTGGGTCTAGCCGACCAAAAAGAATGTGCGTGCCACGGTATGGTCCCGCAACGCCTGCGCGGGCAACTTCCCGGTCAAGGCAAGAACAACCTGCTGTGGGTCTTTGACCGCGCTGGCGTCCACCACCACGCGGCTGAAGGCAGGACGGAGCCCACGGCGCTGGCTTTCCAGCAGATTGAACAGCAAAGCACGAACATCCGCCTGAGCGGCACACGCGATGCAGTGGTCGCCATCATCATGGCCGTGGCTGGTGTTGGCCGGCAGCCGGATCAGCGCAGTGTCGGCGTCGAGCGACAGAAGTTGGCCGGGCTTGGTGATGAGCGTGACGGGGATAGGCTTATTGCTCGTCATGAAGTACCCCCGACCACAATGTCATTCCCGCGCAAGCCGGAACCCTGTTCCTCTGTCCCAACACCCCGAACCGAGGTTCCCGCTCGCGCGGGAATGACCCTGTGGTGGAAACGAACGATCACGCACCAACAGGACCACTCCTCCTCCCAGGGGGAGGTCGGGTGGGGCTATCCTACTCCGCTGCCACAATGCTCGGCCTTGGGATGTAGTTGAGCACTGGCCCAAGCCACCGCTCCACCTCGTCCACCGCCATGCCTTTGCGCTCGGCATAGTCCAGCACCTGGTCGCGCTCCACCTTGGCTACGCCAAAATAATACGCCTCGGGATGGCTGAAATAGAATCCTGACACCGACGATCCTGGCCACATGGCATAGCTCTCGGTCAGGCTTACTCCCGCGTTCTTCTCCGCCTCAAGCAGACGGAACAGCGTGGTTTTCTCAGTATGGTCCGGCTGTGCCGGATAACCGGGGGCAGGGCGGATGCCACGGTAGGTCTCGGCGATCAGCTCTTCGGGCTTGAGGACCTCGTCGCTGGCATAGCCCCAGAACTCCTTGCGGACCCGCTCGTGCATGAACTCGGCCAAGGCCTCCGCATAACGGTCCGCCAGGGCCTTCACTAGGATCGATGAATAATCGTCGTGCTGCTTCTCGAAGCGTTCGGCAATCGCCACCTCTTCGAGACCCGCCGTAACGACGAAGCCGCCCATGAAGTCGGACTTGCCGCTCCCTTCAGGGGCCACGAAGTCGGCAAGAGCCATGTTGGGCTTGTCGCCGCGCTTGGAAAGCTGTTGCCGCAGGGTGAAGAGCGTTGCGAGTTCCTCCTCGCGCCCTTCATCGGCATAGAGTTTGATATCGTCGCCCACCGCATTGGCGGGCCAGAAGCCGACGACGGCGCGCGGCCGGAACCAGTTCTCATCGATGATCTGCTTGAGCATGGCTTGTGCATCGGCAAACAATTGCCGCGCCGCTTCGCCCTGGCGCTCGTCCTCGAGAATGGCCGGGTAGCGGCCCTTGAGCTCCCAGGTCTGGAAGAAGGGAGTCCAGTCGATGTATTCTGCCAGTTGCCTAAGGTCGAAATCGTCGAAGACCTTGGTGCCCAAGAAACTCGGCTTGGGTGGCTCATAGCCACTCCAATCTGGCTTGAACGCATTCTGCCGGGCAGCAGCAAGCGGCAGGCGCTGCTTGTCGCTTTCTGCCCGCTCATGCGCAGCCGCGGCCTTGGCATATTCCGCCCGCACCTGCTCAATAAAGGTCACTTTGGTGTCGGCCGAGAGCAGGTTCGACACCACGCCCACCGCGCGGCTGGCATCGTTCACGTGTACGGCTTGGCCGTTGCTGTAGCGCGGGTGGATCTTTACCGCCGTATGTACCCGGCTGGTGGTCGCCCCACCGATCAAGAGCGGGATGTCGAAGCCCTCGCGCTCCATTTCGGCGGCCACATGCACCATCTCGTCGAGCGAGGGTGTGATGAGGCCCGAAAGCCCGATCACGTCGACATTCTGGTCCCGTGCGGTCTGCAGGATCTTGGCTGTGGGCACCATCACGCCTAGATCGATGATCTCGTAATTGTTGCAGGCGAGAACGACCCCGACGATGTTCTTGCCAATGTCGTGCACGTCCCCCTTGACGGTGGCCATCAGCACCTTGCCAGCGGCCTTACGCTGCTCGCCGCCGTTGAGGCGCTTTTCCTCCTCCATATAGGGCAGGAGATGGGCCACGGCCTGCTTCATCACGCGGGCCGATTTGACCACCTGCGGCAGGAACATCTTGCCCGACCCGAAAAGGTCGCCCACCACATTCATGCCGGCCATCAGCGGGCCCTCGATCACGTGGAGCGGGCGCTCGGCCTCGAGCCGTGCCTCCTCGGTGTCAGCCTCGATGAATTCGGTGATGCCATTCACCAGCGCGTGGGTAATCCGGTCCTGGACGGGCTTCTCACGCCAGCTCAAATCCTTGGCGCTAGGTCCCTTGCCGGCGGTGCCGCGATAGCGTTCGGCGAGTTCGAGCAGCCGGTCGGTTGCGTCCGGCCGCCGGTTGAGGATCACGTCCTCGCAAGCGTCCCGCAATTCTCGATCGATCGTTTCGTAAACCGCCAACTGGCCGGCATTGACGATGCCCATGTCCATGCCGTTCTGGATGGCATAGTAGAGGAATACGGCGTGCATCGCTTCGCGCACCGGCTCGTTGCCGCGGAACGAAAACGACAGATTGCTGATGCCGCCCGAAATGTGCACATGGGGCAGGGTGTCGGTGATCTGCTTGGTGGCCTCGAGGAAAGCCACCCCGTAACCATTGTGTTCCTCGATGCCGGTCGCCACCGCGAACACATTGGGATCGAAGATGATGTCTTCGGGCGGAAAACCCACTTCTTCGGTGAGCAGCTTATAGGCGCGCGTACAGATCTCGACTTTGCGCTCGAGCGTATCGGCTTGGCCCTGCTCATCAAACGCCATCACCACCACGGCAGCGCCATAGGCGCGGACGAGGCGCGCTTGCTGGAGGAAGCTCTCCTCACCCTCCTTCATGGAGATCGAGTTCACCAGCGCCTTGCCCTGCACGCATTTGAGGCCCGCCTCGATTACCTCCCATTTGGAGCTGTCGATCATCAGCGGCACTTTGGCGATGTCGGGCTCGGCGGCCAGCAGATTGAGGAACTCGATCATCACCTGCTTGGAGTCGATCAGTCCCTCATCCATGTTGATGTCAATGATCTGGGCGCCATTGGCGACCTGATCGCGCGCCACGTCCAGCGCGGCGGCATAGTCACCGGCGGTGATCAGCTTGCGGAAGCGGGCCGAGCCGGTGACGTTGGTCCGCTCCCCGATGTTGACGAAGGGAATGTCTGAGGTGAGCGTGAACGGTTCGAGCCCAGCCAGCCGCAGGAGGCGGTCGGCCTCTGGCACCTGCCGCGGCTTATGCCGGCTTACCACCTCGGCTACGGCGCGGATATGGTCGGGCGTTGAGCCGCAGCAGCCGCCCACGATGTTCAGGAGGCCTTCCTCCGCGAAGCTATTGAGTTGCGCGGCCATTTGCTCGGGCGATTGGTCGTAGGCGCCCATCTCATTGGGCAGCCCGGCATTGGGATAGGCGCAGATGAACGTATCAGCGACGCTAGACAGCTCGGAAATATGCGCCCGCATCAGGTCCGCGCCCAGCGCGCAGTTGAGCCCGATGGTCAGAGGATTGGCATGGCGTATCGAATACCAGAACGCCGTTGGCGTCTGGCCCGAAAGCGTGCGGCCGGATAGGTCGGTGATCGTTCCGGAGATCATGATCGGCACATCAATGCCGCGTTCTTCAAACAGCCGCTGCGCCGCGAAAATGCCAGCCTTGGTGTTGAGCGTATCGGTGATGGTCTCGAATAAGAGGAGGTCGGCGCCGGCGTCGACAAGGCCGCGAATGGCCTCTCCATAGGCTTCCACCAGTTCATCGAAGGTGATCGCGCGATGGCCTGGGCTGTTGACGTCCGTAGACATGGACGAGGTTTTGTTGGTCGGTCCCAAAGCGCCAGCGACGAACCGCCGCCGCCCGTCTTCGGCTTCAGCCCGCAGCGCCGCCCGGCGTGCCACCACGACGCCCTGGAAGTTGATGTCGTAAACCGCCTCTTCGGTGCCGTAATCCGCCTGCGCTACGGACGTCGCCGAAAAGGTGTTGGTCTCGGCGATATCAGCGCCGGCCATGAAATATTCGAAGTGGATGTCCTCGATCCGCTTGGGCTCAGTGAGAACCAGCAGGTCATTGTTGCCCTGCAGCGGATGGCTCCAGTCCTTGAAGCGTTCGCCGCGGAAGTTCTCCTCGGTCAGCTTGAGCCGCTGTATCATGGTGCCCATGGCGCCATCGAGGATGAGGATGCGTTCGCCCATCGCCGCCGCAAGCGCTGCACGCACCTCCGACCAATCGGGGATATGAGGCGTATCAGAAGCGGTGGAGGTCATAGTGTCCTCATCGGAGAAGGGGCGGCGCAAGGCTTTCCGTAGACATAAAGATATCTTTATATCCGTCAACCAGCAACGCCTCGCGTTAGCATTCGCGCTCTTGTGCGACGCTCAAGGCTAACACTCCGTTCCCCTTAACGCCTCCGAAACCAGAAAATGTTGTTTTTGGTACAAATGCGACGGAGCCGGCGTACCATCGGGCTCCGCAGACCCACGAGCGTGTGTATTGAGTACCGTGACAACCTCCTGGCGCCATGCCGTCCGCCTTCTTTCCCTGTCCCTCGCCGCAGCTACCGCGCTGTCGGCCTGCTCGAGCATGGGCCTCGGCCCAACTGTGAAGCGCGCCGCCTTCACCTCCGAAGAATTCGGCGTCAAGTCGTCTCCCCGGGTGACAAGCAACCCCAATCCGCCCCGTGGTGGCGGGCGGAACCTCATCGGCAAACCCTATGTGGTGCGCGGCCAAACCTATGTGCCGCAGGAAAATCCGATCGGCTATGTCGGCTCCGGCAAGGGCTCCTGGTACGGAGCCGACTTCCACGGCCGCCTCACGGCAAATGGGGAAGTTTTTTCGGCCAATGCCATCACCGGCGCCCACCCGACACTGCCGCTGCCATCCTATGTCCGCGTGACAAACCAGGAAAACGGCCGCTCGCTGATCGTCCGGGTGAATGACCGAGGGCCTTACTTGGCCGGCCGGGTGATGGACCTTTCCTATCGCGCCGCTGCCATGCTCGGCTATGTCGAAAAGGGCAGTGCACCCGTTTCCGTCGAATATCTCGGCCGGGCTCCGCTCGAGGGCGACGATACCCGAATGCTCGTGGCGAGCTATAGTGGGCCTAATGAGTTCGGCAGTCACACTCGCGTCGCCGCTGTCGACAACACCAACAGCCTGGCCGATATGGCAGGCAATTTCTTGGGCGGCCTGTTCTCCTATGCCGAGGCGGCGCCAGCCCAAAGCAGCCCAGAAGGTACTGCGATGGCGGCCGTCAACGCGCTTGCCACTCAGGCATTGCCGCCGGACACCCAGCCTGTGCGGCTTGCACTTGGCAGCTACACGGATGCAGCCGGAGCAAACAACATCGCTCAGCAGTTCGCTGTTCTTGGTGCGGTGGAGAGCATCTCTGGCGATGGCAGCACGGAGCTGCGGATGACGGCATTGAAGCCAGGCGCGAGCACTGCCGACGTTCAACATTTAGCGCAGGAACTTGGCCTGCCTGGGATAGTTCTCTATTAGTTCAGGGCGGCTTGGCAGTTAAGCCAGCTACGGACAGGGAGAGCGGACTTGAAGAGGATTTTCGTCGCGGTTGCCACTGCATTGCTGCTGACGGCATCAGCATTGGCGCAAGCTACGTTCGAAACCAAGGCCAAGTTCGCCGTCCTAATGGATGAGCAGTCCGGCACCGTTATCTTCCAGAAGGACGCTGACGAGCGCCTAGAGCCCGCCAGCATGACCAAGCTCATGACAGTGGCCGTGGTGTTCAACGAACTCCGCGCTGGCCGCATCACCATGGATGACGAATTCTTCGTCTCTGAGAACGCCTGGCGCACCGGCGGTGCAGCTTCTGGCGGCTCAACCATGTTCGCGGAATTGAATTCCCAGATCCGCGTGGAAGATCTCATTCGCTCCGTTATCATCCAGTCGGGCAACGATGCATCGATCGTTCTGGCTGAAGGCATCGCCGGTTCCGAGGCGAGTTTCGCTGCGATGATGAACGAACTGGCTCGAGAAATCGGCCTGACCGGTTCCAACTTTACCAATTCCAACGGCCTGCCGGATCCGGACGAATACTCGACTGCGCGCGATCTGGCGCTGATCGGTCGGTACCTGATCCAGGAATTTCCCGAGTACTATCACTACTTCTCGGAACCTAGCATGGAGTGGAACGGCATCAACCAGCCCAACCGCAACTCGCTTGTGGAGATGGGAATCGGGGTGGACGGACTGAAGACCGGTCACACGGAAGCTGCCGGTTACGGGTCTGTCACCTCGACCAACCAAGGCGACCGGCGCCTCATCGCCGTAGTGCATGGCTTGACGTCGATGCGCGAGCGCACCGAGGAGGCGCGGAAGCTGCTCACCTGGGGCGTACGCGCTTTCGAGCGCGTAGCCGCTTATCCCGAAGGCAGCGTCATTGCCCATGCAAACGTTTATGGCGGCACCAGCGGCAGCGTTGGTCTGGTCGGTAATGGCGAGTTGTCGCTCTATCTGCCTCGTGGCTCGCGGCAATGCCTAAGCGCCGAGGTGGTCTATGTCGGTCCCCTGATGCCGCCCGTTATGGCTGGAAGCCAGATCGCCGAACTGCGCGTGTTCTGTAACGACCAGCTGGTGCAGGCAGCACCTCTCTACGCTGCTGAAACGGTGGAAGAGGGTGATTTGGTGCGCAAGGCTACCGATGCGCTCAAGCAGTTGGCTCTTGGCTGGCTCTAAGACTCGTATACAACGAGCTTCATGCTTGAGGCGTCCACCACCAGCCGCGCCCGGTTCATCACCTTCGAGGGTGGTGAGGGCGTCGGAAAATCGACACAAGTCAAGCGTCTGCAGCAGCAGCTGCAGCGCAGTGGCATAGACGTCGTCCGCACTCGTGAGCCGGGTGGAACGGCAAAGGCCGAAGCCATCCGCGCCTTTATTCTCCAGGGGCGATCTGAAGGTTGGGGGGCAGGCGGCGAGGCCGTCTTGTTTGCTGCCGCGCGCCACGACCACGTGAACCAATTGATTGCGCCAAACCTGCGGCGCGGTACCTGGGTGCTGTCCGACCGCTTCCATGACTCGACCCGCGCCTACCAGGGTTTGACCGGAGGGGTCGACGACAAGCTCATCGATGCGCTTGAACGCCTCGCACTCAACGGTCACACGCCTGATCTCACCATAGTCCTCGACATGGATCCTGAACTCGCTTTCGAGCGGGTTGCCCGCCGCTCTGTGGAGGATGGGTTGGCCCTCACCGGTGATCGCTTCGAAAAAGAAGAACTCGACTGGCACAAGCGCCTGCGAAACGGCTTTCTGGCGATTGCCAGCGCCAATCCCGATCGCTGCGCAGTGATTTCCGCCGACCAAGGTGAAGAGCCGCTTGAAGCCGCCATCTGGTCGGTCGTTGCGGAGCGCTTCGGTGAGCAACTGGGTGGCGGGCGGGCGTGAGCGATCCCGACGCGCTAACGGGTCTGCCTTTGCCCGAACGCCGGCAGGCTGTTCTGGGCCACGAAGCTGCAAAAGCTGCAGTGCTCGATCAGTTGCACGCGCGGCGGTTACCCGGCGCTATTCTCCTCCACGGACCGCAAGGCATTGGCAAGGCGACACTCGCTTTCGAACTGGCGACTGAAATTCTTTCCGCCACCGGCGATGAGGAGGCGCACCGTGTCTCTGAGCAAGTCGCCGCGCTTTCCCATCCCAACCTCTTTGTGCTGCGGAGGAGGTCCAAGGACAGCAAGGGCTTCTATACCGTGATCCGGGTGGAGGAGGTGCGTGACCTGCGCGACAGTCTGCACCACACCAGGGGAAGATCAGGACATCGAGTGGCGGTGATAGATCCGATCGACGACTGCAATCCTTCTGCTGCCAATGCTCTGCTCAAAACACTTGAGGAGCCTCCCGCCGACACCACCTTCCTGTTGATCTCGCATCGCCCCGGATCGCTCTTGCCGACCATCAAGTCTCGTTGCCACAACCTTGCGCTGCGGCCTGTTTCTGCGGAGACTGTGCGGGCACTTCTGGTTCAGTCGGATGAGAGTCTTGGACGTGAGGAAGTCGACAGAGCTGTGGAGTTGTCCGCCGGGCGCCCGCGGCGTGCCTTCGAGACCTTGGCTCTCGAGGCGGATTCATCGCTGGGCGCATTGCAAGGCTGGCTGGCCGATCCACTGAGGCACCCGACCGCGATTGTCCTAGGCCTTGCCGATGCGCTGGGCGCTAGCCCACAGAGTGCAGAGCACAGCTTCGCTCGTGAGATGATCGACGACTGGATGGCTCATGAGGCGCGCTTGGCGGCCATGCAGCCGCATGACCGCAAGCGGCTTGCCTCCATCAATGAGCTATGGGAGAAGGTCCACGCCCTCTTCGCCGAGGCCGACAGCATCAATCTGGATATGAAGCAGACGTTGGCCGCCGTATTCGACGCGATCAGGAAGCATGTGTCGACCACCTCTGTTCCCGCCGAGTCCCAATGACCACCGAGCCATTCTACGTCACGACCGCGATTTCCTACCCGAATGGCGCGCCCCATATCGGCCATGCCTACGAGATGATCGCGACTGACGCCATCGCCCGTTTCAAGCGGCTGGAGGGTCGCGATGTATTCTTCCTCACCGGCACGGACGAGCATGGCATTAAGATGGTGCAGACGGCCGCCGCGCAAGGCATCACGCCGCGTGAACTCGCCGATCGAAATGCGGCCGAGTTCCAGCGGCTCGCGGCCGAGCTCAATATCTCCAATGACGATTTTATCCGCACCACCGAGGAGCGGCATCACGAGTCTGCTCAGGCGATCTGGAAACGGATGGAGGCCAGCAGCGATGGCGACATCTTCCAGTCCACCTACAAGGGTTGGTACTCGGTGCGCGATGAGGCCTACTTCGACGAGGATGAGCTGACTGAGCGCGACGGGAAGCGCTTCGCTCCCTCGGGCGCCGAGGTCAGCTGGGTTGAAGAACCGACCTACTTCTTCCGCCTTTCGGCCTATCAGCAGAAACTGCTCGACCTCTACGAGGCAAATCCAGATTTCATCGCGCCCAAGGAGCGGCGTAACGAGATCATCTCTTTCGTCAAAGGCGGCCTGCAGGACCTCTCCATCTCACGTACCACTTTTGACTGGGGCATCCCCGTTCCGGATGCGCCCGGGCACGTGATGTATGTGTGGGTCGACGCGCTCACCAACTACATTACCGGCGTGGGCTTCCCAGACGAGACAAGCGAGCTGTTCAAGAAATTCTGGCCCGCCGACCTCCACGTGATCGGCAAGGACATCATCCGCTTCCATACCGTCTATTGGCCAGCCTTCCTGATGAGTGCCGGCCTACCGGTGCAGCATCGCGTCTTCGCTCACGGCTTCTTGACGGTCGATGGTCAGAAAATGAGCAAGTCGCTGGGCAACGTTATCGACCCCTTTGAACTCGTCGCCGAGTTCGGCGCCGACCCGGTCCGCTACTTCCTCCTGCGTGAAGTTTCGTTCGGGCATGACGGCGACTACAGCCGCGAAAAACTGACCAATCGGGTCAATGCCGACCTCGCCAACAACCTTGGCAATCTTGCACAGCGTTCTCTCAGCATGATCAACAAGAACTGTGGTGGACAGGTGCCACAGTTCGGTGCCGCTTCTGCTGAAGATGAAGCACTCGATCAGGAGGTCGGTGACGCTCTTGCAGCCGCTCGCAAGGCCATGGATGAGCAGCTTGTCCACGAAGCCGCTGGGGCGATCATCGGGGCCCTGAGCGCCGCCAACAACTACTTTGCCGCCCAAGAGCCATGGGCACTCAAGAAGACCGACCCAGAGCGCATGGCGTCTGTTCTCTATCGCACCGCTGACACAGTGCGGCGGCTTGCCATTCCCATGCTCGCCTTTGTTCCAGTCTCAGCGGCACGCCTGCTCGACCAGTTGGCGGTGCCTGAAGCCGAGCGCCTGCTGTCGTTTGCAGAAGAGGCGAACCGCCTAGCACCCGGCACTGAATTGCCTGTTCCACAAGGCGTTTTCGCCCGTATTGAGCGTGAGGCGGACTGATGTTGATCGACAGTCACTGCCACCTCGACTTCGAGGCTCTGGCCGCCGATATCGACGGCGTGCTCGCTCGGGCAGACACTGCCGGCGTGAGCGGCATGGTGACGATTTCCACACATGTGGAAAAGTTCTCCACATATGCAGGGCTGGCGGAACGTTATGCGAACGTCTGGTGCTCGGTCGGTACGCACCCGCATCATGCAGATGAAGAATTGCACATTCAAACGGAAGACCTGGTTCGGCTAAGTGCCCATCCCCGTTGCGTTGCTATCGGCGAAGCAGGGTTGGATTACTTCTACGACAATGCTCCAAGAGAGGCACAGGCGACGGGCCTGCGTCGGCACATCGCAGCCTCGCGGATAACCGGTCTTCCACTGGTTATCCACAGCCGGCAGGCTGACGACGACATGGCGAAGATCCTCGAAGAGGAGGCAAGGCAGGGCGCATTCCCGTTCGTCCTGCACTGCTTTACGGCAGGCGCAGAGCTGGCCGAACGGGCTTTGGCGCTCGGCGGCTATATCTCTTTTTCCGGCATCATCACCTTCCGCAATGCTGAAGAGATTCGCGAGGTCGCCAAAGCAGTCCCGGCCGACCGCTACCTGGTCGAAACGGATGCGCCCTACCTTGCGCCCACTCCACACCGGGGCCAGTCCAACGAACCAAGCTTTGTAAGGCACACCGCCGGCAAGGTCGCCGAGGTTCGCGGGATCACGTTGGAGCAGGTCGGAGCGGAGACAACTGCCAATTTCGCACGGCTCTTCAGCAAGACCGGACTTGCGTAGAGCTATGCCGATCGCGCAGCGGATCATTGCGACCATTCTGGGCTGCGGTTCGTCGGGTGGTGTGCCGCGCATCGGCAATGTTTGGGGCGACTGTGACCCCGATGAGCCAAGAAATCGCCGCCGTCGCTGCGCCTTGTTGCTAGAGGGTTGGAGCGAGGGAAGCGACACACCTACCCGCGTTTTAATCGACACCGGCCCCGATCTTCGCCAGCAGATGCTCGACGCCGAAGTGGACCGCGTAGAGGCAGTGCTCTATACGCACGCCCATGCCGATCACATCCATGGCATAGATGACCTGCGTGTCCTGGCCCTGCACAACCGCAAACGGGTGGACGTCTATTTCGACCCGGAGACTGGGGCGCGGCTGCATGAAGCCTTCCGCTATTGCTTTGTTTCCCCGCCAGGCAGCGACTATCCCCCCATCCTCAATGGCCATCAGATCAGTCCTGGTCAGGAGCTTGTGATAGACGGGCCGGGGGGCATAATCCATACTACAGTGTTCGAGCAGACCCATGGTCAGATCACCTCGCTCGGATTTCGAGTAGCAGATTTTGCTTACTCAGTGGACCTTTCAGGCTTTCCCGATCAGTCGATCAGTGCACTGCAAGGGTTGTCGCTCTGGGTTCTGGATTGTCTTCGCCCAACTCCGCACCCGAGTCATCTCAGCCTGCCTGAGGCACTGGACTGGATAGAGAAAGTGCAACCGCGAAGCGCCGTGCTCACCGACATGCACATCGACCTCGATTACAACCGGCTCGAGGCAGAAACACCGGAGCACATAACTCCGGCGTTCGACGGCATGCAGATCGACGTTGTGGCGGGCAAGGTGCTGAACCGCTGAGATCAGCGGAACGCGGGGATTACATGCCGACCGTAATTGGCGATAATTTCTTCCTCGTCGCCGCTATCGAGATAGATGTTGAACTGGGTAACGCCAGCATCCTTGAGCGCATGCATTTTGGCAATGTGGTCGTCGGGCTCTCCCAGCACACAGAAGTTCTCGACCACATCTGGCGTTATGAAGTCCAGAAACGGGTTGTCCGACTGGCCGTGCTTTGAATAGTCGTAGCCCCGACGCTTCTCGATGTAGCTGGTAAGGCTCTTGGGGATTTGGTCGTTGTCGGCGCCATATTTTTCGACGATGTCGGCCACGTGGTTGCCAACCATGGCTGGGAACCACTTGGTAGCTTCAACGGCCCGCGCCTTGTCGCCGAAATAGGCTGGTGCGGCCGCCATCGAGCGGTAATTGCTCATGTTCCGGCCAGCAGCCTTGCCTGCATCCAGGCACTGATCGGTAAACCACTTGCAGAGGCCGGGATCGGCCAGCTGCAGCACGACACCATCAGCGTGCTCACCCGCTGTTTTCAGCGCCAGAGGACCATAAGCCGCGATCCAACTGGGCATCTCGTGGCCCACTGCCCAAGGAAACTTTACCGGTTCGGCGACATCGCCATAGGTGACTTCTTCACCGCGAACCATGGCCTGGGTCTTGTGGATGAACTCGGCGACACGGGCCAGCGTAGCAGGCTTTTTGCCCATGACGCGGCGCGAACTGTCACCACGACCGACAGCAAGATCGAAGCGGCCGCCGCTCTGCTTGGAGAGAGAGCCAAAGATGGAAGCCGCGACTGACCAGTCCCGCACGTCGGGATTGGTCACCAGCGGACCGAACCGCATGGTATTCGTGTTTTCCATGCACATGGCGATTGCGGCGTAGCAATCGCGCCAGAGGATATGGGAGTCGTAGAACCAGCAATAGCTAAACCCCGCATATTCTGCCGCACGAACCAGGTACCTTGCCCGCTCCGCCTCAACGAAGCCCTTGAACGTGATGCCGAATTCCATGCCGCCCTCCGCTGGTTGGCTGCTGCAAAAATTTGACCAGCCGATCAAATTTTTGGGCGGAGGCTAAAGGATTGTCAATTGCTATTCTGCTGACCATCGGGCGAAAGCAAGTCATAGGCGATGATGGGCCGGCCAGTTGTAGGGTGGCGCAGTAAGCTTGCGGACACGTCGTAGACACTGTTCAGCCGGGCAGGGGTGAGGACCGCCTCCGGAGCGCCCGTGGCTATCACGCGTCCCCTATTCATTAAGACAAGATCGTCGCAGAACCCTGCTGCCAAGTTGAGGTCGTGCAGGGCAATCAGCACCGTCATGCCCTCTGCAGCCTTCTCCCTGAGGAGTTGAAGGACGGATAGTTGTGCCTGTACGTCAAGGTGGTTGGTGGGCTCGTCTAGGATCAGCAACTGCGGCTGCTGCACAAGTGCGCGGGCGATATGCAAGCGTTGCTGCTCTCCGCCGGAGAGGGTCGAGAAGTCGCGTTCAGCGAAACGCGACATGCTCACGGCACTGATTGCTGCCGACGCCAGTTCCCCGTCGTCCGGTGAGGGGACGGACTGCCAGATGGATTGAAACGGTATGCGCCCGAGCAGCACCACCTCACGGGCAGACAGGTGGACGTCGGCGCTGTGGGATTGCTCGACGAAGGCCGCCATTTGGGCACGGTCTCTCCGCGACATAGCGAGAAGGTCGATACCGGCATAAAGAATCGTGCCCGCAGCGATGCTTGTGAGCCCAAGCATCGCCCTCATGAGCGTCGACTTACCGGCTCCGTTCGGTCCCAGCAAGCCAGTCACTTTTCCCGTCCGCATGTCCAACGAGATATCCTCGATGAGGGCTTTGCCTCCAACTCGAACTGTCAAATTGCGGATTATCAGGTTCCCGCTCATGTCATGCGCCTATAACGCAGCAGCACCAGGAGGAAGATGGGAGCGCCCACAAGGGCGGTGATGATGCCCACCGGAAGTTCTCGCGGCTCGAAGAGGGTGCGAGCGGCAGTATCGGTCCATACCATGAACACAGCGCCCGTCAGCATTGTAAGCGGGAGCAAGGTACGATGCCGGCTGCCGGTAGCAAGGCGTACAACATGGGGAATGACGAGCCCGACAAAGCCAATGGCGCCGCCGATCGAAACCAATATTCCCGTCAGCAAAGCCGTAGTGCCCAGCACGAGCCAGCGCAAACGAGCGACGTCGACGCCCAGAGCAGCAGCGGCTGTGTCGCCGAAGGCGAATGCGTCCAGTGAGCGCGCTGCCAGGCAAACTGGAAGCCCGAGGACCGCGATTGCCCCCATTGCCAGAAGCGCATCCGTCCAGAGAACACCGCTGAGCGAACCCAAGAGCCAGCTCAGGATTTCTCGATACGAGTCCCCTGTTGCTGACCAGAAGATCAAAAGCGAGGTCGCCGCAGCGGCAAGCGAGGACACCGCGATGCCCGCGAGAATGGCGCGCGCAGGCGTTGCGCCTCCCAAAAGTCGCGTAATGAGCAGTGTCAACGTAATAGCGGCGAAGGCGCCAAGAAAGGCGCCGAACGGCATCAGCAAGGCTGCGCCGAGCAGAAGAAAGCTGACCGCACCCAGGGAGGCACCCGATGAAAGCCCAAGCAGATAGGGGTCCGCTAGTGGATTGCGGGTCAGGGCCTGCATGGCGGCACCGCAGAGCGCGAGGCCCGCACCAACAGCCGCTGCAACAAGCACTCTTGGCAAACGCAGTTCCCAGATGATGGCTTGGCGCAAGTTTGAGGCAGCGTCGACCTGCACCAGTCCGAGACGATGGACAATGGTGGTCCACACTTCACCTGGCGCAATATCGGCGGGGCCGACAGTCACGGCGATGGTCATGCTCGACAGCAGGGATAACCACAAGGCAGGGAACGCAAGCGCACGGGAGCGCGCTAGGTTCATTGTTCGAACGTCAGCTGGTCTAGCTGCTGCGCCATGTCAGCGGCAGCTCCGACATTGCGTACTCCGGCTTCGGAAGCAGGAAATGGAACCACCAGGTAGCGCTGGTTCGCCACTGCCGAGAGTTGGCTGGTAACCGGATTTTCTGCCAGCAAGCGTCTCTTCTGCTCCGCGGAGTTCCATTCGGAATCCACCAGAACAATGACGTCTGGGTCAGCATCGACGACCGTTTCCCAACTGGCCGAAATCCAGGACTCGTCTGTTCCGTCAAAGATGTTTTCTAAACCGACAGTCTCAAAAATCATCTGAGGCGCACCGTTTCCAGCGCCCACATAAGGGGTTTTCGTGCCGGAAGAGTACCAGAGCGCTGTCAGGCCTCGCTCGTCTAGTTCAATAGAGTCCAGTTCGGTGCGCAGTTGGTTCGTCAGCCCGGCCGCAGCCTCGGTGACTCCGAAGATGTCGCCGATTTCTTCGATCTGGCTGAACAATGCTTCAAAGGTGAGCTTCTCTGGCGTGTGGGAGCGACACGCTGCAGGCGAAACATAGCTATCGATTCCCAAAGTCGTGAGTGTCTGCCGCTCACCCGCACCATCGGCGGAGAAATTGCTTTCCCAGCCGCCGTAGATAAAGTCGGGCTCCAGCTCAAGCACTACCTCCTGCGAGGGCAGCTTCTCTGAGATCACCGGGATCGCCGATGCTGCTTCCGCCCATCTTGTAGGTACCGGCGCATCCAGGAAAGCAAGGCCGATCATCCGATCTTCCAGGCCGAGGGCAAGCAGCAGCTCGGCGGATGTCGACTTAATCGCTACCACCCGTTCGGGTGGGGCCTCGAAGATCACCTCCATTCCGCAGTTCTGCACAGCCAGCGGGTAGGTTTCCTGAGCGCGGGAAACGCCGGGAGAGGCAAGGAGGAGGGCGAGTGCTACAGCGATTACGGAGCGCATAACTTAGTCCTGTTGCTGCTTTTGCCGTTTCGGCTCTGCATGGCCGTCTCGAAGTTCCGCAAGCGCCGCTTCATAGCCGAGCCGGTAGGCTTCGGCGGAGCCGAAACGAAACATATCGTCATCTACGGAGCGAACCAGAGTACGTGCTCCAGGCGCGTCCAAGTCGGCCACGAGGCGCGACAATCCGCGCACCACGGCGACAGGGATGTTGCTCGCTTTGCCCTTCACCAGATCGGCAGCGCCAGCCAGTTCATCGGCCAACACAGTTACGGTGACCTGAAGCGGACGACCGTTGGCGTCCGCGCCACCACGCAGGTCATCTGTGACGGTCAAGCCGGCGGCCCCGATGGCAACGTCGGTTTGTCCGACGCGCCATGGTCGCCCAAATGTATCAGTTATGATAACGCCAATGCGGACGCTTAATTTGTGCCTCAGGCCCTCACAGAGGTACCGGGCAGACAAGTCGGGATCTTCTGGCAGCCGCAGTGCCACGCCATCGGGGACATTGCTCGTGTCAATTCCAGCAGCTGCCATGATGAGGCCGTGCCGCGTCTCCACTATTTGAGTCACGCCCCCTGGGTGCACGCGTTCAGCAACGATCCGGACGGTGTCTTGGGCGATCGCCTTCTCACGTTCTGCCGCGGGTACCTGACGGCCTTCACTCTTAGAAATTATCTTGCTGGTTACGACAAGAATATCTCCGTCCCGCAGCATGAACTCAGGATCTTCTGCCGCCTGCGCATCGATCGCTTCAACGAGCAGACCTATGAGATCATCACCCGGCCCGATTTCTGGAAGGCCGGTAACGCCCCAGATGCTATATCGCGGAATTGGCATCGAGGTCCTCCTCTAAAGCAGGGGCAGGGGCTATTGCAGCTTTCTCAGCCGCGGCAGAATCTCCTTGGCATAGAGATCGATGAAGCGGCTCTGATCGTCACCGGGCGCATGAAAGACCAGGTGGTCGAACCCATAATCAATATAGGCCCTGATGGCCTCGACATGCTCATCGGGGTCGCTCGACACGATCCATCGCTTGGCGATCCTCTCGATGGGCAGTTGGGCGGCCAGTCGCTCCATTTCCTCTGGATCTTCAACCGAGTGCTTCTCTTCAGCTGTCAGGGACAGCGCAGCCCAGCCGCGGGTATTCTCCATCGCCTGATGAGCATCGGGGTCGAATGACACCTTCACTTCGATCATGCGCTCGAACGGTTTGGATGCAAGCTGCGATTCTGCGCGCCCAGCAGCAACGTTGGGCAGCAGCGTCTCAGTATAGAGCTCCTGGCCTTTGCCCGACGTACAGATGAAACCATCTCCAGCACGTCCGGCATATTTCGCGTTGAGGGGCCCGGCGCCGGCGATATAGATTGGCACCATCTCGTCGGGCTTATCGTAGATCGTGGCATTCTGCGTTTTGTAGAATTCCCCCTCGAACGTTACGCGATCTTCGCTCCAGAGCTTACGAACGAGCTGGACCGCTTCCCGCAGGCGAGCCGATCTTTCCTTGAGCTCAGGCCACACCATGCCGGTTGACGGTACTTCGTTGAGGGACTCGCCCGTACCAACGCCGAGAATGACTCGGCGCGGAAACATGGCGCCGAGCGTTCCAAAGGCGTGCGCCACAACCGAGGGATGCAACCGGAAAGTTGGTGTGAGCACCGATGTACCAAGAACAACATTGCTGGTCCGTGCGAGAACCGCAGCCATCCATGCGGGCGCGAATGGTGCATGACCATCGGTGTGCTTCCAGGGCTGGAAGTGATCGCTCACAAAAACGGAGTCGAAGCCAGCTTGCTCTGCCTGCACAGCAAAGTTGAGTAGTTCAGTTGGGGCAAACTGCTCTGCCGATGCCTTGTAGCCCAAGCGCACGATGACCTCCGCTGATATCCTCTGGACAGCAGGCCTAGTTTTGACCAACTGGTCAAAAAAGTCCATGCAGAACCGCTATGATGGCGGACAACAACCCCCAAGCTTAACCAGGATGTGCTTACAAGTTCCATAATATATATTACGCGAATGGCGGAGCTGGTGATCCGTCTCGTCCCTCCCTCCTCCTGTTCCGTTGTGTGCATCCATAGGAAGTGGCTGGTCTGGCAGACGCTTGCTGCTAACCTCATCGTGCAAGGCAATTCGAATCCAGTGGAGGCTTTCCGTGCAACCGTCCCGAGATATCGCCCGGCTGATTGAAATCATGGCTGCGCTGCGTGCCCCTACGTCCGGTTGCCCGTGGGATCTCGAGCAGGACTTTGCGAGCATCCGGCACTACACGATCGAAGAAGCCTATGAAGTCGCGGATGCCATCGAGCGAAATGATATGGGCGACTTGCGGGAGGAGCTTGGCGACCTGCTGCTTCAGCCCGTCTATCATGCACAGATGGCTACTGAGGCTGGGCTGTTCGATATCGGTGACGTGGTCTACGCCATTACCGAGAAACTGATCCGCCGTCATCCGCACGTCTTCGGCGAGACACGAGCGGATAGTTCCGATGCAGCCAAGGGTCGCTGGGAAGCGATCAAGGCCGAAGAGCGTGCGGAGAAAGCTGCACGGTCTG
The DNA here is from genome assembly GCF_030177755.1 of Devosia sp. RR2S18. Taxonomy (NCBI): domain Bacteria; kingdom Pseudomonadati; phylum Pseudomonadota; class Alphaproteobacteria; order Hyphomicrobiales; family Devosiaceae; genus Devosia; species Devosia rhizosphaerae. The sequence goes on from NZ_CP126539.1 coordinate 2,234,367, forward strand.
GCGATCATGTCCCGTCCGTACTGGATGACGTACCTAATGTGTTACCGGCGCTTGCTCGTGCCGAGAAGTTAGCCAAGCGTGCAGCAAAGGTGGGCTTCGATTGGCCAGACCTTCCGTCGGTCATGGCCAAGGTTGTGGAAGAGTTAGAGGAAGTGAAGGAGGCTTCGGTACGCCAGGATGCTGCAGCCATGCACGAGGAGATCGGTGACCTTCTGTTCGCTGTGGCAAACCTTGCGCGCCATTCAGGAGTGAGCCCTGAGGCGGCCCTGCGGGACGCAAATGTTAAGTTCACACGCCGCTTTCACTACGTCGAAGAACGGTGTCGAGAAGACAGAATTGTGCCTTCTGACGCCGGGCTGGATCGCTTGGAGAGATACTGGAACGAGATCCGAGAAGCTGACAAGGCTTAAAGATCTGCTCCCTCTAGTCGGCCATTGAAGCGTTCCAAGAACGCCGCGCGATGGCGTGGCTCCACCCGCACCGAGTATTGGGTCCCCTGCTCCGTCGGCTCCTCACGTGATATGATTTCCGTATGCGAGTGCAGCCAGCCAATGTCACTTCCGGCGGAATGAGGGACATGCACCTTGTAGGTTCTGCTGTTCTCACCCAGTGCAGTTTCGATCGCGAGCTTCAGAGCATCAAGTCCTTGCCCGGTATGAGCGGATACCGGCACAACTCCTGCCACCCGTCCTGCTGGTGCGATGCCACTCAATTGATCTTCGACGGGAATGCCCTCGCTCCCCAAAAGATCGACCTTGTTCCACACTTCAATGATGGACGTCGTTTCTGGCGAAACTCCGAGCTCGGATAGAACCTGTAGAACATCCTGCGCCTGTGCGACGTGGTCAGGGCTGGCGATGTCACGCACGTGGAGGATGACGTCCGCTTCAAGCACCTCTTCAAGCGTCGCCCGGAACGCAGCGACGAGGTCGGTTGGCAGGTCGGCTACAAAACCAACCGTATCGCTGATCATCACCTCTCGTCCGTGCGGTAGCTCGAGCTTCCGCACTGTTGTGTCAAGGGTGGCAAACAGGAGATCCTCAGCGAACACCCCTGCCCCACTAATTGCGTTGAACAGGCTAGACTTACCAGCATTGGTGTAGCCGACCAGCGCAACGATGGGCATGTCCAAGCGCTTTTGGCGCTGTTGCGCACGGGTCTTCTTCACCTTCTCGAGCCGCTCCTCAAGAAGGACGATGCGCTCGGTGAGTTGGCGACGATCACTTTCGATCTGCGTCTCGCCCGGCCCGCCCATGAAACCCAGGCCGCCAGTACCGCGCTGGCGCTCCAGGTGCGTCCAAGATCGAACGAGGCGGCTCTTTTGGTAGTTGAGATGGGCGAGTTCAACCTGCAGAACACCCTCGCGCGTGGCGGCGCGTTCACCGAAAATCTCGAGAATTAGCGCGGTGCGGTCGAGCACCTTTGCCTTGGTTTCCCGCTCGAGATTGCGCTGCTGAATGGGTGAGAGCGCGGCATCGACCAGGATGAGGTCTATTCCCTCTGTCTGGACGCGCTCAGCGAGTGTCTCAACTAGGCCACCACCGATGAAAGTAGCAGGCTTGACCTCACGGACGCGAACTGTTTCCGAAAAGGCTATTTCGAGATTTATCGCTTCAGCGAGCCCTTCGAACTCGGCCTTCCTAGCCTCCAGGCTATGCTGGGAGTGGGTGCCGCGGACATCGGGACAAAGAAGGCCGGCACGCGTCGGTTGGGCCCGCCGGTCTATGAATGGCTGCGGCCCCGTCCGGCCATCCTCGTCCTCGAAGTCTCCCATAAGCTCAGTCGCTATCCTGGCTCTGCTCCGGATCGAACAGTTGGATGGGCGCGCCAGGCATAATGGTAGAGATCGCGTGCTTATAGACAAGTTGCGACTGCGCATCCCGGCGCAGCAGCAGGCAGAAATTGTCGAACCAGGTAATCACTCCCTGGAGCTTCACGCCGTTGACCAGGAATATGGTAACGGGGACCTTCTGCTTGCGAACGTGATTGAGAAAGGAGTCCTGCAGGTTTTGCTGCTTCTCACTGGGCATTTGGGCCTCTATTTTCGCGGCATTGTATGTCGCTGTTCTCGTTGTCTAAAATTCGGCCAGAGAGCTGCCGCGCGGCCCCCGAACCTTCTCTAATCAACTCACTCACTATTGCACAGAACACCGTGGGTGCATACCCGCACTGCTTGCATGCCCCGACAGCGCGCTAGGAAGGTCAAAGTCCGAGTGACTTGATTTTCCTGTGCAAAGCACTGCGTTCCATCCCGACGAACTCTGCGGTCTTGGAAATGTTCCCCCCGAACCGTTCGATTTGAGCCAGCAGATACTGGCGCTCGAACACCTCGCGCGCCTCTCGCAAAGGCAGGCTCATCAGGTGGGCAGAGGCATCCGTGTCGCCCACCGTGGGCAACACTTCGCCGATGTCGGATGGCAGCATGGCGGCAGTGATCACGCCGCCTTCTGGCTGCTGGTCCTTCATCAGGATCAACAAGCGTTCGATGGAATTGCGAAGCTGGCGAGCATTGCCGGGCCACTCTTGGGCCTGGAGTACCGCCATAGCATCATCGCCGATGATCATCCGCTGCAGATTGTGCATACGGCAGACCTGCTCGATGAAGACATTGACCAGTGGCGGCACGTCTTCCCGGCGCTCCTTGAGCGGCGTTAAAGGCAACGGAACAATGGAGAGCCGGTGAAAGAGATCAGAGCGGAATTCGCCCGCCTCGATTTGTGCCGCCACGTTTTGCGAGCTGGCGGAGATGATGCGGACATCTATAGGCACTGCTTGTGTGCCCCCGACACGTTGGAACCTATTTTCGACCAGCGTTCGTAGCAAGGCGGCCTGCGTCTGTGCCGGCAAGGTAGACACCTCGGAAAGATAGAGAGTGCCACCATGGGCCTTTTCGAGGGCGCCGACCTCTACTTTGAGAATGCCGCTCTTTTCTCGAGTCTCCCGACCGAAAAGAACCACTGGCACCTCGTCGGGTGCGTATAACGAGGCGTTGATTTCCACAAATGGGGAACTCGCCCGAGGGCTGCGATGGTGGATCAACCGAGCCACCAGCCCCTTACCCGCACCCGATGGACCGGAGATGAATATTCGTGAGTTGGTGGGAGCGGACTTCTCGATTATCCCGCGCACCTGGTGCAGCGCCGGTGACGTTCCCACCATGTCCGCGCTTTTAGACGGAGACCGCTCTTTAAGCTCCGCGACCTCGCTACGAAGCCGCGTCGCCTCCATTGCGCGCTGCGTAATATGAAGTAGCCGATCTATCTTGAACGGTTTTTCGATGTAGTCATAGGCGCCGCGGCGAATGGCAGATACGGCAGTCTCAACATTGCCGTGGCCAGAAATCATCACAACCGGCATCTCTGGGTGTTGTGTTTGAAAAACATCCAGCAACTGCAGTCCATCCAGACGTGATCCCTGCATCCAGATGTCGAGAAACACAAGGCTCGGCCTACGGCGCGCAATCTCGTTGAGGCCGCTATCAGCATCATGGGCCTGACGAGCCTCATATCCTTCGTCTTCCAGAATTCCTGCGATTAAGTCTCGAATGTCGTCTTCGTCGTCGATGATGAGGATGTCGAGTGCCATTAGTTGTGAACCACCGCCGAGTAGAGCGGTTCCTTCTGTTGGAGCAGATCATGGGTTGCGGTGGATGAGTCGCCTGCTTTCGTCATCGCGCCAGGGGCGTTCAGGGGCAGCGTGAAGGTTACGCAGGCGCCAACGCGACCTGCAGAATCAGGCTCAGCGTCAATTAATTCCACGATACCCTCATGCTGCTCAACGATCTTGGCCACGATTGCCAAGCCCAGCCCCGTCCCCTTCTCCCGTGTCGTCATGTACGGCTCGAGAAGGCGCTGGCGATTGTCCTTGGGCCAGCCTTTGCCGTTATCGGATACTGAGACACGCGCATGACTGCCCTCGATGTGCGCCTCTACGGCAATGGTTGGCTGCCAGTCCGTTGACCGCTCGACGCTCTCGAAGGCTTCTACCGCGTTCTTAATGAGATTGGTGAGAACTTGTGCAACCAAACGATTGTCGAACCAAGCCAAAATGGGCTCTGGCGGCAGATCAGTGTCGATCGTGACCTCGGGTAGACGAACGCTCTCCAGGAACACTGCCTGCCGGATAGTGTCTGAGAGGTCTGCCACCTCGGGAGCGGCCTCGGGCATCCGCGCAAAGGCGGAGAACTCATCGACCATCCTACCGATATCTCCAACTTGCCGGACGATGGTATTGATGCACTTGTCAAAGACATCCCGGTCGTCCTCAAGTTTGCTGCCATAACGCCGGCGCAGCCGCTCGGCGGAAAGCTGGATCGGGGTCAACGGGTTCTTGATTTCGTGCGCAATCCGGCGCGCCACGTCTGCCCAAGCACTGGTGCGCTGCGCCGATTCCAAATCGGTGATGTCGTCGAAGGTGAGCACGTATCCCTTGGATTCAGTTATCGATCCCTCACGGGTAAGCTGCACTTGATAGGTGCGACGGTCGGTCTCGTTCCCGATGTGAATTTGATCCCGCACCTGGCCGCGCCGCGCAGATTTCGCCCGCTCCAGGATAAGGCCTAATTCCGGCATGACCTTCTCGATACGCTCTCCCATCAGATCGATTTCGCTGCGACCAAGCATTTCGCATGCTCTCGCATTCACGAGAGTGACCGCACCAAATGGATCCAATCCGATAATGCCAGCCGAAACGCCCTCCACCACCGCCTCGGTAAACTGGCGACGCTTTTCGTTCATCTCGTTGGCGGTCAGCAACGCCTCTCGCTGAGTCTTGAGCTGCTGAGTCATCCGATTGAAGCCGTTGGACAGATCACGCAGGTCCCCCCTACCCTCCTGCACCGGCACCTGGACATCTAGATCTCCGCCGCTCACTCGGCTTGACGCAATCATGAGGTTGCGAATTGGGTCCACGAAGCGGTTCGCCAAAGCGATACCAGTCCAGAGCGCTGCCAGCAGCAACACCAGCGCTAAGCCGATGTACATAATGGTGAAGGTGATCTGGAAGACTAGCCGGTTGGAGGCGTATTCTCGATACTCACTGATGTTCTCATCTGTGAGCCGCATATACTCGAGCACTTCGGCGTCCACCGGGCGAGCCACGAACAGAAATGTGTTTTCGTACCCGCGCAATTTGATGACTGAGCCAACAAGATTGATCTTGCCGGGCGCGATGGCCGCCGGAACACCCTCCACCAACCCCTCGGTGATCCCGGCAGGCATTTGCGGATAGGCTCCTTGCACCGCTATTTGCGCCCGCATGATGGTGTTGCCATTTGCATCCACCAGCGAAGTGAAGGGCAGCGACCGGGTAACAGCAAGCGCGGTCAAAATGCGTTCAAATCGCTCTGGCTCGGCTTCGTAGGTCGTTCTGGCTCGCTCCAGTTCCTCGGCCACCCAGATTACGTCGTCGCGGAGCACCTGAGCATGCTCAAGCATGTAAGACCGCGCGACTAGGCGCGAGCTTTCCACCATCGCTCGAGTGCGCTCCGAGAACCACTGATCCAGGCCCTGGTTAAGCGCAATACTGGCGATGATCGCAACAATGGCGGCGGGCACCGCCGCAACCAACGCGAACATCCCCACCATTCGGATCTGGAGCCCGGCTCCGGCTAGTCGTTTTATGCGCGCCTGCACGAGCAGCACGGCTTCGGTCACAACAAGTGCAATCACCAGAAGGACCAATATGCCAGTAACGATCCAAATGGCGGTCCACAGCGCCGCCGAAGGCTCGATGCTAGTGGTTCCAGAGAGGATCAGAAAGGACAGGGAACTCATCAACACCGAGGCGGCCACGATGATGAAGCCGACGATGCGCAGGGCTCTGTTGTTGCGCGCAGCAAAGATCAACGAGCGCTGGCCACGCTTGTCCGTCGGAGTCGCTACTTCCTCGTTGATACTAACAGCTTCACTCATTAATGCCGACAGGCACTCCACCTCTGCCATGCAAAGGCAAAGTCTGACTCAATTCGAGCAACCCTTCAAGACAAATGTTGCCAAAATGTGACACCTATCATTAAGGGCGGGTGGGCTGTTAGCTGCGGCGGCTATGCTTCACAATCTCGATAGAGTGAGTGCGGATCTTCTTCCTAAGCGTGTTGCGGTTGAGCCCTAGGAGGTCCGCGGCTTTGATCTGATTGCCGCCACAGGCATTGAGCGCCATGGCGATGAGCGGGGCTTCCACCCTGTCGATCACTCGCTGATAGAGCCCTGCCGGTGGCAAGTTTGGCTCGTGCTCCCTAAGTAGCTGTCCCACATGCGTCTCTACCGCCATGGAGACGTCCACCGGACCAGCGATGCCGTTTGCAGAAGGCCGCTCAGCTATGTTGAGTTCGTTCTGAACGATTTCGGCCGAGATACTCTCGTCAGCATACAAGGCCGACAGCCGCCGAACGAGATTCTCCAGTTCCCGAATATTGCCGGGCCAAGAATAGTTCTGCATGAGTCGGATCGCTTCGGGAGAGATAGATTTTACAGGCTCCCCTTCCCGCTGCGCTGTGCGTAAGAAATGCGTGGTGAGATCGCCGATGTCATCGACGCGCTCGCGCAAGGGCGGCAGACGAATGGGAACGACATTCAGGCGGTAGTAGAGATCTTCCCGGAAAAGTCCTTGGCGGATCATCTGGGTCAAATCGCGGTGGGTGGCGGCAACGATCCGAACGTTGGTCTTTATCGAGCTGCGCCCGCCGACCATCGTGTATTCGCCTTCCTGCAGCACGCGCAGGAGGCGAGTTTGTGCGTCCATTGGCATGTCGCCGATCTCGTCGAGAAACAGCGTCCCGCCCTCGGCTTGCTCAAACCTGCCTGATGACCGCGTGTTGGCGCCCGTGAAAGCGCCCTTTTCATGCCCGAAGAGTTCGGCTTCGATAAGGTCGCGCGGAATGGCTGCCATGTTGATCGCGACGAAGGGGCCGTTGCGCCGCTTGCCGAAGTCGTGGAGGGCTCGAGCAACAAGTTCCTTGCCGGTGCCGCTTTCGCCGGTGATCATCACCGTCAGATCCGTTTGCATCAGGCGGGCTAAGGCCCGATAGATGTCCTGCATGGCGGTAGAGCGGCCGACCAGCGGCATGGTTTCGCCGGGCTCCTCCGACTTGCGGTCCGCGTTGGTGGGCTTCTTGGCATCTGCCAGAGCGCGCGCAACCACAGAGAGAACTTCCGTGATGTCGAACGGCTTCGGAAGATACTCGTAGGCTCCAACTTCCGAGGCCCGGATGGCCGTCATGAACGTATTCTGAGCGCTCATCACGATCATCGGCAGCTCCGGTCGGAGCTTCTTTATCTTGGGCATCACCTCAAAGGCATTGCCATCGGGCATGGCCACATCGGTGATGAGGATATCCCCTTCCCCACGGCTCACCCAATTCCACATTGTGGAGATGTTGCCTGTCGGACGAACCTCATAGCCGGCACGGGTCAGCGCCTGGTTGAGCACCATGCGGATGGCGGCATCATCATCCGCGAGCAGCACGACATGGCTCATTTGACCGGTTCTCCGTCGATGGGGGCGTTGAATGTTCCGCTCGCCACCGGCAGCAGAATACGGAAGCGAGTGCGTCCTGGTCTGCTTTCGCAGTCGATTACGCCGCCATGGTCACCAACGATCTTGGCGACCAGAGCCAAACCAAGCCCCGAACCATTGCTTTTCGTGGTGACGAAGGGATCAAAGAGGAACGGCAACAAATCAGGTGGGACACCGGGGCCATTGTCTTCGATGACGATTTCCAGGGGCAAAGATATGCGCTCGGATACGCCCGTTACGCTGATGCGGATACCAGGGCGGAAGGCAGTCGAGAACTTGATTTCGGGCTTCTGAACGCGCTCAAGGGCTTCAGAGGCATTTTTGACGAGGTTGAGGAAGACCTGAATCAGCTGATCGCGGTTGCCGAAGACTGGCGGAAGCGAGGGATCGTATTCCTCGCCAAACGTGATCCCACGCGCGACTCCGTTCCTGGCCAGAAGCTTAACACGATCCAACACCACATGGATGTTGAGCGGCTCACGTTCCATGGGTCGTTCGTCGCCGAACACTTCGACCCTGTCGATCAGCCCAACAATGCGGTCGGTCTCTTCCCGGATCAATCGGGCCAAAGGGATTTCGTCGGCGGCAACGGTCTGCTCCAGAAGCTGAGCCGCGCCACGAATGCCTGAAAGGGGGTTCTTGATCTCGTGCGCGAGCATGGCCGCCAGACCGGTCACTGAGCGTGCCGCGCCGCGGGAGACCATCTGCCGGTCGATCTTGTCGGCCATGGTGCGCTCTTGAATAAGCAGCGCTACCCGACCATCGCTGTCGGACAGGGGACTGGCGAAGACATCGGCGATACGCTCATCGCCAAAACGAGATGAACCGACCCGCACGCGGTACTCGGTCATGGGCGCACGCCGATGAGCGACGGTCTCCACGAGTGTAATGATAGGCGAACCAAAGGCGATCAGATCGTCAAGATTTTGCCGGGTTAGGACACTCGACGAGGCACCAAAGAATGCTTCGGCGGCATAGTTGACGAAAGTGATGCGGCGGTCTTCCTCACACACGATAATGGGCTGGGGCAGCGATTGCAGCACTGCTGTGGAGGGGACGAGTTCGTGCTGGGCAGATGCAGTTACAGCGCTCATGCGGCAGCTTTCCAATTACCCGAGAAGATGGTGCCGATCATGCCGATCACCTTGGCCGGCGATTCATTGTTGAGGAGTTCGCTGCGCGTAGGCTTATCCAGCGAGATTTGCGCAGCCTGGGAATACCAGTCGAGGTGCTTCCGAGCGGCGCGCAGGCCTACGGCCGTTCCATACTCGACCAGAATTCCCTCGTAGTGCTCAGCAACGACGTCAGCGAGAGCTTGCCCGACCGGCGCCTCAGTTGCGGTCTGCCCGTCGAGCTGGGCGCCGATTTGACCAACAGCCCAGGGGCGCCCTTGTGCCCCTCGGCCCAACATAACAGCCGCAGCCCCCGATTGTTCAAGCGCGCTTTTCGCGGTGGCGAGATCAACGATATCGCCATTGACAATCACTGGCACGCGGACGGCTTCCACGACGGATCTCACGAGCTCCCAGCGAGCCGTGCCCTTATAGAACTGCTCTCGCGTACGACCATGAACGGTAACCAACTGCACACCAGCGTCTACTGCGCGCCGTGCAATATCAGGGGCATTGAGACTCTCGTCGTCCCAGCCCAGGCGCATTTTGACCGTGACAGGGAGTGGCGTTGCCGATGCAACCGCTTCAATCAGCTTCATCGCGTGATCGGGAACCCGCATCAGCGCCGAACCCGAATAGCCGTTCGTCACTCGTTTGGCGGGGCAGCCAAAGTTGATATCGATGATGTCAGCACCGGAATCGTAGGCGATCCGAGCCCCACGCGTCATCCACTCCGCCTCGCACCCGGCAAGCTGCACCATGTGCGGCAGGGTGTCCGGTCGCCCCAGCTTCCGCACCATGTCGGAATTGCCGGTGCTAAGGGCATTGCTGGCGACCATCTCCGACACCACCATGCCAGCCCCGAACCGCTCGGCAAGGCGCCGAAACGGGCGGTCGGTTATGCCAGCCATTGGCGCCAGGAAGGCCCGATTGCGGAGCTTCAGGCTTCCTATGCTCAGGTCGTGGGCACCTTCAGACACTAAATGCACCAGAAATAATCATCGAGAGAACTGTGCCCGCACAATAATCAAAAGCGCTGCCTGCGCAACACCCAAAGTGCCTAGTTGCTGGGGAGCCAGCCTTGCACTTGCCGCATGCCGGTAGGGGCGCTAGACCACGCCAAGATGACGGTTTAAAGTCGAGTTCTGCCTGATGCGCCAAAAGTCCCTCGCCGTCGTGATTGTAGCTGCGGGCAAGGGAGAGCGGGCGGGCGGCGACACTGGTGAACCCAAGCAGTATCGCTTGGTGGCGGGCGAGCCCGTGCTGGCACATACGGTCGCAGCATTTCTGGGTAGTCCGCTGGTAAACCGAGTGCTGGTCGTGATCGGTGCTGACCATCAGGAAGCTTATGCCACCTTGCAGATTTCTGATGTACGGCTGATGCCGCCGGTATTTGGAGGTGCCACGCGCCAGGCGTCCGTGCTGGAGGGGCTCAAGGCGCTCGCACCGCACCAGCCAGATCTGGTTCTCGTCCACGACGGAGCACGGCCTTTTGTCGAACCCGGCCTGATAAAGGCAGTCTTGGACGGTTTAGCCGAGCACGATGGAGTTCTCCCCGCCACCGCGGTGACTGACACCATCAAGCGCTCCCCAGACGGTTTCGCAGTAACGAGTACAGAAGATCGGGCTACCCTCTTCGCCGCACAGACGCCGCAAGGCTTCCGCTTCCCACAAATTTTTTCTGCCCATATGCGCGCCGTCAGCGTGCCGAGGCAGTTCACTGACGACGCTGAGATCGCCGAATGGGCGGGCCTCCGCGTCGCGCTGGTGGAAGGCAGTCCTCAGAACTTCAAAATCACTCATCCCGCAGACTTCGAGCGGGCCGAACGCATGCTGGCGAAAGGACGACAGATGGAAACCCGTATCGGCACCGGATACGATGTCCACCCTTTCGAGCCTGGAAGCGCCGTTTGGCTTGGCGGAGTTGAGATCCCCCACTCCGCTAAGCTCAAGGGCCATTCGGATGCCGATGTGGCACTGCATGCCCTAACCGATGCGATCCTGGGCGCAATTGGCGAAGGGGACATCGGTGTCCACTTTCCACCTTCAGATATGCAGTGGAAAGGTGCCCGGTCGACCGTTTTCCTTAAGCACGCTGGAGATCTGGTTGCGAAGGCGGGGGGACGGATCGTCAATCTGGACGTGACAATCGTCTGCGAAAGGCCCAGGATCGGTCCTCATGTAGCGGCTATGCAAGCCGTTATCGCTCAAACACTGGGTGTCGCTACCTCGCGCATCGCGATCAAGGCGACGACTAGTGAACAGCTCGGGTTTACCGGGCGGGAGGAAGGTATCGTGGCCATGGCGAGCGCTAGCATAGAGATGCCGAGGGCCGACTGATGGCGGCTGACACTGCCCTTGCGACTGGCAAGCAGATCATCGAATGGCTCGCTGCAGCGAAAAAAACCCTCGTCACAGCAGAGAGCTGTACGGGTGGGTCAGTCGCAGCGACCCTGACGGACATTCCGGGTGCCTCGGCCGCGTTCTACGGCGGTTACGTGACCTACGCGAATGCAGCCAAGTCTCGCATGATAGACGTCCAGCCGCGGCTGATCCGGGATTTCGGTGCGGTTTCAAATCAAGTCGCCCGCGCTATGGCGGATGGGGCCAGGAACACAGCCCGGGCTGACTATGCGGTTGCGGTCACCGGCATCGCGGGTCCTGATGGCGGCACCGAGAAAAAACCGGTTGGTCTCGTCTACGTTGCCGTCTCTTCCGAGCTTGCAACCGTGGTTATTGAACACCGCTTCGGCGACCTTGGGCGTGAAGGTGTTCGGCAGGCCAGCGTCGCTGCAGCACTCGACCTCGTGCTGCAGGTGATCACCAGCGACACCACAAACCGGTAGATCTCAAGCGCCGTATCGCCGGTCCGCCTCTTCGCAAAAAGCGCGCATGATCTCCTGCTGCTTGGCGGCAAAGGCTGGCTCCGCAACGGCAGCAATGAACGGGTTCGAGATTTTAAAGTTGATCTCGAACCGAACGCGCGTCCCCATGCCTTCGGGTTCGAAACTCCAAACGCTGTCCAGATAAGCGAACGGCCCATCAACGGCTTTGGCGCTGATGGTCAACTGCTCATGATCCACGGTAACGCGGCTCGTATAAGCCTGGGTGATCGGGCCGAAGTGCAACGTCATTCGAGCCAGCCGAACGTCTTCAGGCCCGGCGCCTGGATCCTGGCGAACTTCCATGGCCCGGCAATTGGGCACGAACCGGGGATAGTCCTCGAGATCGGCAACGATCTCAAACATGCGTTGGGGCAGATGCGGCACATGCCGCTCGAAGAAGCGCTTCATCAGTGTCCTAGCTTCGCAATCCGGGCGGCCTTAAGCCGCGCGAAGTCTTCACCGGCATGATGCGACGAGCGGGTCAATGGGCTTGAAGAAACCAGCGAAAAACCCTTGGCAGTGGCGACCGTGGCGTAGGACTTGAACTCTTCGGGCGTCACAAAGCGCTGGAGAGGATAGTGCTTCTTGGTCGGCTGCAGATACTGCCCTATGGTGAGGAAATCCACCTCAGCTGACCGCAGATCATCCATCAACTGGAGCACTTCGTTTCGCTCCTCGCCCAACCCAACCATAATTCCAGACTTGGTGAACATGGCGGGATCGAGTTCTTTCACCTTCTGCAGCAGGCGTATCGAGTGGAAGTAGCGGGCGCCTGGGCGCACCTTCAGATATTTGGACGGAACGGTCTCAAGATTGTGGTTGAACACGTCGGGCTTCGCCTCGACCACGACCTCCAAAGCCCCGTCCTTGCGCAGGAAGTCGGGAGTCAGGATCTCGATGGTTGTTTTCGGGTTGCGCGCACGAATGGCTAGGATCACATTGGCAAAATGCTGAGCGCCGCCATCTGCCAGGTCATCGCGGTCCACCGACGTGATGACCACATGTTCGAGGCCAAGCTTCTCAACGGCTTTCGCCACGTTTTCGGGTTCGTTCGGATCCAGCGGTCCTGGCAGGCCAGTCCGGACGTTACAGAAGGCGCATGCACGCGTGCAAATTTCGCCCATGATCATCATGGTTGCGTGCTTCTTGCTCCAACACTCACCGATATTGGGGCAGCCAGCCTCTTCACAGACCGTCACGAGGTTGTTCTCGCGCACGATCTGCCGTGTTTCATTATAAACAGCCGATCCAGGCGCCTTGACGCGGATCCAGTCCGGCTTGCGCAGCACAAGGCTGTCGGGCCGGTTGGCTTTTTCGGGGTGCCGCGGCTTAGCCGTGGACGTGTCGATGAGCGTAACCAAGATAAGGTCCTGACTGGGCAGATTGCCCTTTATATCGCTCCCAAGGCCCGCCGGTTCAACCCGGCTTCTGTCTTATAGTGGCGCCCTATGCGCTTGCCATGATCTCAGCAATGTCCACCCACTCGCCTTCCTGGGCAGCCGAGGCGATTGTTGCCTGCACCAGTGCCAGAGAGTGCAGATTGTCGTGGCCCGAACTGAAGCGCGCAGGCGTCGAACCGGTCTCGATCACCTTGGAAATAGCGGCCAGGGTGCCCAGGCGGTCGGTGAAGGGCGACGGGGTGAGTTCAACCGGCTGGGCCTCTCCGCCACGCGGCCGGACCACCAAACGGTCGGGACCCGTCTTGCCCATCAAGTTGTCGCGAGAGGCCCAGAAGATCTCACCTTCTGAGCAATCCATCGTCCATTCGCCGGCCCAAGGCGTTGCCGGACCACTGCTCATCCAGCTGCCGCGATAGGAGACCATGGTGCCGTGTTCGAACTCGATCGTCGCCACCCCAATGGGGTCATGCCCAAAGGGACTAGCCTCAGGATTCCAGGTGCGGCAGGAGACGCGCTTGGGTTCATCGCCCAGCACCATACGCATCAGGTCGAAATGGTGGATCGACATATCGGCGAGGAGTGGATCGGGCATATCCCAGTAGCGGTAGCCTTGAGACGGTGCGTGCCGGCGAAAATCGATTGAGACGAGATTTACTGAACCAAAGCGCTGGGCACCGATGAGCTCAGCCACTGCTATCGGGGCGGGCTGGAAGCGGTAGTTCTGGCTCACCATCAGCACGCGCCCATGATCCTTGGCTAATTGCACCAGTTCCTTGGCTTGCGCGATGGTGGAAGCGAAGGGCTTTTCTACCAGCACGTTCAGACCCAGTTGAAGGCAGCGCTTGACGACCGGATAGTGCGCTTCCGTGCGCAAGGTACAGATCGCGAGATCGGCATCAACCGCCTTGGCTGCCCGTTCAAGATCGGTAAAGCAAAGCTCTTCAGCGATACCGAGCTCGTCCTGCGCGCGTTTCAGCGCCGCAGGATTGGCGTCGACATAGCCCAGCATCTCAATACTGGGAACATTGGGGATGACTTCTTGGGTCCAGTTAAATCCCCAGTGTCCCAAGCCGATCTGGATGGCCGTGACCATGTGGACAACTCCTTGTATTTTCGCGAATCTGGTGGGCGAATAGGCGCCCTGCCAGATCAGACGTTCAGCGCACGCCCATACGCATCAAGAACGCTTTCCTTCATCGTCTCGCTCAGCGTTGGGTGCGGGAAAATGGTGTGGATCAGCTCTTCCTCGGTGGTCTCGAGGTTCATGGCCACCACAAAGCCCTGGATCAACTCGGTGACTTCGGCACCGACCATATGGGCACCGAGCAGTTCTCCAGTCTTGGCATCGAAGATGGTTTTCACCAGCCCGTCAGGCTCGCCCAGGGCAATCGCCTTGCCATTGCCCACGAACGGGAAGCGGCCAACCTTGATCTCGCGCCCCAGTTCTTTCGCCTTGGCTTCGGTCAGGCCGACGCTGGCTACCTGAGGCTCGCAGTAGGTGCAGCCCGGCACCTTAGTCTTGTCCAGCCCGTGCACCGGCAGACCAGCAATCTTTTCAACGGTAATCACCGCCTCGTGCTCGGCCTTGTGCGCCAGCATGGGCGGGCCGGCGACATCGCCGATGGCCCAGATGCCGTCAACATTGGTCTTGCCGTAGGCGTCGATCACGATGGCGCCGCGCTCTGTCTTGACGCCGACAGTCTCGAGACCGATACCCTCGATGTTGCACTGCACGCCCACCGCAGAGATGAGCCGGTCTCCGGCGATCTGCTGCTTCTCGCCCGATTTGAGCTCCACATGAGCAACCACGCCATCGGCAGTCTTGTCGACCTTGGCCACCTTGGCTTCCGTAAGGATCTTGATTCCGCGCTTTTCGAGCCGCTTGCGTGCCAGCGCTGAGATCTCGGCATCCTCCACCGGCATGATCTGCGGCAGCAGTTCGATAATGGTCACATCAGCGCCCATGGAGCGGTAGAAGGAAGCAAACTCGACGCCAATAGCGCCCGAGCCCATCACCACCAGCGACTTGGGCATTGTGGCCGGTTTCATGGCCTCGAAATAAGTCCAGATTTTCTCGCCGTCCGGTTCGATGCCGGGCAGAACGCGTGGTCGAGCCCCCGTCGCGATGATGATGTTCTTGGCCTTGTAGGTCCCCTCGCCCAAGGTGTTCTTTGGGATCGGCCCCTGGGGTTGCACGATCTCTTTCTTGGTGGGGGCGACCTTGACCTCACCGGGATTGGTGATGACCGCTTCACCCCAAATGATGTCGACCTTGTTCTTCTTCATGAGGAACTGGACGCCATTGTTCATCTGCGCGGCGATAGCGCGGGAGCGCTTGACCACGCCATCAATGTCGAAGCCGAACTTTTCGGCTGTCAGGCCGTAGTCTTTGGCATGGCCCATATGGCCGTAGATTTCGGCAGAACGCAGCAGCGCCTTGGTAGGAATGCAGCCCCAGTTGGAGCAGATACCCGCCATGTGCTCGCGCTCGACAATGGCCACCTTCATACCCAGCTGGGCGCCACGAATGGCCGCGATATATCCGCCGGGTCCGGCGCCGATGACGAGAAGGTCGTATTGGTCAGCCATGTTGGCCTCCAGATAAGTAGAGGGTCAGAGACCCAGCACGGATTTCACGAGCGGCACGAGACCCTCGCCAATGGCACGGGTATTGGCGAGGTCGAGATGCACGCCGTCGCGCGGATCCGCCTTAGCCACGGTAGCGGAATCGAAGAAGGCGACGCCCGTCTCCTCGGCATGGCGACGATAATGGCGCGCAAATTCGTGGGATTCGTGCAAGAGGTGCTCCATCCCGCCAAAATTGCTCAGCATGTTTTCATTGCTGGTCTCGACAACATGGGGCGGCGAGACGAGGATGATCTGCGGCGCCAGCTCGCCCACCGCGGCGAAGTGCCCGCGAGTGATTTCGATCAGCCGCCGCGCTCCACGTGCGGCAATCGCTGCGGTGCCCGCCACGAACGGCTTGAGATCGTTGGTCCCCAGCATGATGATGACGAGGTCGAGCGGTGCGTGGCTGGCGAGCAGCGTGGGCAGTATCCGCGCACCATTGCGGTCGGCGGCTGCCGTCCAGTCGTCATAAGCCGTGGCGCGACCGCCCAGCCCTTCGGCAATCACTCGCGCCTTGCCGTCTAAGCCCACTTCCAATGTTGTTGGCCAACGATCTTCGTAATCATGCCGCGGACCGCCGCCGGGGTCCGCGCCGTAGGTCAAGCTGTCGCCATAGGCGAGAATGGTTTTCATGCGCCCTGCACCTTAGGCCAGCATCATAACGGGAGTTTCGATCAGCCCTTTGAACACGCCCAACACTTCGGCACCGAGCGCCCCGTCAACAGCGCGGTGGTCGCAAGACAGGGTCACCGTCATGAACTGACCAATCTTGACTTGCCCGTTGTCTGGAAAGACGCGCTCTTCGCCTGCGCCGACAGCGAGGATCGTGCCATGGGGTGGATTGATCACTGCTGAGAAATGTTTGATGCCAAACATGCCCAGATTGGACACGGATGTTGCGCCCCCCTGATATTCGTGGGGCGCCAGCTTCTTGTTGCGAGCACGGGTCGCGAGATCCTTCACTTCTTCGGAAATCTCACGAAGCGTCTTCGTGTCGGCTGATTTCACTACGGGAGTGAACAGGCCACCTGGAACAGCGACCGCCACGGCGACATCGCTGCGCTTATGGTAGAGGATTGAGTCGCCAGCCCAGGTCGCATTCGCAGCAGGGACGCGCTGCAGGGCAACAGCCCACGCTTTCATCACGAAGTCATTTACCGACAGCTTATAGGCCGGCTTGCCTTCCTTATTCTTGGGAGCCTGCGCATTGATCTGCTCGCGTGCCGACAGGAGCGCATCGATGCGACAGTCCACCGTCAAATAGAAATGCGGCACTGTCTGCTTGGACTCAGTGAGACGCGCGGCAACCGTCTTGCGCATGCCGTCATTGGGCACGAGCTCGTAGGTTCCTTCCTCGAACATGGCGAGGACCTGCTGCTTGGACATGCCTCCGGCTATGGGGGCGCCGGCGCCGGGTGCTGTGGCGGCAGTCGGAGCCGCTTTGGCGCTGCCCTTGCCCGATTTTGCCGCCTCGATGTCCGCCTTGATGACTCGGCCCTTGGGTCCAGAGCCAGCAATGCTCGCGACATCGAGGCCGGCTTCTTTGGCAAGGCGACGCGCGAGTGGCGACGCAAAAACCTTGCCCGCGGGCGCTTCAGACTTCTGCGGTTTGGGCGTGCCCGGCTGAGCGCTAGGTTTTGAATCGACCGGGGCACTTGAGGTCGTATCGGTACCCTTGTCGTACATCAGCGTACCAGCGTCTGGCTTGGGCGCTTCGGTCGTTGCCGTTGGCGCGGCTTTCTCTTCGGCCTTGCCGGACGAACTGACCGCCGAAGCATCCTCGCCCTCCTGCAGCAGCACGGCGATGACGGCGTTGACCTTCACGCCGTCGGTGCCTTCCGCAACCATGATCTTGCCGATCTTGCCCTCGTCCACGGCCTCCACTTCCATGGTAGCCTTGTCGGTCTCGATTTCGGCGATCACGTCACCGGAGGAGACACTATCGCCTTCCTTGACGTGCCATTTGGCGAGCTTGCCTTCCTCCATCGTGGGAGAAAGAGCCGGCATGGTGATATCGATCGGCATTTCTGTCTCCCTTTACGAGCGGTAGGTCACGGCATTCACCGCCGCGATCACTTCATCGACGTTGGGCAGCGCTAGCTTTTCGAGGTTGGCTGCATAGGGCATGGGGACGTCCTTGCCCGTAACACGTATCACTGGCGCATCCAGGTAGTCGAAAGCCTGCTCGGAGACGCGCGCCGAAAGCTCGGCTCCAATGCCGCCCTGCGGCCAACCTTCCTCAACAGTGACCAAGCGGCCGGTCTTTTTGACCGACTCGATCACCGTATCGCTGTCCATGGGGCGCAGGGTACGAAGGTCGATCAGTTCAACGTCCACCCCGGCCGCAACCAGCTTTTCAGTGGCTTGCGTGGCGTAGCGCATACCCATGGAGAAAGACACGATGGTGACATCAGCGCCCGTACGGGCAACACGAGCCTTGCCGATGGGCAGCAGGAAGTCGTCCATCTTCGGCACAAGGCCGGTGGAGCCGTAGAGAATTTCGTTTTCAAGGAACACGACCGGGTTCGGCGACCGGATAGCCGACTTCAGCAAGCCCTTCGCGTCGGCGGCGCTATAGGGCGCGACTACGGTCAGCCCAGGAACATGCGCATACCAGGCCGAGAAGTCCTGGCTATGCTGTGCGCCCACTCGGGCCGCCGGACCGTTGGGGCCCCGGAAAACCATAGGCGCCGTTACCTGCCCACCAGACATATAGAGCTGCTTGGCCGCCGAATTGATGATCTGATCGATGGCCTGCATTGCGAAGTTGAAGGTCATGAACTCGACCACAGGCTTGAGGCCCGCGAAAGCGGCACCCACGGCCAAGCCCGCAAAGCCGTGTTCGGTGATGGGCGTATCGACGACCCGCTCGGGCCCGAACTCTTCCAGCAGGTTTTGCGTAATTTTGTAGGCGCCCTGATACTGGGCGACTTCCTCGCCCATGATGAAGACGTCCTTGTCGCGGCGAAGCTCCTCGGCCATGGCCTCGTTAAGAGCTTGGCGGACAGTCATCTCGACCATCTCAACGCCTTCGGGCAGTTCAGGGTCGCTCTCAGCGACAAACTTTGGAGCTTCAGCGGCTCCGGATTTCGGCTCGGCCGGGACAGTGCCGCGCTGGGGCGCCGCCGACTCATCCTCAGGGTCCGAAGACGTCGCCTGTGCGGCCGACTTGGTGGCCTCACCCAACTCTTCGCCCTCGCCAAGGACCAGAGCGATAGGCGTATTGACCTTTACGCCTTCCGTACCCTCATCGATCATCAGCGATTGAACGGTGCCGCTGTCGACGGCTTCAACTTCCATCGTAGCCTTGTCAGTCTCGATCTCGGCCAGGACATCGCCCGGCGCGACCGTGTCGCCAACCTTGACTAGCCATTTGGCGAGCTTGCCCTCTTCCATGGTGGGAGACAGCGCAGGCATGAGGATTTGGGGCATTCAGCTCTCCAACAAAGTAGCGCCGGGCATTGCGGCCTCGCGGCGAATAGGAAGTTCAGTGTTCAGCGCAAATTGCGCAGGAAGCACGCGCCAGTCGTTTAGTGGTCGTGTGCCGATTGAGGCTCGGTCGCCCGGCTGGGTGCTGTTGACCGCCCAACCGCTCAGCACGAGACCCAGAAGCAGAAAGGTGATAAAGGCGATGACCGCTCGCTGGTAGACGGTGACATGGGTCACTCCTGCTGGTCCGGCGCTGGAGCGAATGTCGTCGAACTTCCACCATCCGAACAACCATTCCCGCCAGCCCCTGCCCTGCCTGGCCGTCAGGCGCATCAGGACGACGGCTTGCCCGGCTGCAATCAGCCAGGCAAGCCCCGCACACAATGCTATGACGCCGAGCAGAGCGATCATGGATGCGCCTCAGGCCGAGATGGTGATGTCAGTCCAGAGTTCGGAGGCATCGGGTTCAGAATCGTTCGTGGCGAAGTCGGCAGCTTCGGTGACGATCGCACGGATCTTGCTCTCGATTTCCTTGAGCGTTTCCTCGGTAGCGGCACCAGACTCAAGCAAGCGCGCTTTGACCTGCTCAATCGGATCGCGCTCCTGGCGGAACTTGGTGACCTCATCCTTGGTCCGATACTTGGCCGGATCTGACATCGAGTGACCGCGATATCGATAGGTCAGCATCTCGAGAATATAGGGGCCTTTGCCGGACCGGGCATGTTCAATGGCGCGCTGGGCGGCGTCGTACACCATGCGGACATCCATGCCATCGACCTGCTCGCCAGGAATGTCGAAGGACAACCCGCGCTTGGAGAAATCGGTGGTGGCAGAAGAGCGCTCGGTAGATGTCCCCATCGCATATTTGTTGTTTTCGATGATGAAGACGACGGGCAAGCTCCACAGCTTAGCCATATTGAAGCTCTCGTAGACCTGGCCCTGATTGGCGGCACCGTCGCCGAAATAGGTGAGGCTGACGGTGTTGTCGCCGCGGTACTTGGCAGCAAACGCAAGGCCTGTACCCAGCGACGCCTGCGCCCCAACGATGCCGTTTCCGCCGTAGAAGCGATGCTCATTACTAAACATGTGCATGGAGCCGCCCTTCCCCCTGGACAGACCACCCTGCCGGCCGGTCAGCTCGGCCATGACTCCTTTGGGATCAAGCCCCATAACCAGCATGTGCCCGTGGTCACGGTAGCCTGTAATCTGAGCATCTTTGCCTTTCTCAGATGCCATGGTAACGCCGGTAACCACTGCCTCCTGGCCGATATAGAGGTGGCAAAAACCACCGATCAGCCCCATGCCATACATCTGACCAGCCTTCTCCTCGAAACGCCGGATCAACAGCATTTCGCGATAAGCCTCGAGCTCTTGCTCGGTGGTGAATTGGGGGACGTTGGACTGCGTCTTGGCTTGATTAGCCACAGCACTTCGAGCCATGAGAGCGCTCCACATCGAAAGGAAAATTGCCGCCGTAGCCAATCTGGCCACACTAATCCATCATAGTGCAAGGCAGAGGCGTTAAGCAATGGGCGCAGCAACGGCGCAAATGACGCTACAGCGTTGAATCCGCTTCAATAAGCGTCATTAACTCGTCGCTGGCTAATTCCTTGTATTTACCAGAAATCGGTTCACCGGTACCCGGATGAACCATCACGAGGATGTCGTCTGTATGGGCCATATTGAGCATCGCCCGAGCACGTTCCGTTATCAGATCGGGGTCCAAGCGCCGCGTATCCATGAGAGTTGCGCGGTGGCGATAGGCGTCAATTTCGGCTTGCAGAGCCGCAGAGCGGGATTTGAGCTGGTCGATGTCCAGGAGGATTTGGCCGCGGTTCTCGATGCCAAATTGTCCTTGGAGCGCTGAGTAGGCCAAATAGCCCTGAAAGCCCAGAAGAGCTATAGCGAGAGCCAATGGACGCCAGAAGGGCGGACGTTTGAGGCGGGTGGGCATGAAACAACCGAAACTGAACGCACCCACTATAGCCAAGGAGGCCTTAACGGGGCGTTGTTCCCGGAGGCAGGGTTCAGGTTTTGAGCCCGTGCCCGTTTTATTCCGTGAGAGCCTCCGTCGCCGCAATGGCTGCCATGTTGACAATGCCGCGGCTGGTTACCGACGGCGCCAAGATATGCGCCGGCGCCCGCGGCCCCATGAGTATCGGGCCAACCGAGAGTGCGTTGTTCATCTCCTTGAGCAGGGTCATGGAGAGGTTGGCCGCGTCGAGATTGGGGAAGATCAACAGGTTGGCTTCTCCACGCAAGATGGAGTCGGGAATATAGCGGTCGCGCAGTGCTTCGTTCAGCGCCAGATCGCCCTGCATCTCGCCTTCCACCACCATGTCGGGTGCGAGTGACTTCAATTTCTGGTAGACCTCCCGCATCTTGTAGGCACTGTCGCCATCGCGCGAACCGAAATTGGAATAGCTTAACAGCGCCACACGAGCCTCGATGTTGAACCGCTTGAGGTGGCTGCGCGCCTGCATGGCGATGCTGACGATCTCGTCGGCGGTAGGGTCGATGTTCACGTAGGTGTCGGCGAGGAAGAAGGCGCCGCGTGGCATGATTAGCATGGACAACGCCGACGCGTCGGTGATGCCTTCCTGCAAGCCGATGACCGAGCGGATATCGCGAACATGCTTGATGAAGCGTCCCTGGAGCCCGCAAATGAGCGCATCTGCCTCTCCTCGTTTCACCGCGAGAGCGCCGATGACCGTAGTATTCGTGCGGACCACCTGACGCGCAGTGTCCGGCGTCACGCCGGCACGACCTACCAGAGAGTGGAACAGTGAGACATAATCGCGATAGCGCGGATCGTCTTCGGGGTTGATCACCTCGAAGTCCTGCCCGGGCCGCAGGTTGAGTCCGAAGCGCTCGATACGAGCCTCTATGACGCTCGGTCGGCCAATGAGTATCGGGCGGGCGATCCGCTCCTCGAGCAGAACCTGCGTTGCCCGCAAGACCCTCTCGTCCTCACCGTCCGCGAAAGCGACTCGCTTCTCCTGGCCTTGCGCTCGGTCGATGATTGGCTTCATCACCAGGCCGGAGCGGAATACAAAACGGTTGAGGCTATCCTGATAAGCTTGCCAGTCGGTGATTGGGCGCTTGGCGACCCCGGACTCCATGGCTGCACGCGCCACGGCAGGGGCGATACGCAGGATCAGGCGCTGATCAAACGGATTGGGAATGATGTGCTCGGCGCCGTACACCGCCGGAGCCCCAGAGGGCGAGACCTCCAGACCCGGTTCGTGGGCGAGCTTGGCGATTGCGCGGACGGCAGCGAGCTTCATCTCCTCGTTGATCGTGGTCGCGCCGACGTCGAGTGCCCCGCGGAAGATAAACGGGAAACAAAGGACGTTATTGACCTGGTTGGGGTAGTCCGACCGCCCGGTGCAAACCATCGCGTCCGGACGCGTCTCTTTGGCCAATTCCGGCATGATTTCGGGATTTGGATTGGCGAGCGCAAGGATCAGCGGCTTCGGCGCCATTTTGGCGAGCATCTCCGGCCTGAGCACACCGGCGGCCGAGAGACCGAGGAAAATGTCTGCTCCATCGATGACTTCTGCGAGTGAGGTCGCATCGCTGGTCCGCCGGAATTGGCCCCGCCACTTGTCGTTGACGTCGTTACGCTTGTGCGTAACCAGGCCATCCTTATCCGCTACCCAGATATTTTCATGCCTGGCGCCCAGTGCCACGAGCACGTTCAGGCACGCTATCGCCGCTGCCCCTGCCCCGGACGTGCAGATCTTGACGTCCTCAATTCTTTTCCCGGCAAGTTCGAGCCCGTTGAGCACCGCGGCACCCACGATGATTGCTGTTCCGTGCTGGTCATCGTGAAATACCGGGATCGGCATGCGCTCGCGCAGCGCTTCCTCGATTTCGAAGCAGTCGGGTGCGCGTATATCTTCGAGGTTGATGCCCCCGAATGTCGGCCATAGGGGCGCTACTGCGTCGATGAATTTCGGCGGGTCGATCTCATCGATCTCAAGGTCGAAGACGTCAATGCCGGCGAACTTCTTGAAGAGAACCGCCTTGCCCTCCATCACGGGTTTGGACGCCAGCGCACCAATATTCCCCAGCCCCAAAACGGCAGTGCCGTTTGAAATTACAGCAACTAGATTCTGCCTGGAGGTGAAGCGTGCCACCGCCTCCGGATCGGCCGCGATCTCCTCGCAAGGCGCCGCTACGCCAGGGGAATAAGCAAGCGCCAAGTCCCGCTGATTTCCCAGCGGTTTGGTTGGCTGGATTTCAAGTTTTCCGGGCTTGGGGAATTCATGAAAGTGCAGTGCCGCTTCGCGCAAGGCTTTGCGCTGCTCATTAGCATCGGTGGTCACTGGCACGCCTCCAAACTCCGTCCTGTCGCACGGCTTGCCCGCGCTTTCGGGCTGTTGGTGCCATCAATCGGCAGCGAAGGAAAGGGCATTTCGGCGAAGGCAGAACCAGTTCAAGCCGCAGTAGCTGTCACATCAGCCTCTGCCGAAGCTGGGTTCTTGGGGGCATGCAGCGCGTACACCAGCTCCTTGAAGGCATCGACCCGCAAGGCAGGAGCGAAGATGAAGCCTTGTGCCTGCACCACTCCATGTGAGCGCAGATATAACGCCTGTTCTTCGGTCTCGACTCCCTCGGCGACGATCTCGCAATTAAGGTCCTGCGCCATTGTAATAAGCCCATCGAGCACCGGCACCTGAGTAGTTCCCGGCTTGACCATGTCAACGAAGACGCGGTCGATCTTGATGATATCCACGCCAAGAGTGCCGAGATATGCAAGGTTGGAGTGCCCGGTACCGGCGTCGTCGAGCGCTAGGCGGCATCCCAGCGCATGCAACCCGCCTATGACACTGTTGGCGATCGCTGAGTTTGCGAGTGGATGCCGTTCCGTGATTTCAAAAACCAACTGCCGGAAGTCGATGGCGGAATTGCTGAAGATGGCCTGGACGTCCTCGACGATGCTGCCGTCGCGGAAATGCCCTTCGAAGAGATTGATCGAGATCTTCAGGTCCGGTCGATCCTTGCTGAGCTCGCTCAGATCGAACTTTACCTGCTGCATCAGCGACAAGGTCATAGGAATGGCAAGCCCTGTCGTCTCGGCGTAGTCAATGAAGGCACCGGGTGAGACGATCTGGCCGTTGCGCTTCTCCCAGCGGCAGAGCACCTCACAGCCCATCAACTCACCGGTGCGGAGGTTTATGACTGGCTGGTAGTACGGTTTGATTTCACCTCGACCGATGGCCCGCTCCAAATCGAAGGCTGGCACGCGGGTCCGCCGTACGAGGTAAAGGGATATGAGGAGAACAACTGCGCTGAAGAGGCAGGCGACAGTAGTCATGCCAATGTCGAGATCAGCATAGCCGGTACGTGCCATCGCAAAGGGAACGGCATACTCCACCTTCAGTGGCAGTTCACCGGCGAAGCCTTGAGCAAAGACATATTGGCCGCTGGAAGTCCGGCGCTCGAACGGAACGGCGTCACCGACAGTCAGAATGGCCGTGCCATTAGTCAGCACCACGCGCATCATGCTGGTAGCTTGGAGGCCGCGCTGCAACGCATCCTGCCCCTGTGGCAGCAGCGGCACGAAAGCGGAAACTTCGCGCGTGTCGCCATAGGACTGGGTGATCTTAAGCGCCGGCATATCAAGAGTGCCGTACTTCACCACAGTGATTGTTTCCGGTTGCCCGGGCAGCGGCAGGCGATCGGAAATGGGCGAGTAGGTGACCGGCCGACCGATAGCATCGCAATATTGCACGCCGTCGCTATTCTCGACCAGTATTTGCTTGAGGGACAGGCTGCCTTCGATTTTTCTCTGCGCGTTCGAGACGAAGGTCGGTGTACAAAAGGATGGACTTTCACTGATCACAGCACGCAGTGAGTCCAGCGCTGCAGCAGCGCCCGTTTCGATTTGGGCCGTGACTGCACTCACCGCCTGCTGAGCTACGGCAGTCTCGCGCACGCGCACGTAGGCGTCCAATAGATGGTCGACGGCGATGATGGGCAGGAAAGCCAGCAGCGCGCCGAACAGCATCAAGACATGTGAGTACCGGGACTTCACGCGCGATTCCGAGGGTGGAAGACCCCTCTTTGGTATCAAGTAGCCATTTACCGCCAGTTAAGGCAGTGCCGGCGCACAGGTTGGCCCCGAGCGCCGGAACGGTGGATGACTACTTTTCCTGTACGTTCAAGCGGATGCTCAGCTCGCGAAGCTGCTTTGGTGCAGCAGGGCTCGGCGCACCCATCAGCAGGTCTTCGGCCTGCTGGTTCATTGGGAAAGCCGTGATCTCACGCAAATTCTGCACGCCGCAAAGCAGCATGACGATACGGTCGATCCCGAAGGCCGCGCCACCGTGGGGGGGAGCGCCGTACTGGAAAGCGCGGTACAGGCCACCAAACTGCTCTTCGACCTCAGCACGCGACTTGCCGGTCAGCTCAAAAGCCCGGACCATCGTTTCAGGCAGCTGATTACGGATCGATCCTGAAGCAATCTCGTACCCGTTGCAGACGGCGTCATATTGGTACGCCTTGATGGTGAGCGGGTCTTGCGAGTTCAGTGCGTCAATACCGCCCTGCGGCATGGAGAACGGATTGTGGGCAAAATCCACCCGCTTCTCCTCCTCGCTCCACTCGTAGAAGGGGAAGTCGACAATCCAGCAGAGGGCGAACTGATCCACATCGATCACACCGAGGTCCGTTCCTACCTTGGTGCGCGCATCGCCAGCAAACCTGTAGAACTTGTCGGGACGCCCTGCCACGAAGAAGACAGCGTCGCCATCATCGAGACCAAGCTGCGCCTTAAGCGCTGAAGTGCGCTCTTCGCCGATGTTTTTGGCGATGGGACCACTGCCCTGTCCGTCCTTGAAGAAGATGTATCCGAGCCCGGGCTGCCCCTCGCCCTGGGCCCAGGCGTTCATCCGGTCACAAAAAGCACGCCCGACCGGATCCGCCCCAGCCTTGTTCTTGGCGGGAATGGCCCAAACTTCGACCTTGGGATCGGCTTCGATCTGATTGGCGAAAACCTTGAACCCCGAGCCGGCGAAGTGTTCGGTGACAGCTTGCATCTCAATGGGGTTGCGCAGGTCCGGCTTGTCAGAGCCATACTTCCGAATAGCCGTTTCATAGGGAATCCGCGTCCAATCCTTGGTGACGCGCTTGCCTTCTGCGAACTGTTCGAAGACCGAGGTCATCACCGGCTGAACCGTGTTCCACACGTCTTCCTGGGTGACGAAGCTCATTTCGAGATCGAGTTGGTAGAACTCACCTGGCAACCGGTCAGCACGTGGATCTTCGTCGCGGAAACAGGGTGCCACCTGGAAGTACCGGTCGAAGCCGGCAACCATCAGGAGCTGCTTGTATTGCTGGGGTGCCTGCGGAAGAGCAAAAAACTTGCCGGGGTGAATGCGGCTGGGCACCAGGAAGTCACGCGCTCCTTCGGGGGAGGACGCAGTAAGGATCGGCGTCGAGTACTCGGCAAAGCCTGCATCCGCCATGCCTGATCGCATAGCGGAGATGATCTTAGTGCGCTTCACGATGTTGGCGTGCAACTTCTCGCGGCGTAGATCGACGAACCGGTAGCGCAGCCGCACATCCTCAGGATACTCCTGGTCGCCGAAAACGGGCAACGGCAATTCCTTGGCCGCGGACAAAACCTCGATCTCCCGGATGAAGATTTCGATTTCACCGGTCGCAAGGTTCGGATTAACCGCAACTGCATCGCGCAGCTTGACCTCACCGTCGATCCGTACGACCCATTCGGCACGTACTTTCTCTACAGCGGCGAAGGCCGGGGAATCCGGATCCACCACGCACTGGGTGATTCCATAGTGGTCCCGAAGGTCGATGAAGAGCAGCCCGCCATGATCGCGGATACGATGTACCCAGCCGCTGAGGCGAACAGTCTGCCCTGCATCTTTGGCGGTTAGAGCTCCGCAAGTATGCGAGCGGTAGCGGTGTATCGTCATGATCAAAAACTCAGGAAAAAGGCCGGATTCTTGGCGGGGAAAAGCGCATGGGAGCCCCCGCTTGTCAAGCAGCGCCACCCCTGATGGCTAAGCGGCCCGCCGAGCGTCCATCTTCGGCGGCACGGGAATACGGGTCTGGAGTGCCAAGGCTGCACCTGCTAGGAAGGCTATTGACTATATTGAGACGGACGTAGGCATGGATCTTGTTGTTTCTACAGACGTGCTCGCTGCTTTTTGCGAGCGCGCTGGTCAGTTCGATTTTGTAACGGTCGACACCGAGTTCCTGCGAGAGACCACCTACTGGCCCAAGCTCTGCCTCATCCAGGCGGCGACGGATGACGAGGCAGTGCTGATCGATCCGCTGGCTCCGGGGATGGACCTCACCCCCTTCTTTGACCTGCTCGCGAACCCCAGCGTCACGAAAGTTTTCCATGCTGCCCGGCAGGACGTGGAAATCTTCGTCAAGCTGACGGGCAAGGTTCCGGTCAATATCTTTGATACGCAGATTGCCGCCAGCGTCTGCGGCTTCGGCGACAGCGTATCCTACGACAACCTAGTGCGGTCGGTTGTCAGCGTCGAACTCGACAAGTCCTCACGCTTTACAGACTGGTCGGCCCGCCCGCTCTCGGAAAAACAACGTCTCTATGCACTGGCTGACGTGACGCACTTGCGTGACATCTACCGCGAGTTGCGCAAGCAGGTAGACGCTACCAGGAGGTGGGACTGGGTGGAGGATGAACTGGGCGTCCTGCGCAGCATCGATACCTATGTGGTTCAGCCCGATCGTGCTTGGGAACGCCTCAAGATGCGAATCAACCGCCCGCGGGATTTAGCCGCTCTCAAGGAACTCGCCGCCTGGCGGGAGCGCCGGGCTCAGGACACGGACCAACCGCGTAGCCGCATCCTGAAGGACGATGTCCTGTTTGAACTTGCGCAACAGCGCCCCCTTTCACCGGATGCCTTCGAGCGTCTCCGGGCGGTGCCCCGTGGCTTTGGGCGCAGCTCGGCCGCTGCGGAGATCATTGGCATTCTTCAGAACGTGGAGCGGCTCACCAAGGCCGAACTACCGTTGATGCCAGAGCGCTATCGCGGCCCATCGCCCAAGGGCGCGGTGGGTGATTTGCTGCGTGTGCTACTGAAATCCGTCGCCGAGCAAAACGGCGTTGCCGCCCGCATCATCGCCACCTCCGATGATATCGATTCCATCGTTCTTGACGATGAGGCGGATGTGCCTGCCCTCAAAGGATGGCGCCGCAAGCTCTTCGGAGAGAAAGCACTCGACATCAAGCACGGCCGTATAGGCCTTGTGGCCACCCGCAAGGGTATCGTGGAATTCCCGGTCAAGCAGACGGTAGATGCCGACTAGCGGATCTCCACCTTCGATTCCTTGAGGTCGGCAACTCCGGCGAAGTGACCAAGCCGATTGCGGAGATGGTCGGCGTCTAGAAACGCCAGGTCGGACGGCAAAATCAGTGACAGCGAGTTCTCGGCCACTTCGAAGCGGATGCGCGGCAGAATGCCTGGCATAGCTGCGGTCATGGGGTATGCCACGCGAAATAGTGCCCCCAAAAGCCGGGCCCGCTTGGTCAACTCGGGGCTGCCTAGTGGGGCCAGCGCATGAGCGGCTTTGCTTTTGAGGCCGTCGTAGCGGACTGCGATAACCTGGGCGAGGAACGAACGCCCCGGATGGTCAACGCCCATCAGCGAGCTGTATGCCACTGAGTCAATGCTCTGCGACGCCCGGTAATCTGGATGCGCCCGCCAGCCGATATCGGCGAGGAGGCAGGCGACCTCGCGCAAGCGCTTTTCGTCTGGGCTCTCTTTGGTGCCAGCGGCGCTCTGAAATTGTTCGGTGAACTCGATGAGGTCATTGGCATGGGCCGGGGACCGCGACCGCAGGACAGACAGCTCTTCGGCGCCTTGGATGAGCGGATCGATTGCCTGCTCAGCCTCGTCTAGCATGCCGAACAGATAACCTTCGCGAACGCCGAGTGCGGAAAACACGATCTCGGCGAAATTCCCAGTCTTGAGGACCTCCGCCAGAGCTGCTGCCCCAAAGGGTACCAATTCGCGACGCGAGGAACTGACATGCTCTGCACCCGCGTAGCTCTTGAGCGAACCTGAGGCGACGATGTCGTTGCAGAAGGCGATCATCTGATCGGCGGGAACGGTGTAGTTCTGCACCATGTGCAGCGGATACTGCGTCACTACCTGGTGGAGCTTTGCCAGGGCGCGCCAGGTGCCCCCAATGGCGACAAACGACCCGCCCTTCTTCACCTTGCTGAGGCAGGACTTCGCCAGGCGCTCCTGAGCAATTTCACCCGCACGCAGGGGCGACCCATCGCTGTCATCCTGTAGTCGTATCCCGCCAAGTTCGAAGGACTCGCCATCTGTGTCCACCCCGCCCGAGACGATTGAGAGCTCAAGGCTGCCACCGCCGAGGTCGCCGACAACGCCGTTGAAATCCGGCATGCCAGAAACCACCCCCAAGGCTGCGAAGTGGGCCTCCTGTTCGCCAGACAGAACCTCGACCGGCGTCTCCATCAAAGCCTCGACCGCGGAGACAAATTCGTCCCGATTCTTGGCTTCCCGAACCGCGGACGTTGCGAGCACATGAACCTTACCGACCCGCATCATGCGGGTGACCAGCGCAAATCGTTTAATGGCATTGAGCGCCTGCGCCATGTTCGCCTCGGCGAGGCGCCCGCTTTGCCCAACGCCGCGACCTAAGGCACAAGCGGCTTTTTCGTTGTAGAGCGGCGTCAAGGAGCGGGCGTGCCGCTCGTAGACAACAAGGCGCACAGAGTTCGAGCCGATGTCCAGCACTGCGACCGGCTGGGCGCCTTTGATGCGCCCTTGCGCGGTTGGGTCGGCGTCAACGCCCCAGAACTGGTTCAACTAAACCTCGTCTGCCTCGACCATGCCCGCGCTGCCGCGTCCCGACAGTGAAGGGTTGGTCATGAAGTAGTCGTGCGCGTTGAACGGCTCCTCGTCCTCGGCGCGTATACGATGCGAGCTGCCATCAGGCAGCACTTCCCAGCTCTGTTGGTTGTCCTTGAGGTATGCAACCAATATTCGATCCAAAATCTGCTTATGCACGGTGTTGTTGAGGATCGGGACCATAACCTCCACACGTCCATCGAGGTTCCGGCCCATGATGTCGGCCGATGAGATATAGACCTTTGCTCGGCGGCTCGGCATCGGCTCGCCATTTCCGAAGCAGTAGATGCGGCTATGCTCTAGGAACCGGCCGACGACTGACTTCACTCGGATGTTATCGGAGAACCCCGGTATTCCAGGCCGCAGGCAGCAAATCCCCCGCACCAGCAGATCCACCTTCACGCCGGCCTGGCTAGCGTCGTACAGCGCATCGATGACCTGCGGATCCACTAGAGAGTTCATCTTGAGGAGGATACTGGCGGCTTTGCCTTCCCGAGCGAACTCGATCTCACGCGCTATGTTGTCCACCAGTGTCGTGCGGAGGTTCACGGGTGAAACTGCAATGGTCTCGAGCTCGGTTGGGCGCGCATAACCAGTGATGAAGTTAAAGACGCGCGCTACGTCACGCGTGATCGCGGGATCGATCGTAAAATAGCTCAGGTCGGTGTAAATTTTAGCGGTGATCGGGTGATAGTTTCCCGTCCCGATATGGCAATAGCTGACCAGCTTGCCCTTCTCGCGGCGGACCACCTGGCTCAGCTTGGCGTGCGTCTTTAGCTCAATGAAACCAAAAACCACCTGCGCCCCCGCGCGCTCCAGATCACGGGCCCAGCGAATATTGGCTTCTTCATCGAAGCGAGCCTTGAGTTCGACCAGGCAGGTCACGGACTTACCGGCTTCTGCTGCGAGCACCAAGGCCTTGATGATCGGGCTATCGGCCGAGGTGCGATAAAGCGTTTGCTTGATCGCAACAACGTCGGGATCGCGCGCTGCCTGCATGAGGAATTGGGCGACCACGTCGAAGCTTTCGAACGGGTGGTGCACCAGAATATCCTTGGCCCGAATGGCAGCAAAGCTGTCGCCGCTGTAGTCGCGGATGCGTTCGGGGAAGCGGGCGTTATAGGCAGGAAACTTGAGGTCGGGCCGGTTCACGCCACAGATTTGGCTGGCGTCGGCAAGTCCAAGGAAGCCTTGTACTTCAAACACGTCGGCCTCTCGGACACCGAGCTTCTCGCCGATTTGGCGCTTGAGCGCACGGGTCATTGACGACTCGATCTCAAGCCGGATCACCTGCCCGCGACGGCGCTGACGCAGCGCCGTCTCGAATTCCACCACGAGGTCGGCGGCTTCGTCGTCGATTTCGATTTCGCTGTCCCGAACCACGCGGAAGGCGCCTGATCCCACTACTTCATGGCCGGGGAACATTTTGTGGAAGAAGAGTTTGACGAGGGTGTCGATGGTGACGACTTCGGTTCGGCCGTCGGACACCAATCCGGTGGGTAGGTTGATGAAGCGGTCGAGATTGGAGGGGATACGGACCAGCGCCGTCAATGGTAGGTCGTTATCGGGGCGGCGCATCTCAAATGCGAGCGCTAGGCCCAGATTGGGAATGAACGGGAATGGATGCGCCGGATCGACTGCGATTGGCGTAAGGACCGGAAAGATCTCCTCGCGGAACAGCTTCTGCAGGTATTCGACTTGCTCCGCGCTTAGATCGTGCGCCTCATGGATGACCACGTTTTGCGCAAATAACTCCTCGCGGAGGCTTTGCCAATGATCTTGCTGCTCGAGTTGCAGGTGGTGAACGAGAGTCGCGATTTCCTCGAGCTGTTCGGACGGCGTCAAACCATCGGCGCTCTGCTTGGAAAGTCCCGCGCGCAACTGCCCCTTCAGGCCCGCAACGCGGACCATATAGAACTCATCGAGATTGTTCGCTGAGATCGAGACGAACCGCAGCCGCTCCAGCAGCGGGTGGTGTTCGTTGCCCGCCTCTTCGAGCACGCGCATGTTGAACTGGAGCCAACTGACTTCGCGGTTGACGAAGCGAGCAGGACTTTTTCGCAAAGCCTCGATGTCGGGGGCAGAAGCCTCGGTTTCGCCGAACTCGCTCATCTCATTCATCGTCTTGCTCGTCCCAATCCTGTGCGCTACTTGCCTCGCCCCGTGCAACGCGCCGGTGATCCAGCGCCTCTGCCGCAATGTTCCGGGTTATCGCTGTGCCCCGGGCAAGTGCAAGCCTGTCCATCAAGTCGGCGAGGATCACCGCTTCCTCGGCAGACCGCTCCATGCGGGCTACCAGATAGAAGATGATTTTAGGGTCAACCACAACCTGCCGATCGCCAAACAACTTCACGAACATCTGTGACAATTGAATGTCGTCGGTGATTTCGAGCTTGAACGAAGCTGCGCGACGAGCCCGGGAGCGAACATCGTCTGTCGCGAGCGGCCAGTCGGCGATGTCCGCGCGCGCAGACAGAAGCAAGGGGCGCTGGTCGCGCATGGACTGATTGAGCAGGTGGAAGAGCCCTGCTTCGTCATAGCCGCGCTGGTCGACATCCTCGACGATGATGGGAGCCCGCCCCCCTGCTGCTGCAAGGTCGGCAAGATCACCACTATCTGCGAAAGCTGCAGCGCTGCGGTGGGCAAAGATCCGCGCGAGGTGTGATTTCCCAGACTTCGGCGGACCAATCAATAGGGTCACGGGATCCGGCCAGTGCGGGAAGGCCGCGATACGCCCATAGGCGAGCTCATTGCCCTCGCCGACCAGGAAGTCCGCTTCGCCTTGCGCTGGGATGTGCCCCAGCTCGAGAGCAAGCTGCTTCATGGGCGCGTTCGCCATCAGGCCGTAGGGGTACCGCCGCCCGCATGGCCGTTCTGGCCACGGTAGAGCGAGCTTTCCTTGTACTTGCGCACCCCGTAGCGCACCAGCACACTGCCAATCGCCGCCATTGGGACGGCAAGTAGCAGCCCGACGAAGCCAAAAAGAGCACCCAAGGCGAGAAGCGCGAACATCATCCAGACCGGGTTGATGTTGATGGTCGAACCCACGAGCTTTGGATAAAGAATGTTACCCTCGACGAACTGCCCAACGAAGTAGATCGCTGCGACAATGGCCACGAACCACCATTCGGGCCAGAACTGGACAATGGCGATGCCGATGGACAGCACGAGCCCTATGGCGAAACCGACAAACGGCACGAAGCTGAATAGGCCAGCGATCAAGCCGATGGCTAGACCAAAATTTAGTCCCACTGCCGTCAGCGCCGTGGCGTAGAACGCGGTCAGGATCAGCACCACGCCACCCTGGCCACGAATGGCTCCGCCGATGGCACTGTCGATATCGCGCAAGACGCTATTGATTTCGCCCTTGTGGTCTCGCGGCAGCAGGCTTTCCAGTCCCCGGACCATCGCCTCCCAGTCGAGCAACAGATAGAAGGTCACCACCGGGGTAAACACCAGGAAACCAAACGCGTTGATCAGGGTCATGCCGCTGGCAACGACCTCGCCGGTGATAACTCCTACCAGGCCGACCAACTGCCCCAGCATGTCGTTGACCGAGGCCTCTACCTGGGCAGCACGCTGGGGGCCCAGCCATTCGTTCAGTTCCGGTGCCCAGCGTCTGGCTAATACCTGCAGATCGGCAGCATATCCTGGCAACCTCTGAATGAGGTCGCCGACCTGCTGAACGACCAGCGGCACGACCATGTAGAACAGGCCCACGATAACGGCTACGACGACCGCGAGCACCACTGCGGTCGCCCAGCCGCGGTTGAACCGCCAATGCTGCAACTGATTGACCAGCGGGTTGAGGAGATAGGCGAGCGCCGCACCAACCACAAAGGGCAACAGGATGCCGCGGAAGAGCCATAGGAGCGCAATCAGCACGAGAAACGAGCCGATCCAGATCAGTACTTGATTTCGGAGGCTCATGGCGCCGTGCGGCCCTTGCGTCGGGGTGGAGGAGAAGTTATCAGGCCGTCTAGCTTCCGGCTGGGGACTTGGCAATCGTCTAGGTTTTCGGTGACGGCTTTGCGCACGCTTTCCCCATACGGTTCACAGCCCATGTCCGACCCGCAAAACCTGGCACCAAACGGGCTTTCATACAAGCAGGCGGGCGTCGATATCGACGCAGGCAACGCCCTTGTCGAGGCGATCAAGCCAGCCGTCAAATCGACCAGGCGGTCGGGAGCCGATGGCGAGATCGGCGGCTTCGGCGGCCTCTTCGACCTGCGCGCGGCGGGCTTCATCGACCCAGTTCTGGTTGCTGCAAACGATGGTGTCGGTACCAAGCTCAAGATTGCCATCGATACTGGGCGCCACGACACGATCGGGCAGGACCTCGTTGCGATGTGTGTCAACGACATTATCGTTCAAGGTGCCGAGCCGCTGTTCTTCTTGGACTATCTGGCAACGGGCAAGCTCGACGTCGAACAGGCCACCGCCATCGTCAACGGTATCGCCGAGGGCTGCCGGATCGCCGGTTGCGCGCTCATCGGCGGAGAAACAGCCGAAATGCCGGGTATGTATCATGGCAAGGACTATGATCTTGCCGGGTTTGCGGTTGGTGCTGCCGAACGGGGCACCCTGCTTCCCCGCAACGACATCTCTGAGGGTGACGTGCTGGTGGCGCTGGCCTCTTCCGGCGTTCACTCCAATGGCTACTCGCTGGTCCGCAAGATCGTAGAAACGTCCGGCGTCGATTGGCAGACCGAAGCACCCTTCTCGCCCGAACAGACCCTCGCGGAAGCCTTGCTGACCCCAACCCGGATCTATGTGACGCCGATCTTGTCGGCCCTGAAAGCGGGAATCGGCATCAAGGCTCTCGCCCACATCACCGGCGGTGGTTTTATCGACAACATCCCCCGGGTGCTGCCGGACCAGTTGGCTGCCCATGTCGATCTCAGCGCCATCTCCGTGCCTCCGGTGTTCGGATGGCTCAGCCGCACCGGCGGTATCGTCGAGCGGGAAATGCTGCGGACCTTTAATTGCGGCGTTGGCATGCTGTTGGCGGTTACGCCTGACGATGCGCAGCGGCTGACCGATCATCTCGCGGGCGAAGGCGAAAGCGCCGCGATAGTGGGCAGATTGGTGCCGAGGACCGGAGACGCCGTGACCTTCCAGGGCGCGCTGGCGCTGTGAACCGCAAGCGGGTCGGCATTCTCATCTCGGGCCGGGGCTCGAACATGTCAGCGTTGATCGGGGCCGCGAAAGCACCGGAGTTTCCCGCTGAGGTCGTCGGCGTGTTGTCCAATCGGGCTGCCGCTCCAGGTCTTGCTCTCGCTGCTGCCGAGGGCATCGCCACGACCTCACTGGCACAAAGCAGTTTTCCGAGCCGCGAGGGGTTTGAGGACGCAGTAACTCAGATCCTGGAAAGCTGGACGGTCGAGATCGTCTGCCTTGCCGGCTTCATGCGGATTTTGACGCCCAAGTTCACTCAACATTGGGCTGGACGCCTGATCAACATCCATCCTTCCCTGCTGCCGGACTATCGTGGGCTCGACACGCACGCGCGCGTATTGGCCGATGCTCGCTCTGTTCACGGCTGCACGGTCCATTTCGTGACCCCAGGACTAGATGAGGGTCCGGCCATTCTGCAGGCCAAGGTACCGGTTTTGCCGGGCGATACACCCGAGACGCTCGCCGCGCGCATTCTCGTCGAGGAGCACCGGATCTACCCCGAGGCGCTACGGATGCTGGCAGCCGGAGAAGTAGCCTTCAACCAGTAGTCCATCAGAACCGCTGATGGTTCTCATCGTCAAAATCGGTTCGACCTTGTCCCCGCCGAGGCGTAGCGTCCGGCTTCTCAAGGGAGAATCACCATGTCCACCCGTGATTGGGCGCTCATCATCTTCGTCGGTAGCATTTGGGGCTGTTCGTTCCTGTTCAATGCGGTTTTGATCCGTGAACTTGGGCCAGTCACGGTGGCCGCCGGCCGTGTCACCATTGCGGCTGTCGCCAGTTGGGCGGTGTTCTTCGTCTTGAGAAAGCCGCTCCTGCGCAGTCCCAAACTCTACTTCCAATTGGGTCTGCTTGGGGTGTTCAGCTACGCCATTCCCTTCACGCTGTTCCCGCTCAGCCAGTCTTACATTCCCAGTGGGCTCACCGCGATCATCAACGCCCTGACGCCGATCATGACCGTGATCGTTTCTCACTTCTGGCTGGGCGGCGAAAAGGCCCGCTACAACAAAGCCATGGGTGTTGTCGCCGGCTTCGCTGGTGCGGCACTGCTAGCGTCCCCCGCCTTGGCGGCGGGAAGCGGCAATGGACAGTTGTGGGCGATTGGAGCGTGCCTCATCGCGACGGTGCTCTATGCCATTACGCTCAATGTGGCACGGTCCTTCCGGGACGTCGAGCCGACCACCATCGCCACTGTGGCCCTCACTGGTGCAGCCCTGGCGTCGGTTCCGGTTGCTCTCGTCGCCGAAGGCCTGCCACACATCGAACATGCCGAGACCTGGGCCGCCTGGATAGCGCTTGGTGTTTTCTCGACCGCGCTGACGTTCCAGATCATGTACCGGGTCCTGCCCCGCATTGGCGCCACCAATTTCGCGTCCAACACCTTCGTAACCCCGGTCGTCGCGATCCTGTTGGGAATGGGCCTTCTCGGCGAAACGATCCTGCCAGTGCACGTCGCTGGCATGGCCGTCATTTTCCTCGGTCTGCTGCTGATCGATGGCCGCATCTTGAACTTCTGGGGACGCCGGGTGCCGGCATAAGCCCGGAACTCCCCTCCAACCGCGTTCGTTTGGCTTTCAACAAGGAGCCTCGAATGAACCAGCCCCGACCCGACATAGATCCGAGCGCACCACCAGAGATTGTGCCCCAGCCGGAGCCGCCCCAGCCCCAACCGGTAGACCCCTACCCGCCGCATCCCGCTGAGGTTCCGACACCGGACCAGCCGGTGGAAGAGCCAATGCCTCCGGTGCAGCCTGAGTTGCCCCCCGCTCCCGGGCATGAGCCCATTCCGCGGGAGGTTTAGATGGCACACAAAGCTAAGCCCGAGGAAGCTCCTGCCAGCCGCCCCGTCGGCGTCCCACCGATGCCCAAGGCACTGCCCACGAGCGACGCCAAGCGGCCGCACACGTCTCCTCTGAGGAACGGAGAACAGGAGCCGGTGGACCCCGAACTACCATCGAGCCCCGGCAACGACCCTAACCCGTAAGCGAATGCTGGTAGGTGCTTACGCGCCGGAGGAATGCTCCGGGATACTGACGCCGTCGCGCGCTTCTACTCGAGCCCGAGCTTGCTTTTCATCATTTCATTCAGGGCCTGCGGATTGGCCTTGCCACCCGATGCTTTCATCGCCTGGCCCACGAACCAGCCGATCATGGTGGGCTTGGCCTTCACCTTCTCCACCTGATCTGGATTGGCCGCGATGATTTCGTCGACGATTTTCTCGATCGCGCCCATGTCGGTCACTTGCTTCATGCCGCGCCGCTCGACGATCTCGGAAGGCTCGCCCTCCGGTTCCTCGCCAATGATGATCTGCAGCAGATCTTTTGCACCCTTGCTTGAGATTGTACCGGCGGCGACGAGGTCGACGATCCCAGCAATCTGACGCGGCTGAAGGTGGGTCTCCCAGATCGCAAGACCCTGGCTATTGGCGAACGCCGCAACATCGGCATTGAGCATATTGGCGACGGCCTTGCCGTCCCGCTTTGTATCGCCGAACGCAACACAGGATTCGTAGTAGTCTGCCGTCTCCCGGTCGAGGGTCAGCACCATGGCATCGTATGGGGTCACCCCATAATCATTGACGAAGCGGGCTTTCTTTTCGTCAGGTAGTTCAGGCAGGTGCTCTGCCAATTCGGCGATGAATGCATCGTGGAACTCAAGCGGCAGCAGATCGGGATCGGGGAAGTAGCGGTAGTCATGCGCCTCTTCCTTGGAACGCATGGAGCGCGTTTCACCAAGCTTGGGGTCGAACAGGCGCGTCTCCTGGTCGATGACGCCGCCGTCCTCAAGAATGTCGATCTGGCGTCGTGCCTCGTATTCGATCGCCTGCCCGGCGAACCGCACCGAGTTCACGTTCTTGATCTCGCAACGCGTGCCAAACTCACCGCCCGGGCGACGCACGGAGACATTGACGTCAGCGCGCATCGAACCCTGCTCCATGTTGCCGTCGCAAGTACCAAGATAGCGCAGGATCGTGCGCAACTTGGAGAGGTAGGCCTTGGCTTCCTCGGAAGACCGCAGGTCGGGTTTGGAGACAATCTCCATCAGCGCCACGCCGGACCGGTTGAGGTCGACAAAGCTCATATTGGGATGCTGGTCATGGATCGACTTGCCGGCATCCTGCTCCAGATGCAGCCGCTCGATGCCAATCTCGATGGTCTCGCCATCGACGTCGAGCAACACCTTGCCTTCGCCGACGATCGGATCCTTGAACTGGCTGATTTGATAGCCCTGCGGCAGATCGGGATAAAAGTAGTTCTTGCGGTCGAAAACCGAACGCTTGTTGATCTGAGCCTTTAGGCCAAGACCCGTACGCACGGCCTGCCGCACGCATTCCTCGTTGATCACCGGCAGCATGCCCGGCATGGCGGCATCGACGAACGAGACATTGGAGTTGGGTGGATTGCCGAATTCTGTCGACGAGCCCGAGAAAAGTTTGCTCTCGCTGGTTACCTGGGCATGGACTTCCATGCCGATAATGACCTCCCAATCACCGGTGGAGCCGGCAATCAGACGCTTCGGATCGGGCGTACGGGTGTCGACGATGCTCATTGTCTAAGGCTATCCCACTACTCCACCACCGCGAGGTATTTGCGGAAGCGGATTTTGTCCAATTCATACTTCAGGCTCGCGGAGTACTTGCTACCGCGCCAGACCGGCTGATAGCCCCAGCGCTCATAGAAGCGAACCGCTCCGACATTGCCGGCATAGGTTTCGAGTTCGGAAAAGGCGAACCCATTAGAGGCGATAGCCGCTTCGAGGGCGCCAAGCAAGACCGCTCCCACGCCCCTACCCTGCGCATGCGGCGCAACCCAGAGATCGGAGATGTTGTGGTCGCCATGTTCCCGCGCTCCCCAGCCGAGCAAATTGCCGCGGAGATCCTTCGCCACCACCAGCTTGTCTGAATGAGTCTCGCAGAAGTTCACGAACTCCGACCGGAGGGAAGTTCGATCAGCACGACCGGCATCATCCGCTCCGAAGGCACTCTCCTCCCAGGAAGCAAACCCCATCGCGCCGAGTGCCGAAGCATCCTGCGGATCTGCCGACACGATCAGGAAGTTTGGGGCATCACTCTTCGTCGAGATCGTCTATCTCGCCATCAAAGGGCAGCAGTTTCTTCTCGAGATGCACGCTCATAAACGGTTCATGTGCGGCCCGCCCGTCAGGCCGCAGCGCCAGAATGCGGTAACCCTGCCGCTCATAAAAACGAACTGCGCGCACGTTGTCAGCGGGGGTTTCGAGTTGCACTCGCTCGGCCCCCTCAAGCTCTAGCATCGATTCCATGCGTCTGAGCAGAAACGAGCCCAAGCCGTGTCCTTGCAATTCGGGCATGACAAAGAGGTACGGAATGTAGGCACGTCGGGTAGCGCGAGAACACCATCCCACTGCGATACCATCGACCTCTACTACAATGATGCGGGGCAGCGTCTCCGAAACGGCTTGAGTCAGACGGCGCTGCTCGGACTGCTTCAATCCGACCTGATCGGTCAGCAGCGGGAATATTCCACTTTCCCAAGCACGATATGCAATGTCGGACAGGCGGCGGGCATCAGCTTGTTCGGCCTTGCGAATGCGGATGCCTGCCATGGCTCCCTCCTATTGCGTGCGGCGCCGCGCCGCGATGATGCCCTTCTCGTAATTGATGTTCCAATCGATTAGGGTTCGCCACACAAGTTCGGCCTGATCTTCATCAAGATCAAGAGCCAAACTGCGATCGCGCACTTTTGCTATTACGGCCTCTATCCGGGCTAGGTCACGCGCTTCGTGCGGGTCTGTCTTGATCTGGGCCATGCGCGTGACGTAGCGGTGGCGCTCGGCGAACAGCCGCAGAAGTGCGTGGTCGATGCGGTCGATTTCGGCACGGACGTCGTCCTTGCTCTGACACTGTTCGGGAGCTTTGTGTTCAGTCACGGCAATCCTCGCTAACGGGCTGTTGCTGGTTTGCACCGCATCAGCGCCGATTTCAACCATGCTCCTGCCAGTATCTGGAGTTCAGCCAAGCCCACGCTTATTGATCATCAGATGTGTAGCTTGTCTGAGATTGCCTAAGCGCCCGTCCGCATCGCGACGGGCATGAATGAACCAGCCGGCCGTCGCGCGTGATGCCGACGGATGGCTCCGTTTGTTCGCGGGCCGCGTGCCCGCTGCCAAGGCATCTCACATCAATGGACATTTCCCGCAACGAACAGCGCGTGCTGCATGCACTCGCGCAAGGCGGTTGCATCGCTGTCATCAAGGATCAGCGTGGCAAGATCGTCGATCTTGAATTCTTCAACCGAGACGGCTGGCTGATGACCAGCTGCAAGCTCACCTTGTTCCGGAAGCTCAAAGCCAAGAAGGCAATCGCCTCTTCGGACGGTCGCCCCTACCGGATCACGCGTCGCGGGCTAGAGCTCGTTCGCAGTGAGCTCGACAATCGCTGAAAGCAACAGGGCCGGGCAAACTGCCCGGCCTTGACACTAGTGACGGGTCACGTCGCTTAAGGCCGCCGCAATGTGTTCCCACTCGGCCGAGACGCTTGCCGTCGCGCGCCGCTTGCCAGCGCGACGATACCAGTAATCGGCATTGCCCATGTCGGCCTCGATCCAGTGCATCAAGGCATGAACCCAGTCGAACGCCTGCACGCCTTCCATGGATTGCACGATGTTGTGCGCCTGCTCCCACTCGGGACCCACGCGCAGACCGCCCTTTTTGATCCACCAAAGCGCCTGGAGTGGCTTGCTCATGTCCTTGGGCGGCTCGGACCAATCGAGCGAGGTGAAGATGTCGACGGTCATCGGCGAAGTTCCTGTCGGCCCGGGCGTCGCCAGAGGCGGCGCTACAACCAGTTTCAATTTGTGCATGCCGCGCAGGTAGTGCGGAACGGCCACACGATCAAGTAGCGCATGCGCGCCCTACCACCAGCGCCTTGGTGCGAAGTCTCCGCCCGCGCTCTTTTCGATGACACGCGCCGCGGCGAATAGGGTCTCCTCGTCGAACGGCTTGCCGATCAGTTGCAGGCCTAGTGGCAGGCCTTTGCTGTCCTTGCCGGCCGGAACGGCGATACCGGGCAACCCCGCCATGTTCACCGTCACGGTGAAGATGTCATTGAGGTACATCTTAACCGGGTCATTCGCCATGTCTTCATCACCGATACCGAACGCGGCGGAGGGCGTTGCCGGCGTGAGGATGGCGTCCACGCCGCCGTTGAATACGTCCTCGAAGTCCCGCTTGATCAGCGTGCGGACTTTTTGAGCGCGCACATAGTAGGCGTCATAGTAACCGGCCGAGAGCACATAGGTCCCGATCATGATGCGGCGCTTCACTTCGCGCCCGAACCCGGCGGCGCGGGTCAGCTCGTACATGTCGGTGATGTCCTTGCCGCTAACGCGTAGGCCATATTTCACACCGTCATATCGAGCGAGATTGGACGAGGCTTCGGCAGGCGCTACGATGTAGTAGGCCGGCAGGGCGTATTTGGTGTGCGGCAAGGAGATATCCTGGACTGTCGCGCCCTCGGCCTTGAGCCATTCTAGGCCCTCCTGCCAAAGTTTCTCGATCTCCGCCGGCATGCCATCCATGCGGTATTCCCGCGGGACACCGATCGTCAGGCCCTTGACGCCCCGCTCGACCGCAGCGGCGAAGTCCGGTACCGGCATATCGACGCTGGTAGAATCCTTGGGGTCAAAACCCGACATGGAGGTCATCATCAGCGCCGCATCCTCGACAGAGCGCGCGATCGGCCCCGCCTGGTCAAGCGAGGAGGCAAAGGCGACCACACCCCAGCGCGAGCAGCGACCATAGGTGGGTTTGATCCCAACAGTACCAGTCAGAGCTGCCGGCTGCCGGATCGAGCCGCCTGTGTCCGTTGCCGTCGCACCCGCACACAGCCAGGCGGCAACGGCGGATGCCGAACCGCCCGAGGAACCACCCGGCACCAGATTGGCATTGCTACCGTCGGCCCGGAAGGGGTTGATCACCGGGCCGTAATAGCTCGTCTCGTTGGACGACCCCATGGCGAATTCATCCATGTTGAGCTTGCCCAACATGACGGCGCCATCGCGCCAGAGATTGCTCGTGACGGTAGACTCATATTCCGGCTTGAAACCGTTGAGGATGTGGCTGGCTGCCTGGGTATGCACACCCTTGGTGCCGAACAGATCCTTGATGCCGACCGGAATGCCTTCAAGAAGACCGGCTTCCCCCTTGCCGAGCTTTTCGTCGCTGGCCTTGGCCATCTCCGTAGCTTGGTCGGCAGTGACCGCCACATAGGCGTTGAGGGCCGGATTACCTGCTTCGATTGCCGTCAGATAGGCGCCAGTGAGCTCGGCAGCCGTGAAGTCCTTGGCGGCCAGTCCCTTGCGGGCTTCGGCGATGGTGAGTTTGGTTAGGTCGGTCAAATCAGTCACTTTCCTTGTGCGTTAGCGCCAGGATGCGAATAGGTTATGCGGGTTCAGCGGGGGCTTCGAGAGGCATCTCGAAGAAGGCCGACCACTCGCTGTCGGGGTAATCGAGGAAGGGGCCGCGCGGGCGAAATCCGCTGCGGGTGTAGAGCCGATGGGCCCCCGCAAAGCCGTCGCCGGTACCCGTTTCGAGCATCAACATCGCCATCCCCTTTTCGCGAGCCAGCGCGACGATTGAGGCAAGAAGAGCCGAGCCTACCCGCTGTCCTCTTACGTGTGGGTCGGTGAACATGCGCTTCACCTCCCCCAGGTCGGCTGAGTGTACCTTAAGCGCTCCAATGCCGACAGCAGCTCCAGCTTCATCCCGGGCGACGAACACCGTGGTGTCTTC
This sequence comes from Devosia sp. RR2S18, assembly GCF_030177755.1. NCBI lineage: Bacteria > Pseudomonadati > Pseudomonadota > Alphaproteobacteria > Hyphomicrobiales > Devosiaceae > Devosia > Devosia rhizosphaerae. The sequence continues at coordinate 2,277,170 of NZ_CP126539.1, forward strand.
GCCGGCCATCTGCTCCACCGTCATCTTGAACTGGAATTCAGGTGGCGAAAGCGGCAGGAGGTGCTCGTTCAATGCCGCCACGAGCCGGCGAACATCGTCCTGCAGCGGGGCTTCAATGGCAACAGAGATGGCCATCTACTCGACCACCTTGGGCACCATGAAGAAGTTGTCCTCACTCAGTGGGGCGTTGCTGACGATCTTGTCGGCATAGCTGCCATCGGAAATGACATCGTCACGACGACGGAGCGTCATCGGCATCACCGAGGTCATCGGCTCAACGCCCGACACATCAACCTCATCAAGCTGCTCGACGAAGCCGAGAATCGCATTCAGCTCTTCCTGGTAGCCGGCGACTTCGTCCTCCTCGATGCGAATACGGGCAAGGCGGCCGATACGCTTGACGGTGCTGGCGTCGACGGACATGAGGCTGAACTCCGGATAGGCGTCTTGTTTGCGGGCGTTATTAACAACCGCGACCGGCAAAAGACAATGGGAATGGCTATCCAGCTCAGACTTCTACCGCCATGCTCCGTTCCAGCGCCACCAAGCCAGTGCCATCGAGCCTCTCGCGCAGGACCGCAAAAGCTTGCTCAACAGCTTCATCATCCCCGGCCAGAGCGATCAACCGAGGTACCGCCCCCTCAAGCAGGCTCTTGCCGAGATGGATCAACTCCGAGTCGGTCCCAAAAAGCACGGCCACGGAGCCGCTCGCCCAACGCCCCAAACGACCAGGCGCCTCTTGCAACAAGAGCAAAGGCGCTTCATCCGCTGCATCGATCAAAACGGCCCCGCGACCACCGCCCCAAGCCTGAACCCCGGCGCCCTCCTCGCTGTCGATGAGCCGTTGAGCCGGCCGCCTTCGCCATGCTTCGAGGTTGACCTGCGCCAGGCTCTCGCCAAACCCGTCAATGATCTGATCCGCGCCTGAAACAAGTTCAGTAGCGTCGATATCAGCCATCGCTCGTGCATTCAGCACCACAATGGCACCACCGATATGGATGCGCAGGGTCGTCCCGCCGAACCAGGTAAGTTTCACGACACGTCCGTCAACTCGCCCTACGTTGGTGTTCCAACAAATAGCGGGTCGCCAATGCGATCGACGGAGGAATGGCCCTGTCCTTGCGGTAGTCGGCAACCACCCGCCTTGCTATTCCGAGTCGCGCAGCCATCCCGTCCAAACTCAGCCTCAGATCGTCCATCGCCTGCCGAAACTCGTCATTGCGCATTGTGACGGGAGCGAGCTCTTCGATCCAAACAGCAGAGAGTTCTTGCCCATCGGGCCACATCAGCGCGTCCCCACGCTCGCGAACCCTGAAAGAAGCAAACAGTTCCGGGTTGTCGCGTAAGGCGACGAAATGCCTGTGGCTCATGATCGCCGGGCGCAGATCGACTATCTCGACCTTTCCGCCTTCCCATTCGACAGAGACTTTCATCTCCCCAGCAAACCGGGCACTGCGAATACGCGGTAATGGCCCGCCGATTTCGACGAAGTCATCTTCTGGAGTTAGTTCGATTCCATTCATTCTCAAGAAGCTCCAGGTTCTGACGCGCCCAATTCAGGGCAGTCTGAAGGTCCTTCCTTCTCATGCGGCCGTTCAAAACACGCAGATCAGCAAGGCTGACGGACACCTCACCATCGGGGGCCGAGATATGGAATGCGGCGGCCGATGGTCATCCGCATAAATCCGGATATGCACTGCACCTAATTCCACTATGGTAGGCATCTTACCCCCTCGAATAGTGCGCCACACGCACTTTCTCAGATGCCGTCGCAGATTTTAATTAGTAGAACTACTTAGCCGCTAAACCGAGTGCTTAAGCGATCATACCAGGAGTCTTTTGCAACTAGGTTCACTGTATGTTCTGCATGCCTCAATGTCAAGGACCTGTATGTCGAACGATCTGAGCAATCCCCTCGAGGCCATCCCTGCCACCGGCAAGATACTGGGCCTAGATCTCGGTACGAAGACCATCGGGGTCGCGGTGTCAGATGCTATGCGCTACTCGGCGACGCCGCTCGAGACGATCAAGCGCACCAAGTTCACCCAGGACGCAGAACGCTTGGAACAACTGATCGCCTCGAATCACGTCGTTGCAATCATCCTGGGCCTGCCTCTCAACATGGATGGCTCCGAAGGGCCTCGAGTGCAGTCTACGCGGGCATTCGCGCGCAACCTTGCTCAGAGAGTAGCTCTGCCGATCGCCTTTTGGGATGAGCGCCTTTCCACCAGTGCCGTTACCCGGATGATGATCGAAGCTGACCTGCGCCGCGACCGGCGGGCCGAGGTCGTCGACAAGTTGGCGGCCAGCTACATTCTCCAGGGCGCTCTGGACCGGCTCCGGCGGGGATAATCGCTGGGCAGAGTTGAATTGCGCTCTCGCCTCCGCTAGACCGCAGCAAATCTCCAGAAGGATGTGGAGCTTATGGCTCAGGATAGCGCCGAACAGGCCGCTTCGTCCGCCGGTTCGTCCGGCGATTTCCCTCCTTTTCGGCAGCGTCACCTGCTTTCCATCGCCGACCTGCAGCAGCATGAGATCATCGACCTGCTTGATCGGGCCGAGCGTATGGTGCCGGTCAGCCGGCAGGAGCGGAAATTGCATCCGACGCTAGCTGGCAAGACCCAGATCAACCTTTTCTTCGAGCCGTCGACCCGCACCCAGTCGTCATTTGAAATTGCCGGCAAGCGCCTCGGCGCACTCGTGGTCAATATGTCGGTCAAGACCAGTTCGGTGTCCAAGGGCGAAACCCTGATCGACACTGCGGCTACCCTCAACGCCATGCGCCCGGACGTGCTGGTGGTCCGCCACTCTGCCGCGGGCGCCGTGGAACTCTTGAGCCAGAAAGTCGGATGCTCGGTGGTCAATGCTGGAGATGGGGCTCACGAGCACCCCACCCAGGCGCTGCTCGATGCCCTCACGATCCGCAATCACAAGGGACGCCTCGGCGGTCTTACCGTGGCCATTTGCGGGGACATCGCTAATTCCCGGGTGGCCCGCTCTAATCTCCTGCTCCTGGGCGCGCTTCATGTGCGAACCCGGGTGATCGCCCCTCGTAATCTCCTGCCGGCAGGCATTGAACATCTGGCCACCGAAGTCTTCACCGACATGAACGAGGGACTGAAAGGCGTCGACGTGGTGATGATGCTTCGCCTGCAACACGAGCGCGCCAACGGCAAGATGATCCCGTCGATTCGCGAGTACTACCGGTTCTTTGGCCTTGATGCTGAAAAGCTCGCCTGCGCCAAGCCGGAGGCCATCGTTATGCATCCAGGTCCGATGAATAGAGGCGTCGAAATCGATCCCGCAATTGCCGACGGCCCGCGCTCGGTGATCACCGATCAGGTCGAGATGGGCGTCGCCGTCCGGATGGCCGTGCTGGACGCTTTGTTGTCCCAGGGAGCAGCAGCATGATGCGCCCCCTTCTTGTTGAAAATGCCCGAGTGGTCGACCCAGCTTCGGGGACCGACGCCAGGGGCGCTGTACTAGTCGAGAGCGGCAGCATCAGCGATATCGCCCTGAACGGACCGGTTGGGGTGCCCGACGGCGCCGAAGTTGTTGACGCCGCAGGCCATGTTCTCTCGCCTGGCCTCATCGACATGCGCGTCTTTACGGGCGAGCCCGGCAAAGAATATCGGGAAACCTTCCAGTCCGCGGGCGAAGCTGCCGCTGCCGGTGGCGTCACCAGCTTCGTGATGATGCCCGACACCGTGCCGACCGTCGACGACGGGGCTCTCGTCGACTTCCTCATCCGTCGCGCCCAAGTGACGAGCAAGGTCAACGTCTTACCCGCCGCTGCCCTTACTAAGGGTCTCGCCGGTCAGGAGCTCACCGAATTCGGACTCCTCAAGGAAGCGGGCGCGGTGTGCCTCACCGACGGGCGGGAATCTATTCAGTCGACCGCCCTACTCCGGGCCGCGATGAGCTACGCAGCCAACTTCGACATGACGATAGTGCATCACCTGTCGGAGCGTGGGCTGACTGGTGAAGGGGTCATGAACGAGGGCTTGTTCGCCACTGTGCTTGGTCTCAAAGGCATTCCGCGGGAAGCCGAGACTATTCCCCTCGGCAGGGATCTGCAGCTGGCTGCGCTCACAGGGGTGAAATATCACGCGGCTCAAATCTCCTGCAGCGCATCGGTCGAACTCGTCGCCGCCGCCAAGAAGCGCAACCGGATGGTTACCGCAGGGGTGTCGATCAACAATCTTGCGCTGAACGAGAACGACATCGGACGCTACCGCACCTTCTTCAAATTGTCGCCGCCACTGCGGGCCGAATACGATCGCCAGGCGGTCATCGAAGGACTGCGTAACGGCACGATCGACACCATCCACTCCGATCATGATCCGCAGGACGCCGAGGTCAAGCGCCAGCCATTTGCTGAGGCTTCGATTGGCGCGATCGGGCTCGAGACCCTGCTTGCAGCGGCACTTCGCCTGGTTCATTCCGGCGATGTGGACCTGCTGACTGTTCTTCGTGCAATGACCAGTCGACCAGCCGAAATCCTCCGTCTCCCCTCCGGCCGCATCACCCGGGGGGCTCCGGCCGACCTCATCCTCTTTGATCCCGACTATCCCTGGCAGGTCGCGGAGCACAAAATCCGTTCACGGTCCCGCAATACCAGCTTTGAAGGTGCGCGGCTTGCTGGCAAAGTGATGCGGACCATCGTGGGTGGCAAAACTGTCCACATCCACACCGAGGAAGACTGATCGATGTACGCCAATCTGCTCCTTGCCGCCGTCCTCGGCTATTTCTGCGGCTCAATTCCATTTGGTCTGCTGCTGACCCGTGCTGCCGGGATGGGCGATATCCGCGCCATCGGCTCAGGCAATATCGGGGCCACCAATGTGCTGCGGACCGGCAATCGCTGGCTGGCTTTCTTCACCCTTCTGCTCGACGCCGCAAAAGCTGCTCTGCCCATCCTGGTCGCGCGTGCGTTCTGGGGTGAGGAGGCTGCTATGGTGGCAGCCGTAGCGGCCTTCCTCGGCCACTGCTTTCCGGCGTGGCTCGGCTTCAAGGGTGGCAAGGGTGTCGCCGTGTTTATCGGTTCGCTCCTTGCACTCTCCTGGCCGGTCGGTCTCATCTTCTGCGCGGTCTGGCTGCTGATTGCCTTTACCCGCAAGCTCTCCTCCCTGGCAGCGCTCACCGCAGCCACGACGGCGCCGATCTTTGCCTATGTCATCGTAGGGGAATGGCTGGCCGGCACCGCGGCGATCATGGCGGTGCTCCTCTTTATCCAGCACCGCGAGAACATCAGTCGCTTGATGGCGGGAACTGAGCCCACCATCGGCTCCGGCAAGAAGGCCTAATCCCATGAGCCAGAGGGGCGCAGAGCAAGTTCTGTCGCCCACCCGCCGTGTTGCCTGGCTGCGGTTGCTCCGCACCGACAATGTCGGGCCAGTCACTTTCCGGCAGTTGCTCAGCCGCTTCGGCTCCGCTGAGGCTGCGCTAGATGCCCTTCCCGATCTTCTCCGGCGCACAGGTAAACTCTCTCGCATAACGACCCAAGCCCAGGCGGAGGATGAAATTACCGGTCTGACCCGCTATGGCGCGCGCCTGGTCGCCACCGGCGAGCCGGACTATCCGGACCTGCTCAATCACATTCACGCCGGCCCGCCATTGGTCACGCTGGTCGGTGGCGAAAACCTTGATTGGCACCGAACTGTCGGGATCGTGGGGGCTCGTAACGCCTCTTCGGCGGGCATCAAGATGACCCGGCTGCTATCCACCGAACTGGGGGAGCGCCGCTATACGATCATTTCCGGTTTGGCGCGCGGCATTGATGCCGCTGCCCATCGGGCCAGCCTTGCCACCGGCACAATCGCCGTGCTGGCTGGTGGGCTCGACAGGATCTACCCCGACGAGAACGTTCCGCTTGCGCAAGAGATTGTGGACAATGGCGGCGCGCTCATCACCGAAATGCCGCTGGGCTGGGAGCCCCGCGCGCGCGACTTCCCCAGGCGTAACCGACTAGTTTCCGGTCTGTCGTTGGGAATTGTCGTGGTGGAGGCGGCCAAGCGGTCTGGCTCCCTGATCACCGCTCGACTGGCTCTTGAACAAAACCGCGACGTCTTCGCCGTTCCCGGGTCGCCGCTCGATCCTCGCGCCGAGGGCGGCAACGCGCTGATCCAACAGGGTGCTAAGCTCATCACCTGCGCCGAAGACATCGTTGAGACCTTGGGCAGCGTCGATCCGAGACGCACGGCTCTCTTCGACCGGGAATGGTCGACCGATTTCGAGAGCGAGCCGCCGATCACGCTGAGCGACGACGAAAAGTCACGGCTCCTAGCCTCCCTCAGCTCGACACCGGTCGACGTCGACGAATTGATCGGCCAATCGGGCCTCTCCGCTTCGACCATGCAGATGCTGCTGCTGGAACTCGACCTGGCGGGCCAGATCGAGTGGTCCAGCGGGCAGCTTGTGGCCCTGCGCTATAGCTAGCGGCCACCCTCGATCTTGCGGTTGCGCTGGTTGATGCCACCCTCGCCATAGGGGTAATCGTCCATCTCCGGTTTGCTCGCGGCGTCGAGCTTGGCGATATCCTCGTGCGTCAGCATCAGTGATGCGGCGCCCAGATTGTCGGCCAACTGTTCGGTCGTCCGGGCGCCCAGGATAACCGAGGTTACCGCCGGCTGCGCGGCCACCCAGGCGAGCGCCACCTGTGCCATGCTGGCCTTGTGCACCTTGGCAATGTCTTCGACCGCGCCGATGACCTCCCAGGTCATCGGGTTGGAGTTGCGCTTGTCAAAAGCCTCCATGCCGCGCTTCGGATTTTCACCCAGCCGGGTTGCTCCTGTGGGCATCTGGTCACGCTTGTACTTCCCCGACAGCCAGCCCCCGCCCAATGGTGACCAAGGCAGAAGTCCGATACTGGAGTCCTGGCAGGCAGGCACAATCTCATGCTCGATGTCGCGGACCAGCAGATTGTATTGCGGCTGGAGCGTCACCGGCGGTTGATATCCATTCGCCCTGGCCATCCACACCGCCTTGGTCAATTGCCAGCCGAGGAAGTTCGAGAAGCCGTAGTAAGCGATCTTGCCGGCGGCGATGGCGTCATCAAGGAAGCGCAAGGTCTCGTCTATGGGCGTCAGCGCGTCCCAGCCGTGCATCTGATAAAGGTCGATCTGCTCGACATCGAGGCGTTGAAGCGAAGCGTCGAGCGCCTCACTGAGGTGCTTGCGCGAAAGGCCGAGGTGATTGGGTCCCTGCCCCATGGGAAAACGGCCCTTGGTGGCAATCACCAGATCGCGCAACTTCTTCCCCTTGAGCCAGCGACCGATGATCTCTTCGGAGACGCCGGCGGAATAAACGTCAGCTGTGTCGAGGAAATTGCCGCCCGCTTCGACATAGTCGTCCATGATCCGGAACGAGGTCGCCTCGTCGGCTTCCGAGCCAAAGGTCATTGTTCCCAAGCAGTATGCCGAAACGACTGCGCCGCTGTTGCCGAGCTTGCGGTATTCCATCTTCTCTTCTCCTCTTATCGCCGGTGAAAATAGCTCCCCTTCGGGGAGGGCCACAAGGGTAACGGCCAGCCCGTTGACAGGGTGCATCGGGTTCACCATGTTGCGCGACCTTAAGCTTAAGGCGTTGCGGAACAGGATACCCCATGAAGGTCGTCGTCGTTGAAAGTCCGGCTAAAGCCAAGACAATCAACAAATATTTGGGCAAGGACTATGAAGTCCTGGCCAGCTTCGGCCATATCCGGGATCTGCCGTCCAAGGACGGTTCGGTGCGTCCCGACGAAGATTTTGCCATGTCCTGGGAGGTCGACACCGCCGCCAAGAAGCGGGTCGCCGACATCGCCAATGCCCTCAAAAATGCTGACGGACTGATCCTCGCAACCGACCCGGATCGTGAGGGAGAAGCCATTTCCTGGCACATCATGGATGTGCTCCGGCAGAAGAAAGCGCTTAAGAAGGACACCCCCGTCCAGCGCGTGGTGTTCAACGCCATCACCAAGGATGCGGTGACCGCAGCCATGGCCAATCCCCGCGACATCGACATGCCGCTGGTGGATGCCTATCTCGCCCGCCGTGCGCTCGATTACCTTGTGGGCTTTACCTTGTCGCCCATTCTCTGGCGCAAGCTCCCCGGCTCACGCTCGGCAGGCCGCGTGCAGTCGGTGGCGTTGCGCCTTGTCTCGGAACGCGAATCCGAGATCGAAAGGTTCAAACCGGAGGAATACTGGTCCGTTGAGGCCAAGCTGGCCCAGCAGGGCAAGAGCTTTCTTGCGCGCCTGTTCTCGGTCGACGGCAAGCGGACAGACAAGCTCGACATCAAGACCGGCGAAGACGCGGCAGCGATCAAGCAGCTGATCGAAAAAGGCCAGTTCAACGTCACCAACGTTGAGAAGAAGCCGACCAAGCGCAATCCCTATGCGCCTTTCACCACCTCTTCGCTGCAGCAGGATGCGTCTTCGCGCGTCGGCTTCTCGCCGTCCCGGACCATGCAGATCGCACAGCGCCTCTACGAGGATGGCTTGATTACCTATATGCGAACCGACGGCGTGCAGATGGCGCCTGAGGCCATCGGCATGGCACGCTCCGTGATCGGCAAGTATTTCGGCGAAGAATACCTTCCCGAAAAAGCCCGTATCTACCAGACCAAGGCCAAGAACGCACAGGAAGCGCACGAGGCCATCCGCCCCACCGATATGTTCAAGCGGCCCGAGAACCTCAATCTCGATGCCGACCAGGCCAAGCTCTATGGGCTGATCTGGCGCCGCACCCTCGCCTCGCAGATGCGTTCTGCTGAGATCGATCGCACGACGGCGAGCATCGCGGTGAACGTGCCGGGCCGCACGGTGGAGCTGCGTGCAACCGGTTCGGTCGTCACCTTCCCCGGCTTTCTCACCCTTTATGGGGTCGAAGCGAAGTCGGACGACGACAACGAAGACGAGGAGAGCCGCGAATTGCCGCCGCTGGCCGTCGGCGACAAGCCGGACCTTCAGGGCGTCGACATCGAGCAGCACTTCACTCAGCCGCCTTCGCGCTACACCGAAGCCAGCCTGATCAAGAAGATGGAGGAGCTCGGCATCGGGCGCCCCTCGACCTATGCTGCGACGCTGACCACCCTTAAAGATCGCGACTATGTCCGGCTCGAGGGCAAAGCACTGCACCCCGAGGACCGCGGACGCATCGTCACGGCGTTTCTCGAGAGCTTCTTCAACCGCTATGTCGAATACGGCTTCACTGCTGGGCTCGAAGAACAGCTCGACGAGATTTCGGCCGGCAAGCTCGACTACAAACAGGTGCTGCGCGACTTCTGGCGCGACTTCACGGCCGCAACCGAGGAGATCAAGGACCTTCGCGTTTCCGAAGTCCTCGACGCGCTCAATGATTTGCTCGCTGACCACATCTTCCCGCCCAAGGCGGATGGCGGCGATCCACGCCGTTGCCCCACCTGCGGCACCGGCACCCTGTCGCTGAAGCTGGGCAAGTTCGGCGCTTTCATCGGCTGCTCGAACTATCCCGAGTGCAAGCACACCATGCAGCTCTCGGACGCGGCGACCGGGCAATCCAGCGAGGCAGCTCCGGGCGATGGTGTGCTCGGCACCGATCCGGAATCGGGCGAGGAAGTGCACCTCAAGACTGGCCGGTTCGGCCCATATGTTCAGCTCGGCGATAGCAAGGAGCCCAAAAGATCTTCCCTGCCCCGCGGCTGGGAGGCGACGACGCTTACGCTCGAAAAAGCGCTCCAGCTGCTTTCGCTTCCGCGCGAAGTGGGTCTCCACCCAGAGAGTGGGCAGCCTATAACCGCCGGTATCGGTCGTTATGGTCCGTTCATCCTCCACGACGGCAAATATGCAAACCTGCCTGACGTGGAGGAAGTCTTCACGGTTGGGATCAACCGCGCCGTTGATCTCATCGCGCAGAAAGCTGCTGGCGGTTTTAGCCGCGGCAAGGGTGCGATCCCCGCTGCCATCCAGACATTCGAGCATGACAACGGATCGGTCACTGTGCGCGCCGGCCGCTATGGTCCTTATGTCAATCAGGGCAAGGTCAACGCCACCATCCCCAAGGACGTAAAGCCCGAGGATGTGACGCTGGCGCAGGCTCTCGAATGGATCGCGGCGCGTGCCGAGGCAACCGGCACCAAGATCAAGAAAGCTCCCGCCAAAAAAGCAGCCGCGAAAAAGCCTGCAGCCAAGAAGGCTGCGCCGAAAAAGGCGACCACTGCCAAGAAAGCTGCTCCGAAGAAGAAGACTGCCGCTGACGAGGATATCCCCTTCTAGGGAGGGATCAGGCGATCACCTGAGCCACTTCCCAGATGTGCCCGGACGGATCTGCGAAAGCGGCCGTCCTGCGCCCCCATGGTCGGTCAATCGGGCCGTTGAGCAGCGCAACACCAGCCTTGGCGAGCTCATTGCAAACGGCGTCGACATCGTCGACGCGGACCGTCAACAGCATGCTGGCTCCGGCCTTGGCTGAGGCGATACCAGCTGGTTCGACAAGCGCCGGCGCTTCTTCGACCGCCAGGAGGTTCACCATGGTGCCGGAGAGGTCAATCACCGCCGAAACCTCGTCCTCAAAAACAATATCGGCTGAAAAGATGCGACGGTAGAAGTCTTTGGATCCCACGATGTCATTCACGAACAGGGTGATGACCTCGATCTGATTGGGTAGCATGCTGATCCTCCCCTCGGCGTAGCGCTCAACCGGAGGGTACTCGCCGAAACTGTCTACGCAAAGCCGTAGCATGAGCATTGTACATCGCTCCCTACGCTGCACCGGGAACCCCCACCCGGCCTCCCCCTGGGAGGGGGAGGTGAAGGGGAGCACCGGCACTGCGGCAAGCTCGATTGGTTCCTCCCCCTCCCAGGGGGAGGCTAGGTGGGGGTTTCTACCCCATCACCTAATCTATCCACCTATCCACCTATCCACCTATCCCCATCCCCTAAACGTCAGCTACACTCCCTCCATTCCCCCGCAGGAGCGGCGCTGCAGCGAACAGACAGGCGGGTGGAACCACGGGACTTCGGGGAGATCGCCCCCGGAGTGGGTCCGAGCGGTGTTGGCCGGATATACGCCTCTCCCTGCCTGTTTTGGGGAGACGCAACACCAGCTGGTCCGGCAAATCCCGGCTAACCCCGAGGCGAAGTCGTCTCACCTACTACCAATCGCACGAGGCGGCGTCGCCTCGGGGTCCGCTCCACTTCGCGCAACCGGCGGAACCAAGTTCCGGCGGCGTGTTTTCACGTCTGTTTGGTAATGCGCGCCAACTGCCCTATCTATGGATCATATCCAGAAGAAACAGAATTCATGCCCAAGACAAAAACATCAAAGAACACATCGGGGCCTAAACGTGCGCGCCAGCTGCGTGCCGACGAACTGCCGACCCGCGAGCAATTGCTCGAAGCTCTGGCGACCGAGCCAGACGTAAAGGGAAAGCGCGACCTGGCGAAAATTTTCGGTATTCGCGGTGAAATGCGAAAGCCCTTCAAGGCCATGCTCGCAGAACTCGAGGGCGAAGGCGTCATAACGCGCACGCGCAAGGCACTGCGCCGCACTGCCGCGCTGCCTGCCGTAACCGTCCTCGACATCCCGACCGATGCCGACCCGGACGATCTCCACGCCTTCCCGGCACAATGGAATGACGAAGAGGGCGAGCGACCACGCGTTCAGGTCCTTGGTGGCCGCGACGCTCGTGTCGTGCCCGCCCCTGGCGACCGCATCTTGGCCCGCATCGATGCCGGCGAAGATGAGATCCCGCACTACACCGCCAAGGCGATGAAGATCCTCGACAAGCCGCGTCGCGCCCATATCGGCATCGTCCGCATGGACGAGGATGGCGCACGTCTGATCCCCGTGGAGCGCAAGCAGAAGGAAATGCGAATCCCCGCCGGAGACCTTGGCGACGCGAAGGACGGCGACCTTGTCGAAGTGGAGGTTAAGCTCTCGGGTCGCCTGATGATTCCCCGAGCCAAGGTCACCAATGTGATCGGCAACCCTATGTCCGAAGGGGCGATCAGCCTCATCGCCATCCACTCCTATGAAATTCCCTATCGCTTCCCTGCTGCCGTCGTGCGCGAGGCCGATGAAGCCAAGGAAGCGGGGCTCAAGGGGCGCGAAGATTGGCGCGATCTGCCGCTCATCACCATCGACCCAGCAGACGCCAAGGACCATGACGACGCCGTCTATGCGCAGCCGGATGAGGACGAGAACAATCCGGGTGGCCACATAGTCTATGTCGCCATCGCCGACGTCTCCGCCTATGTCCAGCCCGGCTCGGCGCTGGACCGGGAAGCCTATCTGCGCGGCAACTCGGTCTACTTTCCCGACCGCGTTGTGCCGATGCTGCCCGAGCGCATCTCCAACGACCTCTGCTCGCTCCGTGAAGGTGAACCACGGGCAGCCATGGCGGTGCGTATGGTCATGGGGGCCGACGGGCGCAAGCGCTCACACAGCTTCCATCGCGTGTTGATGCGCTCGGCCGCCAAGGTCAGCTATCAGCAGGCCCAGGCGGCGATTGACGGACAGCCCGACGACAAGACCGGACCCATTCTCGAACCTGTCCTCAAGCCTTTGTGGGCAGCCTATGAAGCCATGACCAAGGCACGCGAGCAGCGCGGACCACTCGACCTGGACCTACCTGAGCGTAAGATCCTGCTCGACGACAAGGGCATGGTGCGCGACATCCATGTTCCCGAGCGGCTCGATGCCCACCGACTCATCGAAGAGATGATGATCGCGGCGAACGTGGCGGCGGCCGAGACGCTCGAGCAGAAGCGTTCGCCCGTGATGTATCGGGTCCATGATGAGCCTTCCGGTGAAAAGCTCTCCGCCCTTCGTGACTTCCTGGGGTCGCTCGACATCGCCATGAAGAAGTCAGATGCCGTGAAGGCCAAGGACTTTAATGGCATTCTCGCCCAAGCTCGCCGCGCCAACAACATCGAGCAGGTGAGTGAAATGGTGCTGCGCTCGCAGGCGCAGGCCGAATACGCGCCAGAGAACTATGGCCACTTCGGTCTGAACTTGGATCGATACGCCCATTTCACGTCACCGATCCGGCGCTATGCCGACCTCATCGTGCACCGCGCCCTGGTGAAGGCTCTCGATCTCGGTACCGGCGGGCTCAGCGACCAGGAAGCACTCAAGCTCCCCGGCATCGCCCAGCACATCTCGGCCACTGAACGGCGGGCTATGCTGGCGGAGCGCGAAACCTCCGACCGGCTCCTGGCTCAGTTCCTGTCGACCAAGATCGGTGCTCGGTTCGAAGGCCGCATCTCGGGCGTGACTCGCTCGGGATTGTTCGTTCGGCTGCTGGAAACGGGGGCAGACGGCTTCATCCCCGCCTCCACCCTCGGCGAGGATTACTATCGCTACGTGGAAGAGCAGCAGGCCATGATCGGCGAGCGGACCGGGGAGAAGTTCGGCCTGGGCGAGCGGGTCACCGTGCGCCTGCTGGAAGCAGCACCCGTCGCCGGCGCGATGCGGTTCGAACTCCTCTCGGAGGGCACCCGCGTCAATCCGTCATCTATAAAGCGCGGCAGTCGCAGACCATCTCAGTCGCGCAGCTTCAAAGGCCGTCGGAAGAAGTGATATGAGCTCTGAACCTCACACCCTCGACAATCGCAGCGTCGCCCAGGCGGCCTGGCGCGGGACGCTCTGCAAGTGCCCCCATTGTGGCGAGGGCAAGCTGTTCAGGGCCTATCTCAAAGTCACCGATTATTGCGGCGCCTGCGGCGAGCAGCTCAACCTCCATCGCGCCGATGATTTCCCGCCCTACATCGCCATCATGATCGTGGGGCACCTGCTCGTGGCGGTGATGCTGCATATGGAGATGATCTGGCACGTCAATCCGCTGACCTATCTCTATACCATGATACCACTCGCCGTGGTTCTGCCGCTCCTGATGTTGCCTTCCATCAAGGGGGCTATCGTCGGCTTCCAATGGGCAAACCGGATGCATGGCTTCGACCCGGCTCAGCGCGAGCAGAAGGCTTGACATATGGCGGCAAATCCGTAGGTTGCGCGCAATTCCCGAGCGCTGCCCGTTGGCGGCGCCCTTTTGTTTGTCGAGGACACTCCAATGGCTAAAGCCAACACTGTCAAGATCAAGCTCGTGTCCACGGCTGACACCGGCTTCTACTACGTGACCAAGAAGAACGCTCGCACACAGACCGAGAAGCTCTCGTTCAACAAGTACGATCCGGTCGCCCGCAAGCACGTCGAGTTCAAGGAAGCCAAGATCAAGTAATCTGGCGTCTTTACGAGCTAAGTCATTTGGAAGCCCTGCATCATGCGATGCGGGGCTTTTAATTTATACCCGTGCCGTTGACCGGCGCTATAATCGTTGGCAGCCTAGAGACGTCAGGGGAACAAAGGAGTGGCTGGTCCGGAGCGGCATGTCGAAGAGGCCACTCTGTCCGCGTCCGGACCAACCGCCCTACGGTACTCAGGAGTTGCGGCGGACCTGAGAAGAGCCGTAGGGAACTCGCAGCGGCCGGTTCGTCGGGGGGCGCGCTGGTGTTGACGTCAACCTACGCTTTCGCCGGGCAAACTCAAGCAAATCCCGCCCTTTGAAGCCGGTAAGTGCTTGTTAATTATAACAGATAACCCTAACAGGCGATGTGAAGCTACGCCGCGTCGAAAACAACGCGATTACGGCCCTCGCGCTTGGCCCGGTAGAGCGCCAGATCAGCGCGCTTGATCAGGGTCTCGGGCGTATCGCTTTCGGTTTCGTTGAGTGCCACGCCGGCCGATACGGTCAGCGACAGCGGCCGCCCCGCACCAACGTCAAAGCTGCGCTCGGCAATGGCGTTGCGGACGCGTTCAGCAACGGCTTCGGCTTGCTGGTGGTCGGTGTCGGGCATGAGCACCACGAACTCCTCCCCGCCAAAGCGGCAGGCCAGGTCCACGCCACGGATGTTGCGCTTCAATCGCGCCGCAAATTCCTTGAGCGCGGCGTCGCCGGCATCGTGGCCGTAGGTGTCGTTCACGGCCTTGAAGTGGTCGATATCGAGAATCATCAGCGCCATGTCCCGATCCTGGCTCTGGGCCTTCTCGAGCATCACGGAGAGGTGCCGGTCCAAATAGCGCCGGTTGTAGAGCCCGGTCATGTCGTCGGTGACAGCCAGGGCCATGGTGTTGTTGACGCTCTGCCGCAGCTCCTGGGCGTAGCGGTGGCGCCGGATCTGCGTCCGCACCCGGGCGGCGAGTTCGTTCCGCTCCACGGGGCGGCTGATATAGTCGTTCACGCCAAGGTCGAGCGCGCGCATCACCTTGGGCTTATCGACCTCATCGGACATCAGGATGATCGGCAGCGTCCGAGTGTGCTCGAGCGTCCGGATCTGCGAACAGACGCGCAACGGGTCGAAATCCGTCAGCGACATCGCGATCAACGCGAGTTCGTAATGGGCGCCGGTTACCTGAAACACGGCATCGGCAGGCTGGGTCAGGATGTCGACCCTGTGTTCGGGCGTAAGGTACCCCTTGATGCGTTCGGCGTGGCGGCCATCCGAGTCGATAATCAGAATGGAGCCACCGGCCGAGGTGACCTGGTCCATCGCCCGCATGGCATCTTCGATGGCAATCTGCTGCCCGGTGGTGGCGCGCGCCCGCAGTTCGTCGGTCAGCGATTTGAGCCGCACGAGACTTTTGACCCGAGCCAGCAATTGCATGTCATCGACCGGCTTGGTCAGGAAGTCATCGGCACCCACTTGCAGGCCCCGCACCCGGTCGGAGGGCTGGTCCAGCGCTGTGACCATGAGGACGGGAATGTGCTGGGTGCGGGTATCGGCCTTGAGACGCTGGCAAACCTCGAACCCGTCCATGTCCGGCATCATCACGTCTAGAAGGACGATGTCGATGTCCGAACTCTGGCAGAGGGAGAGCGCCTCGGGTCCGGAAGACGCCGTTACAACGTCATAGTACTCGGCGTTCAGCCGAGCTTCGAGCAGGCGAACATTGGTGGGAATGTCGTCGACGATAAGAACGCGTGCGGTCACTCTGGCCCCCAGATACCAGTTCGCCGCTCACTGGCGTCCACCAGGACAAGCGGCATGTCGCTCCGAGCACTAGGCTCAGGCCGGGCCAATGTAGCGGGCAATGGTTTCCAGAAAGTGTGGCACCGAGATGGGCTTGCTGATGTAGCCCTCGCACCCACCCTGGAGGATGCGTTCCTCGTCCCCCTTCATTGCAAAGGCCGTCACGGCAATCACGGGAATATGGGCGAGCTCGTCGTCGTCCTTGAGCCATTTGGTAACAACCAGGCCGGAGACTTCGGGCAGTTGGATGTCCATCAGTATCAGATCAGGGTGGTGAGCGCGTGCGAGATCGAGTGCCTCCATCCCATTACGGGTTTGGATGACGGAATAGCCCCGCGATTCAAGCAGATCGTTGAAGAGCTTCATGTTGAGCTCGTTGTCTTCCACGATCATCACTGTCTTGGGCATAAGTCCTTCCCCGTCTCCAAGGGCGCTGGTGGCACTTCGTTTTGCAGCTTGGATGAGCTAGCATTGAATCTCTTTACAAACCACTCAAGGAGGCCGGTGTGGCGCGTCCGCAAGAGGCCGAGACTTCGACCGCAGCCTTGGCGGATGCCTGTTTGGGCCATCTTGCAGAGAATCCGGAGGAGTTGCTCGCCTTCATGCAGCAGGCTGGCTTTAGCCCAGAATCGCTTCGGCGCTCAGTTGGATCCCCTGCCCTGCACCATGGATTGCTCGACTATTTCGCGTCCAACGAGCCACTGCTACTCGCCCTTTGCGCCAATGCCGGCATCTCGCCTGAGGACTTCATGCGCGTGTGGCACAGCCACAATCACGGCGGCTGAATTGAGCGGCGATTGGCTGTGTCGAGATTGTTTGTCACACGGCTCCGGAGAGGGATCGCCCAACCGGTGCCCGAAATGCGGCTCGCCACGTCTACGGAGCCATGATGAGCTGTTTCAGCTGAGCATTGCTCATGTCGATTGTGACGCCTTCTACGCCTCAGTTGAGAAACGAGACGATCCAAGCTTGCGTGACAAGCCGCTGATCATCGGTGGAGGCGTGCGCGGCGTGGTCTCCACCTGCTGCTATATCGCTCGACAATCGGGTGTACGCTCGGCAATGCCCATGTTTAAGGCGCGGCAGTTGTGTCCCGACGCGGTGGTCCTCAAGCCGAACATGGCTAAATATGTCGAGGTGAGCCGGGCGATCCGACGGCAAATGGACGCCCTTACCCCACTTGTCGAGCCGATCTCGATCGATGAAGCGTTCCTCGATCTTTCCGGTACCGCCGCCTTGCACAAGGCACCGCCGGCTCTGGTGCTCGCCCGCTTCGCCCAGTCGGTCGAGAAGGAGATCGGCGTGACTATTTCAGTTGGGCTGAGCCACAACAAGTTTCTCGCCAAGGTCGCTTCCGATCTCGACAAGCCAAGGGGATTTGCCGTGATCGGCGCGGCTGAAACGCTGTCTTTCCTCGCGCCAAAGCCAATCAGCATGATCTACGGGGTCGGGAAGGTCTTCGCCGAAACGCTCCGCAAAGACGGCCTCACGACGATCGGCCAGTTACAAGAAGAGGCACCAGAAAACCTCATCCGGCGCTATGGAGAGACTGGCGCTCGACTCGCAAGATTATGCAGAGGCCTGGACAGCCGAGCGATCTCGCGCACAAGCGAGATGAAGACTATCTCGTCGGAGACCACCTTCAACACTGACTTGAGTTCGGTTGACGCACTCTCCACCGAGCTCCTCAAATGCAGCGAACGGCTTTCCGACCGACTCAAGGCAAAGAGCATCGTAGGCGACACCCTCACGCTGAAGCTCAAAACGGCAGGCTTCCGCCTCCGGACGCGGGCTCGCCACTTGATGATCCCCACTCAGCTTGCCAATGTGATCTACGAGACAGGCATGTCGCTATTGGAACGAGAGCTCGATGGCACAGCTTTTCGTCTGATCGGCATTGGCGTTTCTGGGCTGGAAGCGGCGGCTGGCACCGATGCAGTCGACCTGCTTGAACCGCAGATTGCCCGCAAAGCCGCCGCTGAGCGTGCTATGGACCGGGTCAGGTCGAAATTTGGTCGTGAAGCGCTCATTCGTGGCAAGCTTTATGGACAAAAGCCTAGCCGTCCCCCGATAGATATTGATGAAGACGAAGGAACCCACAGATGACCAACGCGATCGAGCGGCTTCGAGAATACGGCTACGAACTTCCAGCGCCGAAGGCGCCGGTCGCTAGCTACGTCCCAGTCTCGCGTTCTGGCAACATCCTCTATGTCTCGGGCCAGATCTCCAGCAACGAAGCTGGCGTGGTGATGGGCCTGCTGGGTGACACGATGAACGTGGTACAGGGCGCCAACGCAGCGGAGTTGGCCGCCATCAACGTCCTGTCGCAGATTGCCAATGTTGGCGGTGTTCCTCTGGACGAGATCAAGCAGATCCTCAAGGTCACCGTGCTGGTTGCCTCTACGCCCGACTTCACCGAGCAGCACCTGGTTGCCAACGGCTGTTCCAATCTTCTCGTCACTGTGCTCGGCGACAAAGGAAAACACGCCCGTGCCGCCTTTGGGGTGGCCTCGCTCCCCTTCGGCGCTGCAGTAGAGATTGAGGCGGTGGTAGAGGTTTGATCGCCAGCGTGGTTGAAGCTCTGCACCAGGCTCGCCATATCGAGACCGCACACTCCTGAAGGCACTCCACCACACATTGTCCGCCAGTAGTTACACAGCGACCATCCATCCCAGTACCGCCAGCATAACCGCTGAGGTTTGGAACGAGCTTGTACCCAGGACGGGTGGAAAGCCCGACAACCCGTTTCTGGACCACGCCTTTTTCCTGGCCCTTGAAGAGTCGGGCTGCGCCACTGCACGGACGGGTTGGCAGCCGCAACACATAGTTGTGTCGGATAACGCCGGCACTCCCTTGGGCCTGCTGCCCCTTTTCCTCAAGTCCCACTCGATGGGAGAATATGTCTTCGACCATGGGTGGGCAAATGCTCTCGAACGTGCGGGCGGCCAGTACTATCCCAAGCTCCAATGTTCAGTGCCGTTCACGCCGGCAACCGCGCCCAAGCTCCTGGTACCCTCTGGTAGTCTAGAAATCGAGGCGGCCTTGCTCTCATCAGCGCAGCAGCTCGCGATGCAGCGCGAAGCATCCTCGGTCCACATGACCTTTGTGCCGGAGCGCGAAGCCAGCCTTGTCGAGCAGGCTGGCTGGCTGCACCGCATCGACACACAATTTCATTGGCATAATGACAGTTACGAGAGCTTCGAAGATTTCCTCGGCACCTTAGCCTCACGCAAACGGAAGACAATAAAGCGGGAACGCCGGGACGCTTTGGCTGATGGGCTAAAAGTGCAATGGTTGAGTGGCTCGGACCTCAAAGAGCATCATTGGGACGCCTTTTTCGAGTTTTACGAAGACACAGGCTCGCGGAAGTGGGGCCGTCCTTACCTCAATCGCTCGTTTTTTTCACTCCTCGGCGAGAAAATGGCTGACCGCGTTGTCCTGATGCTCGCCTATGACGGGGCTGAGCCTATAGCGGGTGCCATCAACTTCGTGGGCAGTGACCGAATCTATGGAAGAAACTGGGGCTGCACGCGGGATGTGCCGTTTCTCCATTTCGAGCTCTGCTATTACCAGGCGATCGACTACGCCATCCAGCACAAGCTTTCAGTGGTTGAGGCGGGCGCCCAGGGCGAGCACAAGCTGGCCCGCGGCTATGCCCCTGCCATTACGCATTCGGCGCACTGGATCGCTCATCCCGGCCTGCGGGACGCCGTCGCTGACTACATCGAGCATGAACGCGTGGCAGTGGAACAAAACAGCGACCTGCTCCAACAGTTTACCCCCTTCCGCAAGGGTGAACGAACAGATCTCGATTAGACGGCCCTGCCTTCCCTAGCCACCTCCAGAGCTCTATTAGTCGAGGGAATCGATACGTGGAGACTGGGTACACATGAGCTATGATCCCTCGAACATTTTCGGCAAGATCCTGCGGAATGAGCTTCCTTGCCATAAGGTCTACGAGGACGAGAGTGCCCTGGTGATGATGGACATTTTCCCGCAATCGCGCGGGCATGTCCTGGTCATTCCCAAAGCCGCTTCTCGTAACCTCTTCGATGCAGACCCAGCAGTCCTTGCGGAGGTGATGCCACTTGTACAGCGCGTGGCAATTGCAGCCAAAGCAGCCACGGGCGCCGATGGCGTGAGGCTAGCGCAGTTCAATGAGACCCCCGCGGGCCAAACCGTGTTCCACCTGCATTTTCACGTCATTCCCATGTATGAGGGCGTAGACCTTGGCAGTCATGGCGGCGGCAAGGCCGATGATGGCGAGCTGGCGGAGTTGGCGCAGGAGATTGCCGCACGCCTCTAAGCCCAGGCGTCGCCGGTCAGAGACTATGCGGTATCACGAGGCCGCCCTTCAGCGTCACGATCCGGTCTGCCCTGCGGGCAAGGTCGTGGTTGTGCGTGGCAATCAGAGCAGCCGCGCCCTCGTCCTTGATCAGTGCGGCGAGTGCCGCAAAGACGATGTCGCTGGTTTCCGGATCGAGATTGCCGGTGGGCTCATCCGCCAAAATGATCTTGGGATGATTGGCCGCGGCACGCGCTATCGCCACTCGCTGTTGTTCACCACCCGAGAGTTCCGCTGGCCGATGCGAAGCTCGCTGTCCGATGCCGAGAAGGTCCAGCAATTCCATCGACCTGCCCTTGGCCTGCTCGGGAGACTTGCCAGCGATCAACTGGGGCATCGACACGTTCTCGAGGGCCGTGAACTCGGGCAGCAAGTGGTGGAACTGGTACACGTAGCCGACAGTGGAACGTCTGAGTTGGGTGCGGCCGCGGTCCCCAAGCTGAGACGTCTTGATACCCGTGATCTCCACTTCGCCACTCTGTGGGGATTCGAGCAGGCCTGACAGGTGGAGAAGAGTAGACTTGCCAGCTCCCGAGGGGGCGACCAGCGCGACGAGTTCGCCGCTGGCTACCGTGAGGTTAGCGGCTTCTAGCACACGAACGGTCTTGGCGCCGTCGCCATAGTGCCGGTGAACATCGGTGAGGATCAGGTGCGGCCTATTCATAGCGCAGCGCCTCTACCGGATCATATTGTGCGGCCCGCCAGGCGGGATAGAGCGTCGCCAGGAAGCTCAGGCCGAGCGCCAACCCCACGACCACAGCCACCTCAACGGGGTCTGTCTTGGAGGGAAGCGAGGTCAGATAGAATACTTCGGGCGGAAAGATCGTGACACCGAGCGTGTTGGAGATGAAGGCGCGCAAGGGTTCGGCATTGGCCGCAACAATGAGCCCCAGGAGCAGCCCTGAGAGCGTACCAACGACGCCGATGGTTGTGCCGGTGATTGAGAAAATGCGCATGATGGCTCCGCGCGTCGCCCCCATCGTGCGGAGGACCGCGATGTCAGCGCTCTTGTCTTTCACCAGCATGATGAGGCTGGAGATGATGTTGAATGCGGCTACCAGGATGATCATCGAGAGAATGGTGAACATCACCACCCGTTCGACCTGCAGTGCCGAAAAAAAAGTTTCGTTGCGCTGTTGCCAGTCGGTCAGCACCAGCGGGCGGAGGTTCGGCAAGGCGGCGATGCGCTCGCGGACCGCGGCTACGTCGTCGGGATTGTCGATGAAGATTTCGACGGCGGATGCCTGCCCGATGCGCTCATAGGCGGCGTCGATCTCTTCATCGGTGGCCAATGGATCAAGCGGCCCCATGCCTGGCCTCAGAACCTCCTCGTAAAGCCGAAAGTAGTCCTGCGCCGGCTCAAAGGGCATGTACATGTAGAAGCTGTCGAACTCGACCATGCCGAGATCGAAAATCACGTTGACCGGGTAGGAACGGATCTGCGGCGTGGAGCCGAAAGGCGTCATTGCGCCATTCGGATTGATGATCTGCACCTGATCACCAAGGGTAACGCCAAGCGTCGACGCGAGGCGATGGCCGATGGCGACCCCGCGCGAACTGTCCCAATCGTCCCATCCGCCCTGAATGGCGGAGTTGTAGAGTAGGTCGAGCTTGCGGATATTCTCCTCATCCATACCGCGCACAGAAACACCGGTGGAACTGCCCTGCCCTGAAGCCAGAACCTGGCCTTCGACGAAGTACACGGCGAACTCGACGCCATTTACTTGCTGCAGGGTCGCGACGGTTTCCTCGTAGTCGGTGAACTGTTCTTCGATGGGAAATGCCGTGAAGTGGCCATTGAGGCCGAGAATCTTGGTCAGCAGTTCCGCACGAAAGCCATTCATCACTGACATGACAACAATGAGAGTGGCAACGCCAATGGCCACGCCCACCATTGTCAGGCTGGCGATTACGGAAATGAAGGCTTCCTTGCGCCGGGCACGCAGGTAGCGCCCTGCCACCATCCATTCGAACCGGGAAAATGGCCTTGTGCCCTTAGCCTGCGCCGGAGCCGTTTGGTCCGTCAAATGTCGGTCTTTCTTTGTGGTTCGATCAGTGCCTTGAGGCGGGCGACGGCGTCACCAATCGGCAGTGTCTCGCGTTCACCACTCTTGCGGTGCTTGATCTCGACCTCGCCGGACTTTAGCCCACGCGGCCCCAGCAACAGCTGATACGGAATGCCCACAAGGTCGGCCGTGGCGAACTTGGCACCCGCCGGTTGATCCCGATCGTCGTAGAGCATGTCGATCCCGGCAGCAGTGAGTTCGCCGTATAGCTTGTCACAAGCTGCGTCGCAGTCCTGATCACCAGCCTTGAGGTTGATGATGACAGCCTCGAACGGCGCTACCGATACCGGCCAGACGATGCCGGCGTCGTCATGGCTGGCTTCGATGATCGCAGGCACCACGCGGGTCAGGCCGATGCCGTAGGACCCCATATGCACAACCGCCTCCTTGCCGTCCTGACCGGTCACGGAGGCCTTCATCGGTGCAGAGTACTTGGTGCCGAAGTAGAAAATGTGGCCAACCTCAATGCCACGAGCGGATACGCGCTTGTCTTCGGGCACGGCAGCTTCGTACGCGGCTTCGTCGACCATCTCTTCGGTGGCTGCGTAAAGGGAGGTCCAGTCGTCGACGATCGGCTTCAGATTTCCGCGGAAATCGGTATCCTTCGGAGGAATGGGCTTGTCGAGCAGATCGCGATGGCAGAACACGGCGCTTTCGCCGGTCTCGGCAAGAATGATGAACTCATGGCTGAGATCTCCGCCGATGGGACCAGTATCGGCGCGCATTGGAATGGCGGTAAGCCCCAGGCGCGCATAGGTGCGCAAGTACGCCACGAACATACGCTCGTATGCCTTCACCGCCTCTTCCTTGTTGAGGTCGAAGCTATAGGCGTCCTTCATCAGGAACTCGCGGCTACGCATGGTGCCGAAGCGCGGACGTACCTCGTCACGGAACTTCCACTGTATGTGGTAGAGGTTGAGCGGCAGATCCTTGTAGGATTTCACGTACGAGCGGAAGATGTCGGTTATCATCTCCTCGTTGGTCGGGCCGTATAGGAACTCCCGCTCATGCCGATCTTCGATGCGGAGCATCTCCTTGCCGTAGGCATCATAGCGCCCTGATTCCCGCCAGAGATCGGCCGATTGGATGGTCGGCATTAGCAGCTCGACGGCGCCGGCACGGTTCTGCTCCTCCTCGATGATGCGCTGCACCTTCATCAGAACCTTGTAGCCAAGCGGCAGCCATGAATAGAGGCCTGAGGCCTGCTGGCGGATCATCCCGGCGCGCAGCATCAGTCGATGCGAGACGATCTCAGCTTCCTTGGGAACATCGCGCAGCACCGGCAGAAAATAGCGAGACAGGCGCATGTGAACTCCCGTTGGGACAATCGACTCAGAGCTTTTGTTGATGCCCACTCAAATCGTACTCGTCCATACGATGCAAGCATGGAAGGCATGCAGAATCTGCGTGACAGGAGCGGTTTTCGTTGTTAGGGTCCATCGCAATAAAGCAAAGGCGGTCCAAACCGCCGGACGTCGACAACGTCTAGGGAGGAGCGTTGGCAGCCGCTTTGTAGCGCGCCTAAGACCAACGTATTGTCGAGCGAACTCATATCAGCGGGGCACTTGTGCCCCGCTTTTTTATTACCGCCGCGGAACTAAGCTCACCTTGGTACGGACTAGCGGTTCCAGTAATCGTGGACGATGCCATTGCTCACCCCAAGCAACAGCAAGGGTGTGCACACTGCAGCCAAGAGCGTCGCGATGAGTGCCTTCCGCCACATGCGTGGGAGAACAGGCGCAGCGGGGTCGGTGCCGTGGGTGATGTCGCCTGCTTCGTGCTGACTTTGCGTGCCTATAGGCAGCACAGCCACAAAGCAGATCCACCAGACAACGAAGAAAACAGCGATGATGGAGCCGATCGGCATGAAAATGTCCTTTCGGCTCCTTTTATCGACACTCCGGCCAAGGCGACAGAGGCAGGCGCAGCGCCTATCGTCGCAGCCTAAACCCGATGAACAAAGACCGACACATTGGGCTTGCGCCCCCAATAGGCGTTCACTTCGTTGCGGATCGCCTTGAACAGCGCGGAGTTCAGCATCTCAGTGTCGCTCCGCCGCTTTGGCGGAACCGACTTGAGAACGTTAGCGATGGTGTCTTCGACCAGGTCGCCCAACGACTCGTCCTCAGTTTCAGGTAGTCCTTCGATGACGACATCGGGACCCGACACAATGTGCCCACTGCTATTTACGCAGACGCTGACCACCACATGGCCGCCGAATGACAAACGACGGCGCCCCTTAACGCCAGATTCTTCAGGTGTGCAGAGTACCAGCCCATCCAGATAGAGCTCGCCGGTGCGAACCTCGCTCGGGAATGTGAGTGGCTCGGGAAAGAGCCGCACCATGTCACCATTGCGCGCTTCGCAGACATTGGGGATGCCAGCTTCGCGCCCGAGCTTGGCATGCGCCTGGAGATGGATCGCTTCACCATGCACCGGCACCAGGACCTCCGGCTTCACCCAGCCATACATCTTTCGAAGTTCGCCGCGACGCGGGTGTCCTGTGACATGGACGAGATCATCGTTGGCTGTAATGACTTCGACGCCCCGGTCAATCAGACGGTTCTGGATATCGATGACTTCCCGCTCGTTGCCGGGGATGGCCCAAGATGAGAAAATCATGCGGTCGCCGGCATTGAGGTCGATGACTGGGTGCTCGCCCCGAGCTATGCGAGCAATGGCAGCGCGTGCCTCTCCCTGCGAGCCCGTGCAGATCAGCACGCATTTGTCGCGGGCAATGCTCTTGTAGGCATCTTGATCAAGCAACGGCGGAAGCCCCTCCAGCATACCGATCTCGCGGGCAATTCCCATGATCCTATGCAGCGAGCGCCCCGACATGACCACCTGCCGCCCGGCTCTCTCCGCTGCGCGAACAATTGAAATCACCCGTCCGACGTTGGAAGCGAACGTCGTTACGGCAACCCGCTGCGGCGCGTTTGCAATCAACCTGTCCAAAGAAGCGGCAATCTCCGCCTCGCTTGGGCTTTCCCCCTCCTTGAGGGCGTTGGTCGAGTCGCAAATCAGAGCCAGCGGGCTTGAAGTGTCCTCGCCAATTCTCTGGAGACGAGCCACATCGGTCGGCTGATTGCCCACTGGCGTAGGATCGAGCTTCCAGTCGCCGGTGTGCAAAACGCGCCCGGCAGGGGTGGTGATCAGAAGTGCGTTCGACTCGGGGATCGAATGCGCGACATTGATCGGCTCAATGGTGAATGGGCCAACAGTGAAGGGCTTCCCGGGCTGCATTATGGTAAGGTCGACATTCTCGACGATGCCGTCCCCTGCCCGCTTTGCCGCCAGCATGGCCGCGGTGAAAGGCGTGGCGAAGACGGGCTTCTCGAAGCCGGGCCACAGGTCGAGAACGGCACCGTAGTGGTCCTCATGGGAGTGCGTCAGGATGAGCGCCAGGACATCGTCGGCGCGGTCCTCCAGGAACTCGGGATTGGCCATGATGAGTTCGATGCCAGGTAGGTCTGGCCCGCCGAAGGTGACGCCGCAATCGACCACTATCCACTTACGTGACCGTTCGGGACCGAACCCGTACGCCGCCATGTTCATGCCGATTTCGCCGACGCCGCCAAGCGGCACAAAGACGAGCTCATCCCTTTGGTTCTTAGCCATAGGTTAGATACTTCCTTTCGAAGCGCAGCGCAGCGCCTGAGCGATCATTGGCCGCCGGTCGCTGCGCAAGTGTTGTGGTCAGCTTTGGGCGCTGGCCGTTGCCCCAAAATGTACATCGCCCGCGGCGATCGCTATGCGGCTGCTGTCGGCCGTTCGAACGATCAATCGTCCATCATTGTCGATCGTTTCAAAGATGCCGCGGAGCACCTCACCGTTCTGAGATACTGCGACCGGAGCGCCAATACCGGCTGCGGCCGCGCGCCATTGCTCGAGCACAAGACTGTTTCCCTGGCCTTCGTTCCACTGCGAAAAAGTGTCGACCCAGGCTTCCGCTAAGGCTTCAAACATCTCAGCTGCAGACGTCCTGACGCCGAGACCGCCCAAGCTGGTTGTTGGATAGGGTAGCCCCTCAGGTGCTGAGACCACATTCACACCGATGCCGATGGCAATGGCATGGCGGCCGCCGGGCGTCTTGCTTGCTTCAAGCAGAATACCCGCCAGCTTTGCACCATCGGCCAGCACGTCATTGGGCCATTTAAGGGCAACGCGGACATTACCGGCGTGGGATGAACCATCCGCGCCGTCGATCCCGATCTTCACCGAACTCGCGGCTAGCATCGATGAGAGCGCCCGACTGAGTGACACGCCCGCCACAAAGCCAAGCGACGCCACCAAGCTGGGGTCAGCGTCTGGAACAATCAACAACGTCGCCGCTAGATTGCCATGGGGGCTTTGCCACTGACGACCCCGACGGCCCCTTCCGGCGGTCTGCTGCAGAGCCGCAAACCATACTCCGCCTGGATCACCTGCCGCGGCAGCAGCGGTGGCTTCCGTGTTGGTCGACCCGATGGTGTCGAAGCCATGCAGCCGGTATCCGGCCGCACGTGCTTTGGCACCAAGGGAGAAAACCGCCACTAGAACAGGCTTCCCGCAGCAATATGTGCGGCTGCCGCGAGCGGAGCACCTACCGTGAAGTAGTAGGTGACGATCAAGAAGCCGCTCAAACCCATGATGATAGTTAGTTCGGACGGCACAGCGCGGAACGCCCGCACGGGTTCATCGAAGTACATCACCTTGACCACCCGCAGGTAGTAGAAGGCGCTCACCGCAGACGCTAGAACGCCGATCACTGCCAGCACATAAAGCTGGGCGTCGATCGCCGCGAGGAACGCATGCCACTTGGCGAAGAATCCAGCCAGGGGCGGCAGCCCTATCAGCGAGAACATGAGAACCGCCATGATTGCCGCAACGAATGGGTGGGACTGCGCGGCTCCAGCGAGTTCGTCGATGGTTTCCACATAACCACTCTCGGTTCGAAATGCGAGAATGCAGGCGAAGAGACCGATAGTCATGGCAAGATAAATAGCCATGTAGATCGCCACACCTTCCACGCCGACTTGCGTGCCTGAGGAGAGACCGACGAGCGCGAAACCAACATGGCCAATTGAGGAATAGGCAACCAGTCGTTTGATCGACCGCTGCCCGATGGCAGCGAAGGCTGCCAGTACCATCGAGGCAATGGACAAGAAAATGACGATCTGCTGCCAGTCCGCGCTGATGCCCTGGAAAGTGTCGATGACCAGGCGCACCATCAAAGCCATGGCAGCCACCTTGGGCGCACTCGCCAGGAGAGCGGTTACCGGAGTGGGTGCTCCCTCATAGACGTCGGGCGTCCACATGTGGAATGGAACCGCAGAAATCTTGAAGGCCACGCCGGCAAGCAGGAACACGATCCCAAAGATCAGACCGATGGAGCGGCCCTCGCTGGCGATGGCGATCACAATGGCCTGCAAGTTGGTGTGCCCCGTGAAGCCATACACCAATGAAGCACCATAGAGTAGCAGACCCGAGCTCAGCGCACCCAGAATAAAGTACTTTAGCCCCGCCTCTGTGGCTCGGGAGTCGTCGCGCTTGATCGCGGCGAGCACGTAAACCGCCAGCGACTGCAGTTCGAGACCGATATAGAGGCTCATGAGATCGTTTGCCGACACCATCAGCATCATGCCCAGCGTCGCGAGCAGTACGAGGATGGAATACTCGTACTTGTGGGTGCCGTTCTCGAAGTCATTCGGCATGGAAAGCATAAGAGCGAAGCCAGAGCCACCCAGCACAAGCGCCTTCATGAAGCGGGCAAAGCTATCCTCGATGAAGACGCCGCTGAAAAGTACGCCGTCGGCCGGATAGAAGACTACCAAGGCAGCCGACGCAAAAAGCAGGACGACGGCGAGCATCGTCACCAGAGCCGAGCGCTCCTTGTTGATGACAATGCCGAGCAACAGCAGCACGAGGATGCCGACCGCCATCAGCATCTCGGGATACGCCGGAGCCAGGCTCGCGAAATCGATTACGTCAGAGTTCACGGGTGTCTCCTAGTGGGCAGCAGCGGCGGGTTCAGCCGCCTCAAGCGGTACCGGTTCGCCATGGGCGAGCGGCGCGCGGGCCTCGGCCAATGCAACCGCCGGATCTCGACCGACCGATGCAGAGTAGTGTGCAACAAGGTTGTTCACTGCAGCCGCAGAAGTGTCGAGGATCGGCATCGGATAAAAGCCGAAGACGATAGTAAGGACAATCAGAGGGTAGATGATGATTTTCTCGCGGAGATTCAGATCCAAGATGCCGCGCAAACTCTCCTTGGTTAGCGCGCCAAAGATCACCCGGCGATAAAGCCAAAGCGCATACCCTGCCGACAGGATCACGCCGAACGCAGCGCCAAAGGCTACCCAGGTATTGACCTGGAAAGCGCCCATCATGGTCAGGAACTCACCCACGAAACCGGACGTGCCGGGAAGACCAACATTGGCCATGGTGAAGACGAGGAAGGCGAAGGCATAGCGCGGCATCCGCTCGACAAGCCCACCATAGGCAGAGATGTCGCGTGTGTGCATGCGGTCGTAAACCACGCCAACACACAGGAACAGCGCACCCGACACGATACCGTGCGAGATCATCTGGAACACGGCGCCCTGGATGCCAAGCGCATTGCCGGCAAAGATACCCATGGTGACGAAGCCCATGTGCGCCACCGACGAATAGGCAATCAGCTTCTTGATGTCGGTTTGCACCAAAGCAATCAGCGAAGTGATGATGATGGCAGCGACCGACAAAAAGAACACGATGTTGGCGAACTGAGCCGAAGCCTCAGGGAACATGGGCAGGCTAAAGCGCAGGAAGCCGTAACCGCCCAGCTTGAGCAAGATAGCAGCCAGGATAACTGATCCGGCAGTCGGCGCCTGCACGTGGGCTTCGGGCAACCAACGGTGCAGTGGCCACATGGGCATTTTGACGGCGAATGACAAGAAGAATGCCCACCACAGCCAAGGCTGCCAATCTTGGGGGAAAGGGTGGCCCAAGAGCCGCGTGATATCGGTAGTACCCGCGTTCCAATACATGGCCATCATGGCCAGCAGCATCAGGACCGAACCGCCGAAGGTGTAGAAGAAGAACTTGTAGCTGGCCTGAATGCGAGCCGAACCGCCCCAGATGCCAATGATCAAGAACATCGGCAGCAGCGTGCCTTCGAAGAACACGTAGAACATGGCCAGATCGAGCGTGGTGAAGACGCCGACCATCAGCGTTTCCAACACCAGGAACACAACCATGTATTCCTTGACCCGATGCTCGACTGACTCCCAACTCGAGAGGATGGCAAACGGCATCAGCAGTGCCGTCAGCACCACGAACAGCACGGAGATCCCGTCCACGCCAACACGGTAGCCGATATTATCCCCGATCCAGGGGATGTTCACCACAAACTGGAAGCCAGGATTGGTAGTATCGAAGCTTTGCCAGAGCGCCAGGGAGAGCACGAGCACGATCAGGGTCACCCCGAAGGCCATCCAGCGGATAGCGCCATGTGCCCCGCGGGGGAATAGTGCAATCAAGGCTGCACCGGCCAGCGGAAGCCAGGTAAGGATGGTCAGAATAGTGTTTTCGAAGTTCATCAGATCAGTCCCCCGGCCGTGATGGCCCAGGTCAGCAGCGCCGCGATGCCGATCAGCATGGCGAAGGCATAGTGATAGAGATAGCCCGACTGGAGCTTGACGACCCAAGACGTGACGTCCTGCACGCGGCGGCCCAACCCTTCTGTCAGCCTGCGGTCGATAAGGTCGTCATCGAAGCCGTGCCAGAACGCGCGTCCCACCCACATGGCCGGCTTGACGAAGATCGTGTTGTACAACTCGTCGAAATACCACTTGTTGAGGAGGAACTGGTAGAGTCCGCGATTGGAAGCGGCAAGCCGTGCCGGTGTCCCGGGGCTCCGGATATACATGATCCAGGCAGCCACGAAGCCGATGATCATGGCAATGGTGGCGCTCCACTTCACCCAAAGCGGTACATGGTGGGCGGCCTCGATGATCTCGTGGTCCACCACCAGGGAGCCGGTGAAGAAGTGTTCAATGTGCTCAACGTGCCCGAAGAACATGTCGTAGAAAACGGCACCCGAGAGCAGCGCACCGACCGCTAGCACGTAGAGCGGCACCAGCATGACACTAGGCGACTCGTGTGCGTGGTCATAAGCCGAACCATGATGCCCGTGATCTCCATGATCATCGGCATTGCTGTCGTCGATGGGCTCATCGTGACTCTCCAGAGCCGCGTGAGCGGGATCAGGATGCGGCCCTTCACCGAAGTGCTGCGGGTCACGAGGGGAACCGTGGAATGTCAGGTGCACCAGGCGCCAGGAATAGAAGCTCGTGAACATGGCGGCGATCGCCAGCGACCAGAAGGCAAACTGACCCAGATTGCCGCCGAAACCGTAGGCAGCTTCCAGAATCGCGTCCTTGGAGAAGAACCCCGCGAAACCGAAGATCGTGCCCGGAATGCCCAGACCGGTGAGCGCCAGGGTGCCGATCAGCATCATGACATAGGTGATCGGGATCTTCTTGGCCAAGCCGCCCATATTGCGCATGTCCTGCTCGTGGTGCATCGCGTGGATCACCGAACCGGCGCCGAGGAACAACAGTGCCTTGAAGAAAGCGTGGGTAAACAAGTGGAAAACGCCCGCAGAATAGGCCCCTACTCCCAAGGCAACGAACATGTAGCCGAGCTGCGAGCAGGTCGAATAGGCGATCACCCGCTTGATGTCATTCTGGACCAGGCCGACGGTGGCGGCGAAGAATGCGGTGATGGCACCGATGACGATCACGACCGAAAGCGCCACGGGCGAGGTCTCGAACAGCGGCGAGAGACGCGCCACCATGAACACACCGGCAGTCACCATGGTAGCGGCGTGAATCAGCGCCGAGACGGGCGTGGGTCCCTCCATTGCGTCGGGAAGCCACGTGTGCAGGAGGAACTGTGCCGACTTCCCCATGGCGCCCATGAAGAGCAACAGGCAAATGACCGTCATCGCGTCCAATTCCCAAGCAAGGAACTGGAAGACCGGCAATCCGGTGGCGCCGAACGCCCCAACTACGGCGAATGCCTCATCGAAGTTGATGGATCCGAGCACCATGAAAGCGCCAAAGATGCCCAGGGCAAAGCCGAAATCGCCCACGCGGTTGACCACGAATGCTTTCATGGCCGCGGCATTGGCAGAGGGTCGCGTGTACCAGAACCCGATCAGCAGATAGGACGCGAGGCCCACGCCTTCCCAGCCGAAGAACATCTGGACGAAGTTGTCAGCCGTCACCAGCATCAGCATGGCGAAGGTGAAGAGCGAGAGATAGGCGAAGAAACGGTTCCGGTGGGGATCCTCGGCCATGTAACCGATGGAATAGACGTGGACGAGCGCGGACACGGTATTCACCACGACCAGCATGATGGCGGTCAAGGTGTCTACGCGCAGGACCCAGCGTAGGTCCATATCGCCGACCTGAATCCATCGCATGATCTCGACCTTGAGAACTGCGGTCTCGCCATTCACCAGTTCGGCACCCATGAGGCCGCCGCCAAAGGCAACCGGGAGAAAAACCACCCAGCTCAGAACGGCCGAAATGATCAAGAGCCCAGTCGTGATGAACTCGCTCGGACGATGCCCGATGGTGCGGCCCAGCAGTCCGGCAATAAGCGCGCCGACGAGGGGCAGGAAAACAATCGCTTGAATCAACATAGCGGTGGTTCTTAGCCCTTCATCTGGTTGACGTCTTCAACCGCGATCGAGCCACGGTTGCGGTAGAAAATCACAAGGATCGCCAAGCCAATCGCCGCCTCGGCAGCAGCCACTGTCAGGATCAACAGAGCAAAGATTTGCCCCTGAAGGTCCAACAGCGCAGCGCTGAACGCGACGAGATTCAGGTTCACTGCCAGGAGGATAAGCTCCACCGACATCAGGATGACGATGATGTTCTTACGGTTGATAAATATGCCGAACACGCCGAGCGTGAACAGGATTGCTGCTACGGTCAGGTAGTGACCGAGCTCGATACCCAAGCCCATGTGTATCTCCTATAGCCCTTGACCGCTCTTGACCTTGACGACTTCCAGCGTCTCCGAGGGCTTACGTCCCACCTGTCGCGCCGCATCCTGCCGCTTGATACCGGGACGATGCCGCAAAGTCAGAACAATCGCACCGATCATCGCCACCAGCAGTACCGCACCGGCGCCTTGGAACAGGAAGACATAGCGGGTGTAAAGCACCTGACCGATGGCACGGATGTTTTCCATGCCTGGGACGATCGGAAGGGCGGAGCTTTGCGCCGCCTCTGGCGATACAACAAAAGTCCCAGCGACCAATAGCAGCTCTAGTAGCAGCACGAGACCAACGACCAGTCCGATGGGCGCGTATTGCAGAAAACCTGAGCGTAACGAGGCGAAGTCAACGTCGAGCATCATCACGACAAAGAGGAACAACACCGCCACAGCGCCGACATAAACAACGACGAGGATCAGCGCCAGGAACTCGGCGCCGGCCAACATGAACAATCCTGCGGCGTTGATGAACGTCAGAATCAGGAACAAAACGGCGTGCACCGGATGCCGCGACGCAATGACCATAACGGCCGACGCAACGCAGACCACCGAGAACACGTAGAAAAAGAATAGCGGAAGGGTCATGCTCTTCCCTCTTAGCGGTAGGGTGCGTCGGCGGCGAGGCTGTGGGCGATTTCACGCTCCCACCTATCACCATTCGCCAAGAGCCGCTCCTTGTTGAAGTAGAGCTCTTCACGGGTTTCAGTCGCAAACTCGAAGTTGGGACCTTCAACAATCGCATCCACCGGACAGGCTTCCTGGCAGAAGCCGCAATAGATGCACTTCACCATGTCGATGTCGTAACGGACCGTACGACGCGTGCCATCGTTCTGCCGGGGGCCGGCTTCGATGGTGATGGCCTGGGCCGGGCAGATGGCTTCGCAGAGCTTGCAGGCAATGCAGCGTTCTTCGCCGTTGGGGTAACGGCGCAGGGCGTGCTCGCCGCGAAACCGGGGGCTGATGGGGCCCTTTTCGAACGGATAGTTCACCGTCGGCTTCGGGCTGAAGAAATACCGCATGGTCAGGAAGAAGGCTTTGACCAGTTCCGAGAGCAGCAGCGTGTTGACGAATTGGGCGGCGCGCATCAGGCCATCCCTCCATGCCAGCCCCAGCCAGTCAGCTGGAGGACGAATGCAACGATTACGACCATGATCAGCGACAGGGGCAGGAAGAGCTTCCAGCCAATACGCATCAATTGGTCATAGCGGTAGCGCGGTACGATGGCCTTGGACATCGCGAACATGAAGAAAACCGCGCTGAGCTTAAGAACAAACCACACCGGGCCCGGAATCCAGGTGAACGGCGGCAGGTCGATCGGTGCCGTCCAGCCACCCAAGAACAAGATCGTGGTGAGAGCACACATCATGAGAATCGAGATGTACTCGCCCAGCATGAACAGCATGTAGGGCGTGGCCGAGTACTCCACCATGAAGCCGGCAACCAGTTCCGACTCTGCCTCAGGCAGGTCGAAAGGCGGCCGGTTTGTCTCGGCCAGAGCCGAGATAAAGAACACGATGAACATCGGGAAGAGCGGCAGCCAGAACCAGTTCAGGAACGTTAGCTGCGGCACGCCGAGCATATGCGCCAAGCCCATCTCGTACTGAGCCAGAACGATGTGGGTGAGATTGAGCGAACCCACGCAGAGCAGCACAGTGATGATCACTAGGCCAATGGAGACCTCGTAACTCACCATCTGGGCGGCAGAGCGCAACGCACCCAGGAATGGGTACTTCGAGTTCGAAGCCCAGCCACCGATGATCACGCCATAAACGCCGAGCGATGAGATCGCGAAGATGTAAAGAATGCCCAGATTGATGTTGGCGATAGCCATACCGAAGCCAACCGGGATCACGGCCCAGGCCGAAAGGGCGAGGGTGGCGGTGATCAAGGGCGCCATCAGGAACATAACCTTGTCGGAGCCCGATGGAATGATCGGTTCTTTGACGGCAAAT
Source organism: Devosia sp. RR2S18 (assembly GCF_030177755.1). Lineage (NCBI taxonomy): Bacteria > Pseudomonadati > Pseudomonadota > Alphaproteobacteria > Hyphomicrobiales > Devosiaceae > Devosia > Devosia rhizosphaerae. The sequence goes on from NZ_CP126539.1 coordinate 2,311,547, forward strand.
TTCAGCAGGTCTGCAAAGCTCTGTAGCAAGCCGAAGGGGCCGACCACGTTGGGACCACGCCGGATCTGAACAGCAGCCCAGATCTTGCGGTCAGCCAACAGGATGAACGCGGTAAAAACAAGCAGCAGAACAAGCAGCAGCAAGATCTTGTAGACTACGCCTACATGCACGCCCAGGCCGAGCACCGGGATGCCGACCAGATAGGAGAGCGCTAGGTTGAAAGAGTCCATGATGCCCCCTACTCCGCAGCCTGCCGGAGACCAGCCACGGTAGCCGAACATTCTGCCATGATGGCGGATGCGCGGGCGATGGGGTTGGTCAGATAGAAGTCGCCGACGGGCGAGGCAAAGCTGGGCTTACCAGGCTTAGGCGACAATTTGGCAAGCTTTGCAATGTCTGATGCCTTACTGGGTGCAATCACATCAATGCGCGCCAGATGCGGGTAGTCCGCGTAGAGCGCTGCACGCAGCTGTGGCAATGAGTTGAACGGCAAGGCCTTGCCCACGAACCCACTGAGCGCCCGAATAATCGACCAGTCTTCCTTTGCGTCGCCGGGCGGGAACACCGCACGGGTCGTCATCTGAACGCGACCCTCAGTGTTGACGTAAGTTGCGCTCTTTTCCGTGTAAGTCGCAGCAGGCAGGATGACGTCGGCACGATTGGCCCCGTTGTCTCCGTGCGTGCCGATATAAACCACCATGGTGGTTCCCAGCTGAGTCAAATCGACTTCATCGGCGCCAAGCAGGAACAGCACGTCGACACCACCCGAAAGCATCGCCGAGGTATCAGCGGCGCCTTTGCCCGGCACGAAACCGACGTCGAGCGCACCCACGCGAGATGCCGCATTGTGCAGAACGGCGAAGCCATTCCAGCCTTCTGCCAGTTCGGTGTTCGAGGTGGCGAGCTTGGCAGCTGCCGCGAGAACATCAGGTGTTGCGGCGGCTTCGCCTACGATCACCACAGGCTTCTTGGCCTTGGACCAGGTTTCGGCAAAACTGCCATTGCCCGAAGCAAGGTCGGACAGGGTATCCATACCGGCTCCAAGGTGCTGCACCGGATAGGTAAGGTCGGCATTCTCCCCAATCAGGGCGATCGGCAGACCCGTGGCGCGCCACACCTTACGAATGCGCGCATTGACCAGGGAGGCTTCTTTGCGCGGATTAGTGCCGATCAAGAGGATCGCATCGGCCTCTTCAAGACCGGCAATAGCCGGATTGAAGATATAGCTCGCGCGACCTGCAGCAGGGTTGAGCGTCGACCCAGCCGGCCGGGCGTCCACATTGGCTGAGCCGAGCGTTGCAAGCAGCGCCTTGAGCGCAAACATTTCTTCTGCGCCGGCGAGGTCGCCAGCAATGGCGCCGATGCGTACGCCTGGCTTCTTGACGGCCTTGGCGACCGTCTGGAAAGCGTCGTCCCACGTGGTGGAAGCCAGCTTCCTGTTCCGCCGGACATAGGGGCGATCGAGCCGCTGGGACTTAAGGCCATCCCAGATGAAGCGGGTCTTATCCGAAATCCACTCTTCGTTGATGGACTCGTTCAGGCGAGGCAGAACGCGCATAACCTCGCGCCCGCGGCTGTCGACGCGGATGTTCGAACCGACCGCATCCATGACGTCGATGGTTTCGGTCTTGTTCAGCTCCCAGGGGCGAGCCTGGAATGCATAGGGCTTGTTGGTGAGCGCGCCGACGGGGCAAAGGTCGATGACATTGCCCTGCAACTCACTCGAGAGCGCCTTCTCGAGATAGGTGGTGATCTCAGCGTCTTCGCCACGCCCCAGCAGCCCCATCTCGGCGATGCCAGCGACTTCGGTGGTGAAGCGCACACAGCGCGTGCAGTGAATGCAGCGGTTCATCGAAGTCTTGACCAGCGGGCCAATATACTTGTCCTCGACGGCGCGCTTGTTCTCGGCAAACCGGTTCTTGTCCACGCCATAGGCCATGGCCTGATCCTGCAGATCGCACTCGCCGCCCTGATCGCAGATTGGGCAGTCCAGCGGATGGTTGATCAGCAGAAATTCCATCACGCCTTCACGGGCCTTTTTGACCATTGGCGTGTTGGTGAACATTTCGGGTGCCTCACCATTCGGCCCAGGACGAAGATCCTTCACCGACATGGCGCACGAAGCTTGCGGCTTGGGAGGGCCGCCCTTCACTTCCACCAGACACATACGGCAATTGCCGGCGACTGACAGGCGCTCGTGGTAGCAGAAGCGCGGAATCTCCGCACCGGCCGCCTCTGCCGCCTGCATCAGGGTGTAATAGTCTGGTACTTCGACGAGTTTACCGTCGACCTTGATGTTTGCCATGACCTACTCCGCAGCGACCGACGGAACCGCGCCGTCGCTGGTGGACGACCAGGTATACTGGTCGATGCGTTCTTCGATGACGTGGCGGAAATTGCGGATCAGGCCCTGGATCGGCCAGGCCGCGGCGTCGCCAAGGGCACATATGGTGTGCCCCTCGATCTGCTTGGTGACTTCAAATAGCATGTCGATTTCGCGTTTCTGCGCGCGACCTTCGACCATACGCTCCATGACACGCATCATCCAGCCGGTGCCTTCCCGGCAGGGCGTGCACTGGCCGCAACTCTCATGCTTGTAGAAAGCCGAGAGGCGCCAGATTGCCTTGATGATGTCCGTCGACCTGTCCATCACGATGACGGCGGCCGTACCCATGGAGGAGCCGACTTCCCGCAAGCCGTCGAAGTCCATAATGGCATCGGGCATCTTCTCGCCGGGTACACACGGCACAGAGGAGCCACCGGGGATAACCGCAAGCAGATTGTCCCAGCCGCCGCGAATGCCACCACAATGCTTCTCGATGATATCCTTGAAGCTCTCGCCCATGGCCTCTTCAAAGGTCGCCGGACGATTGACGTGGCCGGATACGCACATGAGCTTGGTGCCCGTGTTGTTGGCACGACCGATCGAGGCGAACCAGGCGCCGGAGCGCCGCAGAATTTCCGGCACAACAGCGATGGATTCGACATTGTTGACGGTGGTCGGGTTGCCGTAGACGCCCATGCCTGCCGGGAAAGGTGGCTTGAGGCGCGGCTGACCCTTTTTACCTTCGAGGGATTCCATCAAAGCGGTTTCTTCGCCGCAGATGTAGGCGCCGGCGCCATGATGGACGATGATGTCCAGATCCCAGCCGTGGATATTGTCCTTGCCGATCAGGCGAGCCTCATAGGCCTCCTCGACGGCGCGTTCGAGGTGCTGACGCTCGCGGATGAACTCGCCACGGACATAGATGAACGCCAGATGAGCATCCATGGCGCGCGCCGCCAGCAGGCAGCCCTCGACCAGATGGTGGGGATCGTGGCGGAGGATTTCGCGGTCTTTGCAGGTACCGGGTTCGGATTCGTCGGCATTGACCAAGAGGTAATGTGGCCGGCCGTCGCTGACCTTGGGCATGAACGTCCACTTGAGGGCCGTCGGGAAGCCAGCGCCGCCGCGCCCACGCAAGCCGGAGGCTTTGACTTCGTTGGTGATCCAATCCCGGCCGGCGTCCACGAACTCCTTGGTGCCCTGCCAGGCGCCGCGCGAACGCGCGCCTTCCAGGCCCCAGTCGCCCTGGCCATACAGATTGGTGAAAATGCGATCCTTGTCAGCGAGCACGCTAATTACTCCGACTTGTCGTCGTCATTGGAGATATCGCCGCCCAGTTCCTTGGTCGGCTTGATGGCTCCAGCTTTGGGTTTGCGCCGGCGCACCGGTTTCACGGCTGCTTCGACAGCGTCGATTTCATCCTGCGGCAACTGCTTGGTGTCCACCAGAGGTGTGCCAGTCGTATCGCCCATGGTTCCTGTGTCAGGGTCGTTGTTCGCGGCGTTGGCAGCGGCAGGCGCCCCGCTCCGTTTGGTCTTGCCGGGAGCGTTGCCCCCGTCGATCTTCTGCGCTTCGGACTCGGCGCCAACCGCATTGGGACGCATGGCATCGTTAGGGGTGCCATCGGCATCTTCGTCAGCCTTAGCTTTCTCCTGCGCGGCTTCAGCGACTGCTTCGGAAACCTTGGCCTGCGGCGCGGGACCCTTCACAGCGGGCGCAGCTTCCACAGAGACATCGCCCGGCTTGGCAGCCGTCGTCGGGGCCTGTGGAGCTGCCGGAGCAGATGGCTTTACCGGTTCAGCCTTGGGTGCCTCAGGCTTGCCTGCGGCGGCCGGTGCAGCAGCGTCAGCAGGCGCAGCGGGTGGCACAAACTTCTCGCGCGTGGCGCTTGGCGGCTCCAACAGCGTAGTCCGACCACCTTCGGGCGCAGAGTTCAATCGGTCAATCTGCGTACCGGGCTTGATTGCGTCGCCGCGTCCAGCATGGAGAGCGTCGATAATCTCCCCCAACCGGTCGGGCGTCAGGTCTTCATAGGTGTCGTGGAAGATTGCCACCATGGGTGCATTCACACAGGCGCCGGCGCACTCCACCTCTTCCCAGCTCAAAGTTCCGTCTTCATTGAGGTGGTGCGGCTGGGGATGGATCTTGCTGCGGCAAACTTCCTTGAGTCCCTCGGCCCCGCGCAGCATGCATGGTGTTGTGCCGCAGACCTGAACATGGGCGCGAGTGCCCACAGGTTGCAACTGGAACTGGGTATAGAAGGTCGCGACTTCCAAGACGCGGATATAGGCCATGCCCAGCATTTCGGCGATCTTTTCGATCGTCGCGCGGCTCACCCAACCATCTTGATCCTGGGCGCGCATCAGCAATGGGATCACAGCCGACTGCTGCCGCCCCTGCGGGTAGAGGCCGATCTTCCATTCCGCCCATTTGGCGTTTTCTGCATTGAAGGCGAAACTCGCCGGCTGAACCGACTCGTCCGCAAGGCGACGCGCAACCATTAGCGATCAACCTCTCCGAACACGATATCTAGGGAGCCAAGGATGGCCGAAACGTCGGCGAGCATATGCCCGCGACACAGGAAATCCATGGCGCTGAGGTGAGCAAAGCCTGGCGCCCTGATCTTGCATCGATAGGGCGAATTGGTGCCATCGCTGACCAGATACACGCCGAACTCACCCTTGGGCGCTTCGACGCAGGCATAGACCTCGCCGGCCGGCACCTTGAAGCCCTCGGTGTAAAGCTTGAAATGGTGGATCAGCGCTTCCATCGAACGCTTCATCTCGCCGCGCTTGGGCGGAACCACCTTGCCGTCGAGCGACGACACTGGCCCCTTTCCGTCGGGGCTGTTCAGCTTGTCGATGCACTGCTTCATGATGCGAACCGACTGCCGCATCTCTTCCATTCGGATTAAGTAGCGATCGTAGCAGTCGCCGTTCTTGCCAATCGGAATATCGAAATCCATCTCGGCATAGCATTCATAAGGCTGCGACTTGCGCAGATCCCAAGCCGCGCCGGAACCGCGGACCATAACGCCAGAAAAGCCCCAGTTCCAAGCTTCGTCGAGCGAAACCACGCCGATATCGACATTGCGCTGCTTAAAGATACGGTTGGCGGTCAGCAGGTTATCGATATCGCCGAGCACCTTGGGAAAGGACTCGCAGAAGAGTTCGATGTCGTCGATGAGCGACTGCGGCAGGTCTTGATGAACCCCGCCCGGACGGAAGTACGCCGCATGCAGGCGGGCCCCGGAAGCGCGCTCATAGAAGATCATGAGCTTTTCGCGTTCTTCAAAGCCCCAAAGTGGTGGCGTCAACGCGCCCACGTCCATCGCCTGCGTCGTGACGTTCATGAGGTGCGCCAAAAGCCGGCTGATCTCGGCATAGAGCACACGAATCAGTTGCCCGCGCCGCGGCACGGTAATGCCAAGAAGCTTTTCGATTGCGAGTGCAAAGGCGTGTTCCTGGCTCATGGGAGCCACATAGTCCAGGCGATCGAAATACGGCAGCGCCTGGAGATAGGTCTTGTGCTCGATCAGCTTCTCGGTGCCGCGGTGCAATAGGCCGATATGCGGATCGACGCGCTCGACGAGTTCACCATCCAGCTCGAGAATCAGGCGCAGCACGCCGTGGGCAGATGGGTGCACCGGACCGAAATTGAGGGTGAAGTTGCGGACTTCAGCTTCGAGCGTCATTGCTTAGCCTTCTCATCGCCGGGTAGCACATAGTCGGTGCCCTCCCAAGGCGACAGATAGTCGAACGTACGGAATTCCTGCACGAGTTTGACAGGCTCATAGACCACGCGCTTGCGTTCCTGGTCGTACCGAACCTCCACGAAACCCGTCAGCGGAAAGTCCTTGCGAAGGGGGTGCCCGTCAAAACCATAATCGGTCAGGATCCGCCTTAGGTCAGGGTGTCCCGAAAAGAGGATCCCGTAGAGATCGTAGGCCTCACGCTCGAACCAGTTCGCACCGCGGAAGACGTCCACAATGCTGGGCACGGTGGTGTATTCATCCGTCTGCAGCTTGAGCCGGACGCGTCTGTTCTTGGTTGGACTCATAAAGTGATAGACCACGTCGAACCGGAGTTCGCGCGATGGGTAATCGGCCCCGCAGATATCGATGAGCGCGATGAACCGGCACTCCGGATCATCACGAAGGAAAGTTGCAACTTCGACGATGGAATCGCGTTCGACTTCCAACGTCAGCTCACCAAATGAAACCGCATGCGACTGCACTGCGGCGCCTAGTGAACGCGCGATATGGTTGCCGAGCTCGGCCAGCGGATCGATTTGAGCGACCTCATCCATCACGCCGTCTACCTCTCGATCGTGCCAGTGCTGCGAATTTTCTTTTGCAGCAACAGGATACCGTACAGAAGTGCCTCTGCGGTCGGAGGGCAGCCGGGCACATAAATGTCCACTGGCAGAATGCGGTCGCAACCACGAACCACCGAATATGAATAGTGATAGTAGCCGCCCCCATTGGCACAGCTGCCCATCGAAATGACGTAGCGCGGCTCCGGCATCTGGTCATAGACCTTGCGCAGCGCTGGAGCCATTTTGTTGGTCAGCGTGCCGGCAACTATAAGTACGTCGGACTGGCGCGGCGAAGCGCGAGGCGCCGTCCCGAAGCGTTCGACGTCATAACGCGGCATGGACATCTGCATCATTTCGACGGCGCAGCAGGCAAGGCCCGTCTGCATCCACATCAAAGAGCCGGTGCGAGCCCAGTTGATGAGATGCGCAGCCGTCGAGACCAGAAAGCCCTTATCGGCCAGTTCATCAGTCATGCCGGTGAAGAACGGATCTTCAGAACCGGCGGGCTTGCCGGTGTGCGGATCAACAAGGCCGGTCGGCTGTGGAGCGACCATGGTACCCGTTTGTGAACTCAATCCCATTCGAGAGCCCCTTTCCGCCATTCATACATAAACCCGACGGTCAGAACGCCGAGGAAGATCATCATGGACCAGAAGCCGAACCAACCCACGTCTCGGAAGGCGACTGCCCAAGGGAAAAGGAACGCCACTTCGAGATCGAAAATAATGAACAGAATCGAGACCAGGTAGAATCGAACGTCGAACTTCATGCGCGCGTCATCGAACGCGTCGAAGCCCGCCTCAAAAGCGGAAACTTTCTCTGGGTCCGGATTCTTGATCGCTATCGCGAACGGGGCGATCAGGAGAGCCAGACCGATAATGGCAGCAAGCCCAGCGAAAATGACGATGGGCAGATAGTTGCTCAGCAAGTCAGTCATGCGGCAGCCTAATTTTTTGACCGGCCTGGCGACCGGTTGCGCGAGAGTTAGCAGGCAATTTGGGCGAGCGAACCAACGCGACGGTTGATGGCTTCGGCTTAGACCTTTGCCTATCCTCTTTCAAGGGAAAGAAAATATGACTTATAAGGTCATGTAAGTACCTCTGCGACATCATATAAGCCGCGTATGCCTCGCCACAAGTCGCAGAGCCAAGCGGCCGTCGTCACTGCTACGTGAGGGCTCGACCACAGGCGATCTGCACTGCCCCAGCCCGACAGAAGCCTGCGACAAAAGAGAATCGCCACCCACGAAAACCAAAACGGCGAACCGGAGGCCGGTTCGCCGCAATGGGTTTTGCAAGATGCAGCAGGGCGGGTGACCACCCTGCCTGATCGCAAATTCTTAGAAGTGGTAGAACACGCCGACCGTGGCCTTAGCCGACTCGAAGAAGTCGTCATCACCACCGTCGAAATCGCCGAGACCGACGACTTCACCACGAACCGATACGTTCTCGGTAACGAGGAACTCAACACCACCACCGAGCTGGTAGATAGCATCGCTATCACCGTCGGCAACGTTAACGCCAACACCACCGATTGCGTAGATCAGGGCTGCGTCGGTAACAACGGCACCGGCACGCAGGCTAGCCAGGAACTGGCCGTAGTCTTCTTCACCGTCGGTCCAGATGTAGTCGCCCGAAACTTCAGCGCCGACCAGGAAAGCATCCGCAGCGGCGAAGTTCACGCCGACAACGCCGCCGATGACGCCATCAGTGTCGTCACCGTCGTTGAAGATACCGCCGGCGCGGATACCGGCATACATGCCGTCCCAGCTGAAGCCGGCTTCTTCGTAGATCGGCATCGGGGTGGTCGGGATGATCAGGTCAGCAGCCTGAGCACCACCAACGAGCAGCGTGGCAGCAGCGACGCCGAGAGAAAGCTTACGTACAAACATATCTTGCACTCCCATAGAGAAGTTAACCGTAGTCGATCGCTAGATGCCTGAGGGCAACGCGAGTGACAAGCCTCTCGATGGTGAATTTGGGCGGTGCGGCTAAGATTCAGTGACCATTCTGGGGCACGTGTTGCAGCAATGTCGCGCTATTGGACCAGTTTGATACAAATTGGTGCGAGGGCAGTAGATTTTGGGTCTGCAAAGAGACGCCTGCGCGGCCAGGTGTGCTGAACGCGGTTGAGTCTCCACGGTGTGCCAGGCCCGCGAAATCGGCGGTTAGAAGTGAAATTTGGCGCCGAGGGTGACTTGGTTGGTTGGCTCGCCACCAGATAGCGGTACGCCGCGTAGGTATTGAGCGTTGAGGGAGACGGAGTCTGTGACCGCCACTTCCAATCCACCACCGAGGAGTAGGTCGTCTTCCTCCGGTGCGCCTAGATCGAGGCCGTAACCACCCGCACCGTAAACCAGCACATCGTCGCTGACGACTAAGCCGGCGCGTCCCAAGATCTGTCCATAGGTGGTCGTGCCAACATCACCACTGAGACCCTGCACTGACACCTCAGCGCCGGCCAACAGGAACTCGAACTGCGTATTCACTCCAGCCTGGATGCCAAGCCCATACTGAACCTCGTCTGCAGAGTTCGAAGCGGAGACCCCATACACCCCAGCGTAGAATCCATCCCAGCTGAAGGCGCCTTCGTCATGCACCGGCACGGCGATCGGCGTGCTGGTGGGAACGGTGACGACATCTGCGGCCATAACCTGCGCCGCACCAGCTGCGCAGGTTATTGTTAGAGCCGCGATGTATCTGGTGACCGTCACTGCTTTGCGCCTCTCCATCATCTACGTTTTCAACGCGCCCTGGTCACCAGCGTTCCAGTCAGCCGCACGCTGCTAGAGGGTGCCGACCAACACGGGTTCCGCCCGGTACATTCCAGGGAAGTAGGCCTCCAGGGCATCGATCTTCGGCTGGTCGTGCACAACGATGTATGGTGCAGTGGGGTTTAGGGTCAGGTAGTCCTGGTGGTACTGCTCGGCTGGGTAAAACGCCTCCAGCGGCTCGATGGTGGTGACGATCGGCCCTTCAAAGGGAGCGGCGGCATCCAGCTGCTCGATATAGGCTTCGGCTACATCACTCTGCTCGTCGGTGGCAACGAAAATGGCTGAGCGATACTGTGGCCCGTGATCCGGCCCCTGATAGTTGAGCTGAGTAGGGTTGTGCGCCACCGAAAAGTAAATCTGCAGAAGGTCGCCATAGCTGATCACCGACGGATCATAGGTGACCTCAACGGCTTCGGCATGCCCAGTTTGCCCGGTCCCGGTCTGCTCGTAAGTAGCCGTTTCGGCGCTGCCACCGGAGTAGCCTGAGACTGCATTGGTTACGCCTTCCACGTGTTGGAAGACACCCTGCACGCCCCAGAAGCAACCACCTGCGAATACCGCCGTCGCGGTGGCGCCGGCCTCTTGCAGATCAACCGCGGGAGCGGGAATTTTAACAGGCTTTTCCTGCGCGTCGCTCGGCCGATTGAACACCAGCAAGGCGGGAACAAGCAGCAGGGCGCCGAAGGCGAAACGACGGCGGTCACGGCGGACCAAGGCGACAGCACGGGAGCGGGGCATGGAGACCTCTTGAGTATGACTATCCACTATATGGATATGCGATACCCCCAGATCAGCCTATTCACGCCGAAATGAAACTAAGCGCAGACTCCGGTAGCTCGTTCAGGACTTGGAGGTTCGCAAAACAAAGCCGATCACGATGGCGGCGGCTTCGTAGAGTTCGACCGGGATGGTGTCATCCAACTCCACACCACTGAGCGCCTCAGCAAGGGCTGGATTCGCCTCGATGACCACGTCATTTTCTTGCGCCAAAGCAACGATGCGCTCGGCCAGCAGACCACGGCCCTTGGCCACGACGCGGGGAGCCTCGCGACTGCCTTTTTCGTATTGCAGGGCTACCGCCAAGGGGCGGCTTACGGGCGGTATACTCATGAAACGGAATCCAAGAGGTGCCCCGAGGGGAGTAGCGGGGACGTGGGAACACCTTGCCGGAGGATAATCGATCCGGGCTGCAGGCCTGCCGCTTGGAGCTGCTCACGGAGGGATTCCATCTCCTGTTCCATCAACTGTCTTGTTTCATCTTCCGCCGCCCACAGCATGACGCCCGTGGCGCCGCCATGCAGTGACACCTGCGCGCCTACTTCCCCAAGTTTGGGAAGGTTGATCGCGAACCGCAACTGCCAGCCGCGCTCCTGATCGGCCTGCACACTGTTCTCTTGGTCGCGGGTGATCTGGATCTGCATGCTTGTCTGGTGGAGCCCGATCAGCACCGGAACCTCCAGATTCCATTCGGCCTTGCCGGATGCAAGGCTATCCGGCAGCGAAGAGTGCTGCTGCAGTCGAATTCGGGCCAGGGATGACTCTGTCCGCTCGAGCACTTGCCGCCCCACTTCGTCGGGTGGTGAGGTTGGGTCGATGGGTGCAATGTCGGCAGCGCGGGCGCGTGGCGGTGCACCTCGAACCGGCGGTGCGGCAACAGCGATTGCCGCCGCCGGCTGCTGCTTGCCGATCCATGAGACAAGGCTTTGTCGAAGCGCCAGCAAGGCGGACTTGACGTCGCCCTGCGGCGAAGGAGAGGTTCCAGCTGCCAACATGGCTTCCCGGAAAATGCCGCTGCTCAAGATCGCGTTGCGGAGTGCTGCGCCCCCGATCCCGCCAGCGGCCAACGGCAATTGCAGCGCTCCCAATTGTTCGGCCGCACGGAGCACCGGCTGTGGCAGCGCGGAGCGGACAGCTGGTGAGGCAAGAGCGCACAGCAAAGCAGCGCTAGAACTCTGCCGCATGCTCCAATCCCGCACCAAGCCGCCAAGCGCTTCTCGGGGATTGCCAGAGTGCGGCGCGCTTGGCCGCGCGAACGTCGCGGGTTCTGCCGGGAGATTCATGGTGGCGCCAATTCGCGCCTGTTGCCCGGTACCAAATACGGTGGGTGTCCGCCCGGAAGGCTTAGCAGCATCAGAAAGGGGAGCGCTCGGCTGTCCGGCCATTTGGCCTAACGGACGCGGGGTAGTGTTACTCTCCCCGGCTGGGGAGGCGCTTCTGGAGACATTAGTCCCGCTTGACGTTTTCCCCTCTGGGGCCTCCCCAGGCGCAGTCGAACTGACGCGCTGGGGAGCCACAAACATTGTGGAAGGCGCATCCGGCGCTCGCGTGGGACTACCACTGCCGTTCGAAACCTGGGGCGGTACAGCCGCCGCCAATTTGACGTTTGCAGAGCCGACTGTCGTCGGCATAACCGGAACACCTTGGATCACCGTTGGAGCTGTAGTCCCTGGCGCCAGAGATGCAGCGCTGGTGGCCACCAGCTTGGGTGAAACGCTTAGTTGAAGACGCGCACCACTTCCCTCCACTTGAAGAGCCAGTCGATCTCCTGGCTTTGCTGCGATAGGGAGCAGTAAGCTGAGCAATCGTCCCTTAATGTCCACCTGGGAAATACCTGAAGCTGCAGTGGAGACGACTTTCCCTTCGACGACCTCTCCTGCCCGGAGCGCAAGAGCGAGCAAGGCGTCGCTGCGCACCGGGCTGGCAAACGGCGGCATTGAATTGATCGGCATCACAGCGCACTTGTCCAAGGCTGCATCGAGAACAGACTTAGCTGCGCCACAAGACCCGTGAAGGCAAAGAGTGCATCAAGGTCAGCCATGAACAAGTTCCGCGTTGCCTCTGACTTGGGGCGAGACACAGAAACGCTAAACCAATCCCGTTACCAAAGCCGTACCGGGCGGACAGCTAGTCTGGGCGAATGTCCTTGTATTCCTTGGTGACTGGCTTGCCGCGGAACGTCACCCAAAAGAAATTCAGCGTGTAAGTGCCCGCTGTGCGGAACACCCCTTCCTTCTCAAGCCGGCGGCCCGAGGTTTTCATCTTGAGGGCGAACGTCCATTTGACACCGCCAACCTTAGATAGACGGACGGCGACGTCCGTATCCTCGCCGAAAAATTCGATGGATCGATCGTAGCCGCCAACCTTTTCCCACGCCGCTCGCTTGAAAACAAAATTGCCGCCCTGAACCACCGAACCAACGCGGAGAACGAACCGGTTCACCAGATAAATCAGTTTGGTGAGGCCATAGAAGCCGTTGACCAGGAAGCGGTTGAACGGGGCCATGTCGTAGTAGACGTAAGGACCACTCAGGCAGACAAGTTTGGGATCCTGCTCGAACTCGCGGTAGACCGTATCGAGCCACCCCTCGGGTACAATGGTGTCACTGTCGATGTTGGCGATCAGATCATAGCCTTCACTGGCGGCGAAGCCCGCGTCGCGCGCGTTGACCAGCCCCTTCTTCGGCTCATCAACGACGCGCACCGTTGGGAAGCTACGGGCGATTTCACCGGTTCGGTCGGTCGAGGCATTGTTCACCACAATTATGCCAGCTTCGCGGCCAGAGCGCGCGACTTCCGCTACTACCGATTCAAGACACTTCCCGATCAGCACCTCTTCGTTGTAGGCCGGTATCACGAAGGCCAGGCTCATCGCATCTTCCCCGCGGGCTCACACATCAAGTCGGTAGCGCATAACGGCTGACGCTAGGAACGGCAACACCAAGCCCCAATATTCGGCGGCTTTTCGGTTGACGGTGGGAGGTGCCCGCGTTCTGTTCGGTTCGCAAATGCACGGTGGGAGCCGACACATGCCAGACGAGAGCAAGCTCACTCGGACAAAGCAGAAATGGGCAGAGGAGGCTCGTTTCATCACTGGTCGCCAAAGCCGGCCCGAGGAGGACCGGCTTCCGCCGGGGCAGCACCTCGTCAAGAACTGGCCGGTCCTGGACATCGGCCTTGAACCCGTCATCGACTTGCCTAACTGGCGGCTGGACATCCGTGGTCTTGTGGATGCTCCCACCAGCTTGAAGTGGGAGGGGTTCCTCGCCCTGCCCCAGACAGAAAAGCTCTCGGACATCCACTGCGTCACCAGCTGGACAAGATATGACAACACGTGGAAAGGCCTATCCACCCAGGAACTTGCAGCCCGTGTCGGGCTGTCGCCTGAGGCGCGATTTGCCATCCTCACATGTGAAGACGGGTACACGACGAACCTGGCGCTATCAGACTTTCTCGTGGAAGACGCCATTCTGGCGCACAGCTGGGAAGGTGAGCCGTTGACCGCCGAACATGGCGGACCGGTGCGGCTGGTCGTTCCGCATCTCTACTTCTGGAAAAGCCCGAAATGGTTGCGCCGGATCGAGTTCACTGCAGAAGACAAACCCGGCTTCTGGGAAGTCCGAGGCTATCACAATCGCGGCGACCCGTGGCTGGAGGAGCGCTACTCGTGACCAGGGGTCGCGAGAAGCTCCACTGATTTCACCTGTGTGTTGTCGCTCCTACAGGAACAGGCTTAGCTGCTGTGTGTTGAGCAGGGGCCGTTATAACCGCGAGACAAGAACCGCCTAGGATGGTCGCAGAACAACAAGAAACCGCAGAGGCGGACGATTCCCCCGCGCGACGGCACTGGTTTGCCCGGGTACGCTCTCGCCTGCGCCTGCTCTACCACAGCCAAGCTGGGTACGCGCAGCGCTTCCAGGCGTCGGTGCTGATCGTCGATTTGGCGATCATCATCTTCTTTATAGCCTCACCACTCCTACGGGATTCGGAAGCCTTCCTGTGGATCGACTATTCCGTTGCAGCCCTGCTAGCGGCGGACTTCATCGCGCGGGCTCTAGCCAGCACCGACATCAGGCGCTGGCTCCGCCAAATACCGGTGATCATCGACATCTTCATCTTGGTCACCCTGCTTGCGCCGACTTGGCTGCTGAATCTAGGCTTCCTCCGGATCATGCGGCTGTGGACGCTGACCCGTACTCGCATCTTCTGGCGTCCTCTCGAAAAGCGCGGTCTCTTGGAGTATCAAGAGCCCATCCAGGCCATGATCAACCTGTTTGTGTTCGTCTTCATGGTGACCGGGTTTGTCTACACGGCGTTCGTGCGCCAAGGAGCTGGCATCACGGGATACGTGGATGCGCTTTATTTCACCGTCACGACCATGACCACCACCGGGTTCGGCGACATCACCTTGCCTGGAACATGGGGCAAGCTCACCTCGGTCGTCATCATGATCATGGGCATTTCGCTCTTCGTGCGGCTTGCCCAAGCTATCTTCCGCCCGCGCAAGGTTCACTTTCCCTGCCCCGAATGCGGCCTGCAAAAACATGATCCCGACGCGGTCCACTGCAAGGCATGCGGGCACATTCTCAACATACCCAATAGCGGGTCCTATTAGCGAATAACCGCGAGCTTTACCCGGAAGCAAGCCCCCGCGAGCTGTCCAGGCACGAGCTCGAGAGACCCGTTCATTCCCGCGATGATCTGGCGCGAGATGGCAAGGCCCAACCCTGCCCCGCTCTGCTCCGAGCCTCGCTCGCCCCGCGCAAATTTCTCGAAGATGAGCTTGCGCTCCGCCTTGGCTACGCCGGGTCCATTATCAGCAATGTCGACGAGATAGCGGCCGGAGCGCACGACGGAACTGATCTGCATGATTGGGTTGCTGGCATCGTTGTACTTCACGGCGTTCGAGATGAGATTGATGAAGACCTGACACAGGCGGTCGCTATCACCATTGACCATGACCGGCTTGGCGCGGCGTCCGCGTTCGACCGTCATGCCTCGTTGGCTCAGCAAGGCGTCACAAACCAAAAGGGCTCGGTCAAGCGCAGCCTCGGCATCTGTCGGCGCATTCGTCCAACTGCGTTCACCCCGCTCCAACGCCGATAAGTCCAGGATTTCATCGAGAAGCCGGGTAAGTCGCAGACTCTCCTGGTGGATAGTGGCAACGAAGCGTTGCCGCTGCCCCTCGTCCAACGCTTCGGGCTGCAGCAATATCTCAGAGAACGATCGGATGGAGGTCATGGGTGTGCGCACTTCGTGGCTCACTTGGCTCAGGAACTCATCCTTCTGGCTGTCGAGCTGGCGCAGTTGCGCATTGGCTTCCTCCAACTTCAGTGCAGTTGTACGTAATTCAGAAGAAGTTCTCTCAAGCTCTTGCGAGTACTCGATAACCTGCTGAGTTTCATCGGCCATTTGCATGACTTCCTCAAGCGAAACGTCGCGGCCGGAAACCACCTTCGACAACATCACATGGGCCGAAGCCGCTCCGATGGAACCGGCCAGTTCACGCTCCAGCTTGCCAATAAAGTCAGGTGAAGGATCGAGCCGGTCGGGTTCGACCCCGCTTCCCTGGGCCGCCGTCTCGAACAAGGTCACTGCACGAGTTTCGCCGAGCACACGTTCCGCAACGAAATAGAGATCGTTTGCTGTCGCCGATCCTCGTACGAAATTGCCCGCAGCCGTGGGCCGGCGGAAGACATCAACAAATACGCTGGCCTGTATTCGCTCTAGCGCCGACTGATTGGTGAGCAACGACACCGTCACGAGCGTCAACACATTCAAGCTGAGGCTCCAAAAGGCGGCATGGGAGAGCGGATCGAGCCCGTCCATCCCGAACATGGCCTCCGGACGCAGCCAGGAGATCCCCCAGGGGCCGTCCCGCATCGTTGCCGACACAGCAGGCGAAAAGCTTTCGAAGGAGGGCAGGAAACTGCACCAGAACCAGACCACGGAGCCAACAGAAATTGCGGCAATCGCCCCCTTCTGTGAAGCCTCTCGCCAGAACAGCGCGGCTAGAACAGCCGGGAAAAACTGTGCAATGGCCGTGAACGAGATCAGCCCGATTGGCGCCAGCGCATCGGAGTCCCGCGTGAAGAAGAAGTAGAAGAAGCCCAGCGACAGGATCAGCAGAATTGAGAAACGTCGCGCCCTGAGCAGCAGGCTCTTTACCCCGCGGCCGTCGCTGCCCTGCCCGGCGCCAAGCCGCAAAGCCAGGGGCATCACGATATGGTTTGAAACCATTATTGATAGCGCGATCGACTCCAGGATGATCATGGAAGTCGCGGATGAAAACCCGCCGATAAAGGCAAACAATGCCAAACTGTCCTGACCCGCAGCAAGCGGCAGCGTCAGTGCAAACATGTCCGGGTTGGCTCCCGCGGGCATGGTGGTGAGCCCATACATCGCGATAGGCAGGATAAAGATGCTCATCAGCAGCATATAGGCGGGAAACGCCCAGGCAGCGACGCGAAGGTGGCTCTCGTCGGAGTTCTCGACCACCGTGACCTGAAACTGCCGTGGCAAGCATACAATGGCGGCAACCGACAGGAACATGGTCGTGACCCAGCGGTCATCAAAACTGTTCTCGGGGTCGATGGTGATGCCAGCAGCGGCGGCCTTAGCGAAGATCCCATCCAGGCCACCACCAATGAACACCACAAAGATGCCAACGGCGAGCAATGCGGTGAGCTTTACCACCGCCTCGAAAGCGATCGCTGCCACGACGCCGTGATGCTGCTCCTTGGCATCCACATGTCGGGTGCCGAAAAGGATAGTGAAAAGCGCCATTCCCGCGGCAACGCCCAAGGCAAGCGTCACGTCATCTATGCCGCGCAGGCTGCCTTGACCGAACTCCGATGAGCCTGCGATGGCCTGGATGGATGATGTCACCGCCTTGAGTTGCAGCGCGATGTACGGAGCAATTCCAATCACCGCAAGAATGGTAACCAGCACGGCAAGCCGATTGGATTTGCCGAACCTCGAGGACAGCAGATCGGCAAGGGAGGTGATCCGCTGATTATGGCTGATGCGCACGAGTCGCCGAAGTAGGAACCACCAGCCGACGAAGACCAGCGTCGGCCCCATATAGATGGTGAGGAACTCGAGGCCGCTGCGAGCAGCATTACCAACCGCGCCATAGAAGGTCCAACTGGTGCAGTAGACCGAGATGGAGAGCGTATAGACGGCCGGGGAGTGTAGCCATGAGCGCTGGTTGGTTCGCGCCCTCCGGTCACCGAAATAGGCGAGAACGAACAGCAGTCCGACGTAGCCGATTGCTGTTGCGATCACGAAGTCGGCCGACAGCACTCAGCCTTCTCCCTCATCTGCCTCGGACATCGGCTCCGGAGGCAATTTGCGCGTAAGCAGCGCCGTCAGCACGATCATCAGCAGCCAAGCGCCGAAAAGATAGAGGATGATCTGTGGTACTCCGAACCGGTTTACCGGCCGGTCAAAGACGTAGACCAGAGGCGGAAAGAACAGCGCTGAACTTGCCACCGTCAGGGCCAGCATCGCGCTTTGCAGCTTACCCCGGTCCAGCATGTTCACCCAGCAGTTGACGCACCGCGCCCACGACCTCGGCATTGGCATAAGGCTTGGTGACAAAGCGGTTGGCCCCCAACTCCTCGGCAATGCGGCGATCCTGCTGTTGCCCCTTGGCGGTAAGAACCAGCACGGGCAAAGCGTGGGTATGGGCGTCCGCTCGAATGTGCTTGAGCACATCGAAGCCGTTTCGCTTCGGCAGCATGACGTCGAGCACCACCATGCGCGGCTGAAACTGACGCAAGGCCGCGATGGCAGCTTCGCCGTCCGTGACAGAACTAATGCTCCAACCTGCTCGCCTCAGAATGAAGTCGAGCGACTCCAAAATACTCGGCTCATCCTCGGCAATGAGAATATCGATAGCCAATGTCCCCCCACGATCTGCACGGTCTCCCCTCCGCGCTGCGACACTTAAGCGCAATCAGCTCGATCCGCCAAGGCCGAACTCTTGAGGCACAAGCGGGCCGCGGGTTTCCCGGTTGCGCCCTGAAGGCGGCGGCGCTTCCTCTTGCCGATCAGGGCAGTCGTGTCGAGTGCACAAGCGACAACTCGGGCCGACCGGCACGTCTGCAGCAGAATTGGTAAGGTCGAGACCTGCTCCGTAGATCGTCCGATCCGCATGCAGGGCATCGCATGCCAGCATGATCGAAACGGGTACAGCTGCCTCCCGGAAGGAGGCGGTTCTGCGCTGTACGGTTCTCGCCAGAAAGAGGTAGCGCGACCCATCCGAGAAGCGCACGACCTGCCGTTGCAGGACGTCCGGTTGGCGGAAGGCCATGTAGACCGCCCAAAGGGGGCAGGCATGACCGCTTTTAGGCAACAGCAAACCGGGAAGCGGGAAGTGCTTGGTGAGGCGACCGGCGGGATCGGAACGCAGAAAGCCGAATGGCACTCCTTCTTGGCCCGGCTTTCGCAGGGTGACGAGGCGATGCGCCACCTGCTCGAAGCTCGCCGAATAGAGCTGCCGCAGCTGATCGATGTCATAGGCGTGTGCGTCAGCATCAGCCAGGAATCGCGCATAGGGGAAGACTATAGCTCCAGCTAGGTAGGACCCCATGGCGCGGGTCGCCAAGCGTCGGGCCAAAGGGGTCGAAAGTACTGCGGCCGAAAGCGAGGTTGCAATCGCGTCAGAGCCCGCTAATTCACCGTAGAGCCGCGCCAACTGAAACTGTCGCGTCGCCAGCGTTGTGGTTCCTGCGAACCAGACCGTTCGGCTTGCCGGATCGTAGCGATACTGCCCAGGGTAGTCCGGAGGAAACTCCCTTGGTCGTGCGCCAACGAGCGTTTGGACACCAAACCCTGCATCGAGCGCCGTCACCATAGCCGCTGGCCCAAATGGTCCGTATTCGGCCAATTCGGAGCGGAGGTTGTCCGCCGCAGTTTCGAGCAGTTCGAAATAGTTGTTGGCATCGAGCAGCAGGTCGTCGATCTCGCGCGCTGGAGAGACGCTACGCCGCTCCTGGCTCGTGCTTTCGAATTGGCCGATAAGGGTACGAGCTACCTCAGTAAGGGTAAGGCTCTCGCGGCCGATGGTAGCCACAAACCGGGCGCGCTCTGTATCGTCCAGCTCTTCGACATCTTGCAGGATTTCGGCGCTGGAGCGGATGGCCGTAACGCCGCTCAGGATCTGATGCAGCAACTGCGACAGCAGCGGATCGGATCGAAGTCGGTCGGCATAGGCCTCTGCTTGGCTTTGTACGTCTCCATACGCTCTGTAGAGTCGTGCCAGCGCAGTGGCGCTGGCGGGATATTGCGCCACGAGTTCCCGCCGCTCGTCAGGTCGGAAGGACACCGACTCAAGCAGGGGATCGGCAAAGCTCTCCTCCAGCTCATGCAGCAGTTTCTGCTCCGCCTTTCCCTCCAACTCGTCGAGGCTAATCGAGAGTTGTTGGGCGATCCGGATCAGCAGGGCACCGCCGACATCGCGTTTATTATTCTCGATGAGATTGAGATAGCTCGGCGAAATGCCGACGGTGCGGGCCAGGGCCGCCTGTGAAATCCCGAGGTTCTTCCGGCGACTGCTGATCCGGAAACCGATCGGTGCACGCATGACCTGCCACTCCCCAGCGCCGCTTCTGTCAACGCATTGACTAGATCAGGTACGATCTAGAACAAGTATTTACAGAATAAGCTCACGATTACAATGCGCTATTGCCTCCATTTTCTCTGTGCCTGAATAATCAGGTAGCGGTGAGCTGACGGCTATGCATCGGCGGCCCCGCGCTAAAAGGAGGAAATCGATGACACTTTGGAAGCGCGGCCTTACCCGTCGTCGGGTGCTGCAGACCGGTCTTGCCGGCATAATCGGGACCGGCGTTGCACCCATGATCTTCACCAAGGGGGCGTGGGCGCAAGAATTCTGCAACAACCCCACCGGTGACACCGTCACCTTTGGGCTGAACCTGCCATTGACCGGCGCCTATGCGGAGGAAGGCGCGGACGAACAGAAGGCCTATGAACTCGCGATCCAGCACCTCAATGGTGAAGGCGATGGTGGCCTGCTCAACGTCATGCAGCCCTCTTCCCTCAAGGGAAATGGCATTCTCGGGAAGAAAGTCGCGTTCGTTACATCCGACAGCCAGACCAAGTCGGACGTTGCTCGTGCCGGCGCGACCCGTATGATCGAGCGCGATGGCGCTATAATGATCACCGGCGGTTCATCCTCGGGTGAAGCCATTGCCGTGCAAGGTCTCTGCCAGGAACTAGGCGTTATCTTCATGGCAGGGCTGACCCACTCCAACGACACAACGGGTAAGGACAAGAAGCGCTACGGTTTCCGCCACTTCTTCAATGCTTATCAGTCAGGCATTGGTCTGGCCCCTGTCCTTGTTCAGGAGTACGGCGCCGATCGCCGCGCCTATCACCTGACAGCCGACTACACCTGGGGCTGGACCCAGGAAGAATCCATCAAGAACGCTACCGAAGCGCTTGGTTGGGAGACCGTAGAAGCGGTTCGTACGCCTCTCGGGGCCGCCGACTTCTCGCAGTATCTGACCCCAGTGCTTAACTCCGGCGCAGATGTCCTGATCCTCAACCACTACGGCACCGACATGGTGAACTCGCTCACCCAGGCGGTGCAATTCGGGATGCGGGATCGTCAGGTTAACGGCAAGAACTTCGAGATCGTCACTCCCCTCATCTCCGAGCTTATGGCCAAGGGCGCTGGCGAGAGCGTCAAGGGCGTGTTCGGCACCTCGAACTGGCACTGGAACCTGCAGGACGAGGGCACCAAAGCCTTCACGAAGTCCTTCGGCGCCGCATACGGCTCGCCACCATCGCAGGCGGCACACACCGCTTATGTTCAGGCGCTGCTCTATGCAGATGCTGTTGAGCGTGCCGGCACCTTCTATCCGCCCGAAGTTATCGCAGCGCTGGAAGGGCACGAGTTCGACAATATGGGCAATGGCCCCACTCTTTACCGTGCCGAAGACCACCAGTGCATCAAGAACGTTCTCGTGGTGCGCGGAAATGAGAATCCGACCAGCGAGTTCGACGTGCTGAACATCGTTCAGGAAGTTCCGCGCGAAGAAGTGGCTTACGACCCCGACATGTTCGGCGGCGAGCTCGGCCCGGCCGAACCTGTGCCGATGTGCTAGTGCCCTGCCCGCCCCGGTGCACCGGGGCGGGCTCCGCTTCAGCCGGAGTCTTCTATGTTTGATGCCATTTTCCTGCAGTTCCTCAATGGACTGGACAAGGGCGGCGCCTATGCCTTGATCGCACTGGGTCTGACCCTGGTGTTCGGTACGCTGGGCGTTGTGAACTTCGCCCACGGTGCGCTCTTCATGCTGGGCGCATTCTGTGCAGTCTTCTTCCGTCAAATGCTGACGCTAGAGACTGTTACGGTCGACGAGACACAGTTGTCCCCCTGGGGAACACCGCTCGAGATACGCGAACCTCTGGTGCAGACCTGGTTCGGCGACCTCGGTGCGGTCCTCGTCAACTACTCGGTGCCCGCTTCCCTCATCCTCACCATTCCGGTGATGCTGATCGTCGGCATCGCGCTGGAACGCGGTATCATCAAGCATTTCTACAAGCGCCCGCATGCCGAGCAGATTCTGGTCACCTTCGGCCTCGCGATCGTTGCGCAGGAAATCATCAAGTCCGTATTTGGCCCCAATCCTCTGCCGCAGCCCATGCCGGTTGAACTGCGTGGCGCCGCCGACATCGGCGCGTGGCTAGGGATGCAGGCAGGCGTGATCACCTACCCCATCTGGCGTTTGGTCTACTTCGCCTTCGCGGCGGTTCTGATCGGAGGGGTGTTCGCCTTTCTTCAGTTTACCACCTTCGGGATGGTGGTGCGCGCTGGCATGGCCGATCGCGAGACCGTCGGCCTCCTTGGCATCAATATTGACCGGCGCTTCACCATCATGTTCGGCCTAGCGGCCGTGGTCGCCGGTATGGCTGGCGTCATGTACACGCCCCTCCTGCCCCCCAACTACCATCTTGGCATGGACTTCCTGGTGCTGAGCTTTGTGGTGGTGGTGGTGGGTGGCATGGGCTCGCTGCCCGGTGCGGTGGCCGCAGGGTTCCTGCTCGGCATCCTCCAATCCTTTGCATCCATGACGCAGGTAAAGGCCCTCATCCCGGGAATCGACCAGATCATCATCTACCTGGTTGCCGTCATCATTCTGCTAGTTCGTCCGCGGGGCCTCTTCGGTCGGCGCGGCGTGATGGAGGCCTAGGCCAATGCTCACTATGTCTCGCAATGACCTGTTGCTCTTCCTTGGCTTCGCCCTGGTCGTGGTCACCATGCCGATTTGGCTGCAGCCTTTCGGCGCCGCTTACCCCGACCTCCTCACGCGCTTCATGATTTTTGCGATCTTTGCGGTGGGCTTCAACATTC
Source organism: Devosia sp. RR2S18 (assembly GCF_030177755.1). Taxonomy (NCBI): domain Bacteria; kingdom Pseudomonadati; phylum Pseudomonadota; class Alphaproteobacteria; order Hyphomicrobiales; family Devosiaceae; genus Devosia; species Devosia rhizosphaerae. The sequence continues at coordinate 2,334,121 of NZ_CP126539.1, forward strand.
TCTTCGGCCTCACGGGCTATCTGAGCTTCGGCCATGCCGCCTTCTTCGGCGTCGGGTCCTACGCGGCCGTATGGTCGTTCAAGCTACTTAGCATGGATGCCCTGCCTGCCATGATCTTCGCTGTGGCAATTTCGGCTGTGTTCGCTCTGGTGATCGGCTTTGTGAGCCTCAGGCGCTCCGGCATCTACTTCTCGATCCTGACGCTCGCCTTCGCGCAGATGAGTTATAATCTCGCCTATTCGGTCCTGACGCCGATCACCAATGGTGAAACGGGTCTGCAGCTCACCCTGTCCGATCCGCGGCACCTCGACCGGCTCTTTGGTGAAGCGGCTGCCCGCCTGCCGGTCCCCAGCATCTTCGGGATGCCACTGACCGGTTACAACGCCTTTTACTTCTGCGCGGCCCTGTTGCTCATCACTTTCTTCCTCGCGCAGCGGATCGCAGGTTCACCATTTGGCATGATGCTCAAGGGCATTAAGTCCAACCAGACGCGCATGAACTACACAGGCTTCAATACCCGCCCCTACACCCTCGCCGCCTTTGTGATCTCCGGAATGTATGCGGGCCTGGCTGGCGGCCTCCTCGCCATTGTCGATCCACTTGCAGGCGCCGAGCGCATGCAGTGGACCGCCTCTGGCGAAGTCGTCCTGATGACCATCCTCGGCGGGGCTGGCACCCTCATCGGACCCGTCATCGGCGCCTGGCTGATCAAGTATTTCGAGAATATCTTCTCCGCGATCAACGAATCCATCCTGGCCCGCTTCTGGGATTTCCTTCCGGAGGGTCTCGATTATGCGGCTGTCGTTGTGACGAGCAAGTTCGTTGGCGAGGGCTGGTTCCTCACGCTGGGCCTCGTGTTCGTGCTGATCGTGGTCTTTCTACCCGGCGGCATTATGGAGGGCGTGCGCCGCATTGCCGGCCTCTTCGATCGCTCTCGGCGGTCCCCAACTAAGCCGGCCAAAGGCGCAGCGCATGCGCAGCCAGCGGAATAGGAGCGCACCATGAGCCAACCTAACATTGTTCTGCATGTCGCCGACGTCCACAAACGCTTTGGAGGACTGCACGCCCTCGCTGACGTGGATCTGCAGATCGAAGAAGGAAAGACTCACGCGATCATTGGCCCTAATGGCGCCGGCAAGTCGACCCTGCTTAACGTCATCATCGGCAAGCTTGCCCCAACGAGCGGACAGGTCGTTTTCGACGGGACTGTGCTGACAGGGCGCAAGCCGCACGAGATCAATCAGCTAGGCATCGCCCGCGTGTTCCAGACCCCGGAGATCTTTCCTGACCTGAGCGTTCTGCACAATGTGATGATACCAGCACTCGCCAAGCGCGACGGGGCTTTCAAGCTCAGCATGCTCCGTTCACTCGAGAGCGAAACATCGGTTCGGGCCGAAGCCGAACATATGCTCGAGGACGTCGGCATGCTTGGACGACGCGAGTCTCCAGCGGGAAGCCTTAGCCGCGGCGACAAGCGGCGGATGGAATTGGCAATGTGCCTGATCCAGCGTCCGCGCCTCCTACTACTCGACGAGCCTACCGCGGGAATGAGCCGGCACGACACCAACACGACGATCGACCTCCTCCAGAAGATTAAGAGCCGCGGGACAACCAAGGTGATCATCGAACACGACATGCATGTGGTGTTCTCCCTGGCGGACAAGATTTCGGTTCTAGCTCAAGGCCGCATTATTGCCGAGGGCACGCCCGACCAGGTGCGTGGCAATCCCAAAGTGCAGGAAGCCTATCTCGGAGGAGCACATTGATGAGCGCCCTGACCATGGAGAACACTATCCTGTCAAATAGCCACGCCGTCAGCGCAGATCCTGCCCCACCCTATTTCAGTATCCAGGACGTCCACGCCTATTATGGCGAGAGCTATATTGTTCAGGGTGTCTCGCTTGACATTCGTCAGGGGGAGATCCTGGCGCTGCTTGGCCGCAACGGCGCCGGCAAATCCTCCACCCTCCGCACGATCGCCCGGCTGGACAAGCCACAGATGCGCGAAGGCGAGATCTGGCTCGACGGTCAACCAATCCATCGCATGAGAAGCTTCGAGGCAGCTCGGGCTGGTATCCAACTGGTGCCGGAGGACCGCCGCATCATCGCGGGGTTAACCGTGGAAGAGAACCTCACGCTAGCCAAGGTAGCCCCAGGAGATGGCTGGAGTCTTGAACGGATCTACGAGAGCTTTCCGAGGTTGGCGGAGCGACGCAGGCAGGAAGGCGTGACGCTCTCGGGGGGCGAGCAGCAGATGCTGGCCATCGCTCGGGCGCTCGCTCGCGACCTTAAGCTCCTGCTTCTGGACGAGCCCTACGAAGGCCTAGCACCCGTTATCGTGCAGGAAATCGAACGCATCCTGCACTCCATCAAGTCACTGGGCATCACCACCATCATCGTTGAGCAGAATGCGGTTGCGGCGCTGAAGCTCGCTGACCGCGCCGTCATCCTCGACACTGGTGAAGTCGCCTTCACAGGCACTGCCAAGGAGGTCTTGGACAACGCAGAACTTCGCCACGAATATCTGGCGATCTAGCTTTCACACCCTGGACCTCAAGGTTCAAAGGCATTCCGCCGATTCAACCTCTCCCCGCCGAGAGGCCCAGGGTGTGAAACGTCGTTTAAGCGAGTGGCAGCGGGCTGCCCTCCACCTCAGGAGCGGCTGGTGCGATCTCGATCCCCTCAGCTTCGAGGGCGCGCCGGATATCCCGTGCGAGATCGACCGCTCCAGGCGTGTCGCCGTGCAGGCAGATGGATCTGGCAGCCGACTGAAGAATGGTACCGTCAACGGCAACTATCTCGCCGCGTCTGGCCAGCCGCAAACAGCGGCCAATAACCACCTCAGGTTCATGGATCACTGCACCGTCTGTCGTGCGCGATAAAAGCAGTCCTTCAGCCGAATAGGCGCGGTCGGCATACGCCTCACGGATTAGTGGCATCCCCAATGCTTTTGCTGCCCGCACCTGCTCGCTGTTGTCGAGCGCCATCACCGCCATTCTGCGGTTCATCGTCTGGATGCTGGCATATATGCCAACCGCAAGGGCCAACTCCTCAGCAGTTTGATTGGCCAGTGCGCCGTGCAGCTTCACGTACTCCAGGGAAACATCGGCTTCCTCGGCGAGGTGGTGGACTAGGAACAGCTGCGAACGAATCTGGCCCAGCAGTTGATCGAGCGGCATCACGAGCCGGAAGCGGCCGAAGCGCTCCCGATCGGCATATCCCGGATGAGCACCAGCGCGCACGCCGCGTGCTTTGCAGGTCTTTAGAATACGCCGGATGGTTGGCGCATCCCCCGCGTGGCCACCACACGCGATGGAGGCGCTCGAAACGACCTCGAGTAGATCATCATCGGCGCCCATGCCTTCGCCTAGATCGGCATTGAGATCGATCGAGTTCATTTTTGTCCCCGAAGAAGCCGATGCGCATGCTCCACCGACACAGGCGCGAAGGCAACCGCCTGCCCCGGTCGCATCTGGGCAAAGCGGTCCAGGTCTGCGGTTATCATACTGGCGATCCGCGGGTATCCGCCCGTCGGCTGGTGATCACGCATCAGAACGATAGGCGAGCCGTCTCCCAGGATCTGTATGTCTCCCGGGACCACGGCGTCCGAGACCAGCGACAAGCTGGTGGTACTGGCAAAAACACCAGCTTCGTCCTCCAACCTCACGCCCATTCGATCCAGTCGCCGCGAAATAGCAAAGGCCGCCGAACAGAAACGGTCCCGCACCTCTGCGGGAAAGGCATGCGCGTGGATGCCCCAGATAAAGCGGATGGGCCCTTCCTCATAGCGGGGGACTGGATGGTCGACATAGTGGTTCTGATCGTTTGCCGTGAGCTCGATCAGGTCCCCGGCCTCTAAGCCGCGACCGTCTAAGCCACCAAGCCGGACACGCGTGCTGGTGGCGCGGCTGCCCAAAACAGGCTCCAGACCAAACTCACTATTGAACCGCAGATAGCCGTAATTCCCCGAAGCACCGGGAGTGATCGATAGCACATCGCCGGCGGAGACTGCGGCCGCCGCGGGCCATGCGAGCTTGGAGCCGTTCAGTTTGGCGTTGAAGATACCACCCGCCAGCCCAATTCGGCACTTTCCGGATTCGACCACCAGATCAAGTCCAGCAAGGGTGAACTCGATGCCTGCCCCCGAAGCCTTGGCCAGCTTTCCCGCCAGATCGAACGCTCCACGATCCATCGGCCCTGACGCACTCAGGCCGTGCCGGAGCATGCCGAAGCGCCCCACATCCTGGATTGTAGTGAGGGGGGCAACGCGCTGTAGCCGGATCCTGGCCCTCACGGTACGACCTCGAACCGCACCCGGTCGCCGGCTCCCAATCGGGTGGGCGGATCGCTGCGGGCATCGAAGTTCGAGAACTCCGTCCAGCCGATCACATGCCAGCCTGTCGGCATCTCCGTCGCCGCTATGGCGGTTTGCCCAGCCGCAAACAGCAAGCTCCCCGCCGACACCTTGGCGCGCACGCTGGAGCGGCGGGGCAGATAGAGGTGTTGCGAGTGCAAGCCAAGATAGACAAACCCCGGTGCAAAGCCGGTCGCCAAGACCTTAAGGTCAGAGGCGTTATGTGCTGCAGCGAAGTCACTGGGCGTCATGCCCAGGCTGTCCGCCACCTCTTGGAGGTCTGGTCCACCCTCCCCGCCAAAAGTCGCCGGAATGACCCAGTCGGTTGACGGAGCGGCTTCAGCCCCGCCCAACCTAATCATCCGCAGCCGTAATTCGCCGGCGACCCGCGCAGGATCTGTGCGCAACGGATCGTACCGGAGCAGCACCGAGACAAGATTGGGTGCCAGCTCAACGACACCTGGCAGAGGGTCGGCGTCTAACTCCGTCGTCAGCGCAATAGCGGCGGCGTTCGCCTGCTCATCCACAACAGTGGCGAACCGCACCAGCAGTGCCGCATCGCCAATGGGCAGCACGGTGGGCGTGGGGAGTTTTGGCCAAGCAATCACATCGGGCTTCCGGACTGAACGAACACCAAACAGTCGTGTCCGACAGTCCGGCTGCGGTCAACTGCAGGAGCAGCAAACCGGCACGCGACAGCGGCTGCCTCCTCAGTTCAGCTCTTGGCCGTCCTGCTCCACCACGGCGTCGAACAAAATCCGAGCCTGCCCTGGCCCGATCGCCTCGATGGCGACCGCCGCGATGGCAGCGAACAGTTCAGCGATTTCCTGGGGATCGGTGATTTCGGCGTCGTCGTCTTCGGCGTCGGCGTTGATCAGGGTAAACACTGTAACGCGCCTCCACATTTGCCAATGACAGGAGTGTGCTGCGATTCCTGTTACAGAATAAATAATGGAAATGGACGATTGCGTGCCAGCAGACCCGTTGCCTGTTAGGTCAACCAGACTTACTCTTCGCCAGCTTCAAGGCGCTCGATATAGGCTTCGATGTCCTCGAAGCTCGCGGAAAATGGCTTGGGCGTGTCGCCATAGACGATCTTAAAACTTGCGTCGTCCCGCAACGCGTGACCGCCGGCGCCGCCAAGCACCTTGATCTTGTCCGATGTAAGAATCGTCAGCCCGTGCCGTGCCGCAATCCGCTTCATGCGGCGCATGCGCGAAGCTTCGAATTCCTTGCGGCTCACCTGAATTTCCTTCCGTGAGGAGAATGGCGGGCAGGGAGGGATTCGAACCCCCGGAAGGCTTGCACCTTCGCCGGTTTTCAAGACCGGAGCAATCAACCGCTCTGCCACCTGCCCGACGCATGAGCGTTTAGCGGCAGAGCGGGACAGTGTCCAGTGCCGAGCTAAGGCAGCAGCACCACAGATCCCGTGGTTTGCCGCGCTTCGAGCGCTCGGTGCGCCTCGGCAGCATCCGCCAAGGGGAAAGTCTGGCCGATCTGCACCTTGATTGCGCCATTCGCTATCGCCTTGAACAGCATGCGCGCGCCCTCCAAAAGGTCTTCTCGCGTGGAGAAATAGGCATTGCCGGTGGGACGGGTCACATACAGCGACCCTTTGCGCGCGAGCACCGTCACGTCGGGAATGGAAACCACGCCTGATGCGTTGCCGAAGCTCACCATGAGACCACGCGGTCGCAGGCAATCGAGAGATTTTTCGAACGTCGCTTTGCCTACACCGTCATAGACCACGTCCACGCCCCTGCCCTCGGTCAATTCGCGCACGCGGACGGCGAAATCTTCCGAGTTGTAGTTGATGACGTGGTCACAGCCATGCCGCCGCGCGTGGTCGACTTTCTCGTCAGTTCCCGCCGTTCCGATCACCGTCGCTCCCAGCGATTTGGCCCACTGCGTGGCGATCAGGCCGGTGCCGCCTGCTGCCGCATGCCAAAGGATTGTCTCGCCTTCGGCCAGGGCCCAGGTTTTGAAAAGGAGGTAGTAGGCGGTCAGGCCCTTGAGCATGACGGCGGCTGCGGTCTGGTCGTCTACACCTTCGGGGATCGGGACGACGCGGTCGGCCGCGGCCAGGCGTTCCGTGGCGTAGGCGCCGATTTGCCCCTGGTAGGCCACCCGGTCACCTACCTGCAGATGGGACACGCCCTCCCCAATTGCGGTGACGACACCGGCGCCCTCATTACCCCCGATGAACGGAGTCTGAACGGGATAAAGCCCTGAGCGCTGATAGGTATCGATGAAATTGAGCCCGATTGCAGACTGCCGAAGCTTCACCTGACCCGGACCCGGAGCGGCAACCTCCTGCTCCTCGAAGCTCAGGACCTCAGGACCACCGGTTTCACGAACAAAAATTGCTTTAGCCATTGATTTGGACTCCGGAACTTCAGGGGGCGGTCATGGGTGGGGACTGTGCTCGGCCAATCTAAGCAGTGCTGCAGCCGCCGGGAACCCCATCGGAGGTGATTTCACCTGGGCTTGCGGCATTCCGCAGCAGCCTTGCCGTGCCGGACCGCTGGTAGGGTCGCCTAACCCAATGTAACCTTCCCGTTCGATTTGCTGTAGCGCCAGAAGTGGAGATCAAGCCAATGAGCGTGCACGATGCAGAAGCGGTGGTAGTCGGCGGCGGGCTTGCCGGTATGGCGGCAGCGATTGCCGTAGCTGCAGCTGGCCTACGGACCCTCCACCTAGCACCGCCCGCCCCAGCGGACCGGCGCACTTCGGCGCTGATGATGCCGAGCGTTGACTATCTCCGGACCGCGGGGCTTATTGAAGCTCCGGCCGCTATGGGCCATGCGCTGACGCAGATCCGCATCATCGACGCAACCAACCGGCTGATCCGGGCGCCCGAAACACTATTCGACGCCAGGGAGTCGGGGCTCGAAGCGTTCGGATGGAATTTTGCCAACAGCAAGCTGCTGGAACGGTTCCAGGCCGTTGCCGAGCAGCAGGGTAACCTCGAGCGGCGCAATCTATCGGTTACCGGTCTCTCCCATCGCAGCGATGGCCCCGAATTGACCCTCGCGGATGGCACTACCATACGCGCTCCACTGATCGTTGGTGCGGATGGCAAAAAGTCTCTCATTCGCGCTGCGGGCGGCTTTCGCGCGCGGGAGAACGGTTTCACCCAGGCCGCCCTGGTATGCGATCTTGACCTTGCCCGCCCGATCGGGGGCACCTCGGTCGAGTTCCATTACCAGCAAGGCCCGTTCACTCTGGTGCCGGCGGGGGACAATCGCGCGAACCTTGTATGGATTGATGATCGGGCGGTCCTGCAGGAGGCGCAATCGGGTGGCAAGGAGCGCTTGCTGACCATGCTTGCAGAAAAGTCGCAGCGCCTGTTTGGTCGCGTCGAACTGGCGACCCCGGCCCATGTTTTTCCGCTCAGCACATTGAGCGTCGAGAAGGCTGGCGATCGTGGGGTGGTGCTTGTTGGCGAAGCCGCCCACGCTTTCCCGCCAATTGGCGCTCAAGGGCTCAATCTAGGTTTGCGAGACGTCGCCGATCTGGCCGATGTATTGGCTTGCGTGGACCGCTCCGCTCCTCGATGGGCTGAGCAGGTCAGCCAGTCCTATGCGACACGGCGTGCAGCCGACCTCGCGCGCACGGGCGGCATGGTCGACACACTTTTCCGCTCGCTACTTTCTGAAATGCTGCCGGCGCAGGCGCTGCGTGCCGGCGGCCTTTGGGCGCTCAAATTGCTGCCACCCTTGCGCAGGCAGGCCTTCTCAATCGGCATGGGCCTTCGCTAAAACAAAGGGGGTGCGGCTTAGCCGCGCCCCCTCATTTGTGGATTTGTTCGGCGCTTACTGAGCGGCAGGGGCCTCAGCCGGCGTTTCGGCAGGGGTCTCAGTGCCTTCTGCACCACCATCCAACTGGCGGCGCAGGTTTTCGGCGCGATCCTGCAGAACCTGCTCAAGGGCGTTCTCACCCGAGGTTTCCTGCTGGAACTGCTCGAACGTCAGCGACTCTTCGCTGTCATAGGTCGCGGTGAACCCGGCAAGACTGATCTCAATCGTCAGGTCTTCGTTCTGACGGTTCTTGGCAGTCAGCTTGAGCGTGCTGCCCTTCTTGAGGGAGTTGATATACTGCTCGTTCACGACCAGTTGTGTGGCGCAGGAGGTCGGGTCGCACAGCATGTAAGGTACGCGGACCGGCTCGGAGCCGTCGATCTGCCAGGTTAGGCCGAAAGGCAGCAGGACGCCGAGCGGAACCGCGGCAACTGCCAGCAGGCGGCTTTCCTGACCCGGATCATCGCGCAGCAGGAAAGAACCAAGAAACTGGCCGTTCGCCAGGACGACCTGGCGCATGATGCAGGCCTTCTGACCATCAGGAAGCGGATCGCACACCTTCAGCCAGTTCTGCGATGGCGCCGCTGTACTCGGGGCTGCTGCCGCAGCGGCTGGCGCTTCGGCGGCGGGAGCCTCTGGAGCGGCTTCCTGCGCGATAGCCGACAAGGGGGACAGCATCATCGCGGCCACTGCGAAACCGGCGACGAGGGGTTTCCTGATGTTCATAGAGTTTCCTTGGCTTCCTTGGCGGTTTAGCGGCATAGGCCGCCGGCAAATTCGAAGTGCCCTTCAAGGGGTCAAATCGGGCAATAACATGACCGATCACCCTTGCCAAAGCGTTAGACAAAACGAGGGCGAACGGGCGCAGGGCGCCCGTTCTCTGTGCTGCGGAGGTCAACCGCAACAGCAGAGTAACATCACATTGAACGGCAATGAGCCTAGCCCTTCTGTGTAAGGGCAGTCCAGTACCCTACGACATCTCTTCCACGAGCTTGGCCAAGCGTGAGAGAATCGCGGCTGCGCCTTTGAGACGCGCCTCCGGGTTGGGCCAGTTCCGCACAAAGACGAGCTTCTGATCGGGCTTGATACGCACCTGGTTGGCAGGATCGCTGACCAGCTTCACCAACCCAGCCGGATTGGGGAACTCGTTGTTGCGCAGCGTCAGTACAGCGCCCTTGGGGCCTGCATCCACCTTCTCGACGTTAGCCTTGCGACACAAAGCCTTCACCAGGATAACCTTAAGCAGCGCTTCAACTTCATCCGGCAGCGGGCCGAAGCGGTCGATTAGCTCGGCACCCGCAGCATCTATGTCCCTGATGTCGGTGAGGTCACCCAGGCGGCGGTAAAGCTGCATGCGCAACTGCAGGTCGGGTACATAGTGCTCTGGGATCATCACCGGCATGCCGAGAGAGATCTGCGGGCTCCACTCGTTTTTGTCCTCGTAATCCTCCTCACCGCTCTTGAGGTTGGCGACAGCCTCCTCGAGCATGGCTTGGTAGAGCTCGAACCCGACTTCGCGGATGTGGCCCGACTGCTCGTCACCCAGGAGATTACCCGCACCGCGAATATCCAGGTCATGGCTGGCAAGCTGGAACCCTGCACCGAGACTTTCGAGCGATTGCAGCACGCCAAGCCGCCGCTCGGCAGTATCGGTAAGCTTGCGATCGGGCGGCACGGTGAAGAGGGCATAGGCGCGCTGCTTGCTGCGCCCAATGCGACCGCGGATCTGATAGAGTTGCGCGAGCCCAAACTGATCGGCTCGATGGACGATCAGCGTGTTGGCGTTGGGAATATCAAGCCCTGATTCGACAATGGTGGTGGCGAGCAACACGTCGAACTTGTTGTCGTAGAAAGCATTCATGATGTCGTCGAGTTCGCCCGGCGGCATCTGGCCGTTGGCGACGACGAAATTCACCTCCGGGACCTGCGCCCGCAGGAACTCGGCGACCTCGTGCTGGTCCTTGATGCGCGGCACCACATAGAAGCTCTGCCCACCACGATACTTCTCGCGCAACAGTGCTTCGCGCACGGAAAGCGGATCAAACGGTGCAATAAAGGTGCGGATGGTGAGCCGGTCCACCGGCGGCGTCGCCAAGAGGCTGAGATCGCGGACGCCCGTGAGTGCAAGTTGCAGCGTGCGTGGGATAGGGGTCGCACTCAGGGTCAGCACATGAACATTGGCCTTGAGCTCCTTGAGGCGCTCCTTGTGACCAACGCCAAAGTGCTGCTCCTCGTCGATGATGAGCAGCCCGAGGTCCTTGAACTTGATGGTTTTGCTGAGCAGCGCGTGGGTGCCCACCACGATATCCACCTGCCCGTCCGCAAGTCCTTCCTTGGTCGCCTTGAGCTCGGAGGCGCTGACCATGCGCGAGGCATGGCGGACCCGCACGGGAAGGCCGGCGAAGCGCTCGGAGAAGGTCTTGAAGTGCTGGCGTGAGAGCAGCGTCGTCGGTACCACCACGGCAACCTGCTTGCCGGAAAGCGCCACGGCGAAGGCGGCCCGGAGTGCCACCTCGGTCTTGCCGAAACCCACATCGCCACAGACCAGGCGATCCATCACGCGCCCCGAGGTCAGATCATCGAACACCGCCTCGATGGCGTTGAGCTGGTCTTCCGTCTCTTCATAGGGGAAGCGCGCCACGAACTCGTCGTAGGCGCCCGAATTGATGTCGACGGCCTCAGCCTTGGTGAGCTGCCGGGCCGCCGCGATCTTGATGAGCTGCTCCGCCATCTCGCGGATGCGCTTCTTGAGACGGCCCTTCTTGGCCTGCCATGCGACGCCACCGAGCTTGTCGAGGGTAACGCTGGCATCGTCAGCCCCATAGCGCGTCAGCAGCTCGATGTTCTCGACCGGGAGATAGAGCTTGGTGTCGCCACCATATTCGAGCTCGACACATTCATGCGGGGCGCCACCAGCCTGAATGACCTTGAGCCCGAGGAAGCGGCCGATGCCATGGTCGACGTGAACGACAAGGTCGCCCGCCGCAAGGCTCGCAGCTTCGGTCAGGGCATCGGAGGCTTTCTTTTTGCGCTGCGGCCGCAGGATGCGTTCGCCAAGGATATCCTGCTCGGAAAGAACCAGCAGGTCCTTGGTCTCGAAACCTGTTTCCAGGGGCAGCACCACGAGAGACGTGGTGGCGGCGCTGGTCGTCTCGGCATCGCGCCAATTGTCGGCGAGCCTTGGATTGTTAAGGCCATGGTCCTGCAGCACCTGCGCCATGCGATCGCGCGTACCGGCACTCCAGCAGGCAACGACACTGCGACGGCCGTTGCGCCGCTCGGCGAGGAGCCGATCGACGATAGCCTGGAATAGATTGGTCTCTGCGGACTGCCGCTCGGCAGCAAAGCTCGGCGGCAGGTGCCCGCCGGCGTCGTCCACGGCCTTCGTTTCGGGCGCCATGAACTGGGACAGCTGAATGACCGAGGCACCGGCTAGCTGGTAGGGGTGCGTATCGACATCGTAGAGCAGGCCAGGCTGGATCGGCTTGTAGGGCGCCCCTGCCCCGGCTACCGCTGGCAACAGCCGAGCCGACTCACGCGTCTCGTAGTAGTCGCGAATCTGTTCGGCACGTTCGCCATAGGCCTCGACGGACTGGTCATCGAACACGAAAGGCGCGTCGCCGGTGTAGTCAGCCAGTGCATCGAGGTGCTCGTAGAAGAAGGGCAGCCAGTGCTCGGTGCCCGAGTAGCGCGAGCCACCGCTGACCGAGGCGTAGAGTGGATCATCGACCGTATTGCCGCCAAAGGCCGCCGTGTAGTTCTGGCGGAAACGCTTGATGGTCTCTTCGTTGAGAACGACCTCGCTCATCGGCGTCAGATCGATACGCTTGAGCTGTCCGGTGGTGCGCTGGGAGTCAGGATCGAAGGTGCGGATGGTCTCAAGTTGGCTGCCGAAGAAGTCAAACCGGAGCGGCGCTTCGGCATTGGCCGGGAAGAGGTCGATCAGCCCGCCGCGTACGGCGAACTCGCCGCTCTCGCGCACCGTCGGCACGCGCAGATACCCGTTGTTGGCGGCCCAGGCGATCAGCTTCTCGCTGTCCACCACGCGCCCGGCGGCGGCCGAGAACGACATGGTCTCGACGATGTCGCGCGGCGGCAGCTTCTGAATGAGGGCGTTGACGGCCGTCAGAACGATGGCGCCCTTGGCCTCGCCGGTCAGCGCCGCGAGGGTGTTCATCCGGGCAGCAATCGTAACGTTGTTGGGCGACACCCGATCATAGGGCAGGCTGTCCCAGGCGGGTAGCATCAGCAGCTGGTGTCCTGGCATCATGACACGCAGGACATCGGCCATGCGCTGCAGCCGGCGACCATCGCGCGCCACGAAAACTAGGCTGACCTTGTCGTCAGGCGCCGTTTCCAGCCGCTGCTGGACCAGTTTGGCCAGTTGCATGGGCTGCATGCCATCGGGAACATTGGCGATGGTGCGCGTTGGCCGCTGGGGAAGATGTTCGTTCATTTGCCGATCCGCTCCTGGTGATCAGCGATCACGAGCGCCAGGAATTCCTGATCCACATTGTCCGGTGGCGTTTCCTGCCCCATGACCCATTTGAGCAGATGGGGATCTTCCTCGCTCATCAAGGCCTCGAGCCGGTCGAGTTCGTCGTGGTCCATATGCTCGGTATGCGCATCGGCATAGGGGCCGAGCACCAGGTCCATCTCACGGGTGCCCCGGTGCCAGGCGCGGTAACGCAGCTTCTTGCGGCGCATAGCAATGTCTTCACGGCTCGCCATTTGTGACGCCATGATCCCCATTCCCTTGAATTCGGCGCCTTCCTTACGCGCATCGCCGGAGTTTGTCAGCCGTCAATGCCCGTGGGGGTGACGCGGTTGCCGCCGCTCATTAGCTTGCCGCCCAAGGAGCCCGTACCGAATCGTGTCCCGTCCCGAAAGCCTCTCACCGCTGTTCCGCTCGCTGCGCTCCATCAAGGGCGTGGGCGACAAGCTCGCGGCACTGCTGACGCGCTATTTCGGCGCGCCCGACGGGCAGGAGGCAATTGCACTCGACATTCTCATGCACATGCCCTCGGGCGTGGTCGACCGCCGGCGCCAGGTCGGCATTGCCGAGGCCTACCTCAATCAGATCGTAACGCTGCGGCTACACATCGACCGCCACCAGCCGCCGCCCCGTGGCAAGCCACACGTGCCCCACCGCGTCTTTGCCCATGACGAGACTGGGGAAGTGCAACTTGTGTTCTTTCGCGCCCAGGGTGGCTGGGTCGAGAAGGCGCTACCTATCGGCGAGGAGCGCTTTGTTTCGGGGCAGATCGGCTTCTTCAACGGCGAAAAGCAGATCACCCATCCGGACTACGTGGTCGAGCCGGACAAGTTCGCGACGCTGCCGCTGGTCGAGCCGGTCTACCCCCTCACCCAGGGGCTCAGTTCCAAGGCCCTTGCCAAGCTGGTGCGGCAGGTGGTCGAGAGTGTTCCGTCGCTGCCCGAGTGGATCGACCCGCAGACGCTGGCGTCGCGCAATTGGCCCAGCTTTGGCGCGGCCATGCACATGGTCCACCTGCCCACAGCACCAGGGGAGGCTGAACTCTGGTCGCCCGCCCGCATGCGGCTGGCCTATGACGAGTATCTGGCTGGGCAGATCACCCTGCAACTTATTCGCTCCACCATGGTGGCGGCGCGCGGAATTGCCCGCACCTTTACCGGCGAACTGACCGGGCGGGTTACCGAGGCCTTGCCGTTTTCCCTTACCGCCGGTCAACAACGGGCCGTCGACGAAATCCGCGCCGACCTCGCCTCGCCGGACCGCATGTCGCGCCTTCTCCAGGGTGATGTGGGTGCGGGCAAGACGGTCGTCGCGCTGATGGCAATGGCGGCCATGGCGGAAAGCGGGGCCCAATCGGCTATGATGGCGCCCACCGAGCTTCTCGCGGCACAGCACTACAAAACACTAAAGCCACTCTGCGACGCCGCCGGGCTTGGCTGCGAACTTCTCACTGGCAAGCTGCCCGCAGCTGAGCGCCGGGCGAAGCTCGCCGGTATTGCTGGTGGCGAGACCGACATCGTCGTCGGCACCCATGCGCTGTTTCAATCCGGCGTCGAATTCCGCAACCTCGGCCTTACCGTTGTCGACGAGCAGCACCGCTTCGGCGTGCATCAGCGCCTTGCGCTGTCGGACAAGGGCAAGCACACTGACCTCTTGGTCATGACGGCGACGCCTATCCCACGCACGCTGGTCCTAACTCATTTCGGTGACATGGCGGTTAGCATCCTTCGCGAGAAGCCACGCGGGCGCCAGCCCATCGACACGGCTGTGCTCTCGATCGGTGAATATGACCGCATCGTCGCCCGCTTGCAGGCGCGCCTGAGTGAAGGGGCGCAGGCGTTCTGGGTATGCCCGCTGGTGGAAGAGAGCGAACATCTGGAGGTCGTTGCCGCCGAAGAGCGCTCTGCCGAACTGCACAAGGTGTTCGGCGATCAGGTGGCCCTGGTGCACGGGCGCATGAGCGCGGCGGCCAAGCAGGAGGTGATGCAGCGTTTCGCCGCCAACGAGCTCAAGCTGCTCGTTGCCACCACAGTCATTGAAGTTGGCGTCGACGTGCCCAACGCCTCGATCATGATCATCGAGCACGCGGAACGGTTCGGGCTGGCGCAGCTCCATCAATTGCGGGGACGCGTTGGGCGCGGCTCCACCCGTTCGGCCTGCCTCCTGCTCTACAAGGACCCGCTCAGCGAGACTGCCAAGGCGCGCCTCGAGACCATCAAATCCACCGAGGACGGCTTCGTGATCGCCGAGCGCGACCTGGAGCTCCGCGGTCAGGGTGACGTTCTCGGCACCCGCCAATCAGGTATGCCGGGCTACCGGTTGGCGGTACCCGACGTACATCGGCATTTGCTGGAGTTCGCCCACGAGGAAGCCCGGACCTTGCTCGCGCGCAATCCCGGGCTGAGTGGACCAGAGGGCGAAGCCGCGCGCACGCTGCTCTATCTCGTCCGCAAGGATCTTGCGATCCCGCTGATCCGGGCTGGATGAGAGGGGACCGTAGACCTCATGGTGAGCTCGTCGAACCAGAGGTGCCCGACCTCGCCTTTCGACAAGCTCAGGGTAAGGTGTTGGGGCTTCGGTGGGGTGCCCTACTCCACCGTCACCGATTTCGCCAGATTGCGCGGCTGATCCACGTCCGTGCCCATGAAGACCGCTGTGTGATAAGCCAGCAACTGCACGGGGATGGTGGCAAGGATCGGCGCCACAAAGCTGTGGACGTGCGGGATGACAATGATGTCGGCGACGCCCTGTCCCACGGTTGCAGCCCCTCCCGCATCGGTGATCAGGATGATCTTGCCGCCGCGCGCGGCGACCTCCTGCATGTTCGACATTGTCTTCTCCACCAACTCGTCGGACGGGGCGACAACGATGACCGGCATATCCTCGTCAACCAGCGCGATCGGACCATGCTTAAGTTCGCCGGCGGCATAACCTTCTGCGTGGATGTAACTGATTTCCTTGAGCTTGAGTGCCCCTTCCATGGCAATCGGATACATGGGACCACGCCCTAAATAGAGGACGTCCTTGGCCTTGGAGAGCTGCTTGGCGATGCCCATGATCTGCTCTTCAGTGGCGAGCGCCTCCGAAACGGCGGCCGGAAGATGAGTGAGCCCTCGGACGAGTTCGGCTTCCTGTTCTGCCGTTAGGACACCGCGAGCGCGCCCAGCCGCAATGACAAGGCTTGCCAGAGCTGTCAGCTGCGCCGTGAGTGCCTTGGTGGACGCGACGCCGATCTCAGGCCCACAGAGAATGGGGAACACCACGCCCGACTCCCGGGCGATGGTGGATTCCAGTGTATTGACCAGAGAAGCAACGTGCTGACCCTGCCCCGCGCAATAGCGTAGCGCCGCCAACGTGTCCGCTGTCTCGCCCGACTGCGAGATGAAGAGCGACAGACCGCCCTTTTCCAACGGCGGCTCGCGATAGCGGAACTCGGAGGCCACGTCGATGTCGACCGGAAGCCGGGCAAAGCGTTCGAACCAGTATTTCGCGACAGCACCGGCAAAATAGGCGGTGCCGCAGGCACTGATGGTCAGCCGTGTGAGATCGGCGAAGTCGAACGGCAGGGTTTCGCGGATAGCCACCTGTTCGGCGCCCATATCCACATAATGGCTGAGCGTGTGCGAGATGGTCTCGGGCTGCTCATAGATCTCCTTGGACATGAAGTGGCGGTGATTGCCCTTGTCCACCATTAGCGCTGACGCCTGCGACACCCGCTGCTCACGCTGAACGATCGCATCCTGACCATCCCGAATGGTGACGCCCTTGGGCGTGATAACCGCCCAGTCGCCATCTTCGAGATAGGTCAGGCGCGAGGTGAAGGGCGCCAGCGCCATGGCGTCGGACCCCAGATACATCTCGGTGTCGCCATAGCCGATGGCCAATGGTGCCCCGTGCCGTGCCGCGATCAGCAGCCCGTTCTGATCCTTGAACAGGAACGCCAGAGCAAACGCCCCCTTGAGGCGCTTGAGCGTGTTGGCCACAGCCAATTCGGGCGCGGCACCATTGGCTAGTTCGCGGCTCACCCAAAGCGCCACCGACTCGGTATCGGTCTGCGACTTGGGCAGGTAGCCATCCCTGGCAAGATCCGCCAGCAAGTCGCGGAAGTTCTCGATGATGCCGTTGTGCACCACGGCTACGCGGTCGGTCGCATGCGGATGGGCATTCTGCTCCGTGGGCGCACCATGGGTCGCCCACCGGGTATGACCGATGCCGATCTGCCCTTCGAGCGGCTCGAAGCTTAGCTTCTGCGCCAGATTGCCGAGCTTGCCTTCGGCCCGCCTGCGCGTAATGGCGCCGCTCTCGAGCGTCGCCACGCCCGCGCTGTCATAGCCGCGATACTCCAGGCGCTTGAGCGCATCCACCAACCGGCCGGCGACCGGCGCACTGCCGACGATCCCAACGATCCCGCACATGATCTATACCTTCCCGGCTTTCTTCTTTGCCGCAGCATCGGCGAAGATTTCCTTCGCCCTTCCTGGCTTAGCCACTTGCCGTGCGCGCCCCAAGGCAAGTGCATCGGCGTCAACATCCTCGGTGATCACACTGCCGCTGGCGACCAAGGCGCCTGCTCCAATAGTGACGGGTGCCACTAACGACGCATTGGAGCCAATGAATGCACCATCTTCAATGACGGTCCGATGCTTGTTGTATCCATCATAGTTCACGGTGATGACGCCAGCGCCAATGTTGACGTTCTCGCCGACGGAAGCATCGCCGATATAGGTGAGGTGGCTGACCTTAGCGCCCTTGCCGATCTCGGCTTTCTTCACCTCGACGAAATTGCCGACCTTGGCTCCATCCTGCAACTCGGCGCCTGGGCGCAGCCGGGCGAAAGGTCCGACGGAAGCATCTGGTCCCACATGGGCGCCTTCAAGATGGCTGAAGGCGTGAATGGTGGCGCCGCTTTCGATCTTCACGCCGGGACCGAAAACCACATTGGGCTCGATGGTGACGTCTGGGGCAATGTCGGTGTCGTATGAGAACCAAACGCTAGCTGGGTCCTTCAGCGTTACTCCTGCCTTCATGAAGTCTGCGCGCCGCACCTCCTGGAACAGCGCCTCGGCACGGGCCAATTGCGTACGATCATTGACGCCCATGACGTCATTCTCAGGAGCCACGCCGAAACCGACATTCTTTCCCGCCTGATTTGCTAGTTCCACGAGATCGGTCAGATAAAATTCACCTTGGGAATTGTTTCCTTCCACCTTGTCGATGAGGTCGCGGAACACTTCGGCGCGGAAGGCCAAGATACACGCGTTGCAAAGCCCGATCCGACGCTCCTCTTCGCTAGCGTCCTTGTGCTCGCGAATAGCTAACAGCCGGTCCCCATCGGTGATGAAGCGGCCATAGCCTGTGGGGTCGCGCGGTTCAAAGCCCAATATAGCTACATCCAGACCGTCATCGAGCCGGTCGAGTACTGCCTTGAAATTTTGGCCGCGAAGGAGTGGATGATCCCCGTAAACAACGGCGACGTAACCTTCTGCTTGGCTGAACAGATCGCGTGCCATTGACGCGGCATGCGCCGTGCCCCGGGCGACCGTCTGCTCGAAATGTGTCACCTGTGGGTGCAGGCGGGAAACGGCAGTTCTGATGGTGTCGTGCTTGGGGCCCGTCACCAGCGCAACCCGCGTCGACCCTGCCTCCAGCGCTGCTCGCGTCACATGGCCGATGATGGGCATGCCACCAACCGGATGCAGCACCTTTGGGGTTGCCGAT
Source organism: Devosia sp. RR2S18 (assembly GCF_030177755.1). Taxonomy (NCBI): domain Bacteria; kingdom Pseudomonadati; phylum Pseudomonadota; class Alphaproteobacteria; order Hyphomicrobiales; family Devosiaceae; genus Devosia; species Devosia rhizosphaerae. Next base: position 2,352,488 of record NZ_CP126539.1, read on the forward strand.
TTCATCCGCGTGCCTTCGCCCGCCGCAAGAATGATCGAAAGGAGTTCGGTCATGATGGTCCTCCGCGTATGGCGGGCTTGTTGCTGCGCAATTCTACAGATTTATGGCAGCCAGGAGTTGGCGAACCGCTAACCAAACCTGCATTCTCCCCGCAGACGCGGCCTTTGATTCGACCGCTCCATGAGGATGCCCCTTTGGCTAAAGCATCGGACCAGTTCCGGCAATCGGATGTCGCATTGTGGGGCATTGTCGCGCTGGTTTGCGGCGGCCTTGCCGTACTGGGTGCTAACATATCCGCCCTTGTTCCGCAGAGCGTGCTTGCCAGCCTGCACACGACCAGGCTGGAAGGCACGAGCGTCGAGCAATTGCGCCGCCAGGTTGCAGACCTCCGGGAAGAAGCCCGCCGGCTCGACCAGAGCAACAAGCAACTTGAAGCACGCTTCGGCCTTGAGGAGCAGGAAGGCAACGAAGTCGTGCGGCGTGTTGGCGCCCTCGAAGTCACCGTACCCCGCCTGCTCGAAGTGATACCTCCCGGCGCTGCCATCGACACGACAACGTTGACTTCGTCGATCGGAGCGGATGACGGGGTCGAGATGGAGGCCGAAGGCGGCACTGTGAGAGTGACCCAGCGTCCCATGCCGGGCGTAGCTTCCGCTCCAGCCGATCAGCCAATTCCCCAACCTGTCGCGAGCACCCCGGAGCCCGCCGACTACGGCATTGCCATCGGGCCGTCCATCGCCGACGCGCAGGCTCCTGCGGCCTGGCGCGACCTCAACGTGAAGCTGGGTCCGCTGCTCTTTGGTCTCGCTCCTCTGATCGGCGACCGTGACGATGGCACCCGGCAGATCGTGGCAGGGCCGGTTGTCGAACTGGCGGAAGCCACGGAACTCTGTGCCCGGTTCGAGCAGATTTCGGTGCCGTGCACGCCTGTGCCCTACACCGGCACGCCTCTTGATCGCTGATGGTGCGATTGCGGTTGACACGGAGGGCAACGTGGCTATGTTCCGCCGCGACGCCGAAAAGCGTCCGCCCCTTGGTGCGTGCCGGTAGCTCAGTGGTAGAGCATTCGACTTTTAATCGAATGGTCGAGGGTTCGACCCCCTCCCGGCATACCATCTTGAATTCTCGCGAAGGGGCCTCTCGCGGTGTCCAAAGACTTCACTGATCTGCTCAAGGTGCTCGCCGCCACGGTGCTCGTCTTTGCCGTCAGCACACTGGCAATGCTCTACGTGATCCTGCTGCTGGCCCAGTATGGTGCCGACCTGCCCATGGTAGGCTCGCTACCACTGAGCGCCCCACCCGAACTGGTGCCGCTGTTGGCTGACACGCGGCTGTGGACCACCTTGGGCGCCACCCTGGTGACCGCCACTGGGATCGCCCTGTTCTTCACCAGCACCACCATCGATATGGCCCTGCTGATCACGGCCAAGGCGGTGACGGTGGTCATGGTCGCCTTGCTCGGGTTCGTGGGTGGCCACATGGCCTATCTGCAACTCACCGAGAACACCGCGATCAGGTTGGCGCCGCTGACGCCCGCAGCCATCGCCCTGCTCGGTTTCCTGGTTCTGGCCAGCGTCCTCAGCGTCCCGAACCTGCGGCGGCTGGGCAATCTGCGGTTCATCGTCGCTATCGGGTTCGTGCTGCTCGGGCCAGTCTTGCTGATTGCTCTTTAGCGAATCATTCGAACACGTTGTGGATTTCTGCGGAAGCAGAAGACTAAGCAGCCAGCGTCACCACCACGGCCCCGCGCGTCGTCGCCACGACAGTGTGCTCATACTGAACGCAAGGCGCCGGCGGCTCGGCCACCAGCGTCCATTCATCGTCCTCGGATTTCTGGTCGGCCATACGCCCGCCTAGCGACAGAAAGGGCTCGATGGTGAATACCAGGCCATTACCCATGCGCCGCCGCTCGGACTTGTCCGGCCAGGTGGGAATCTCTCCCGGCTCGTCGTGGAGACTATCGCCCACACCGTGGCTAGCGAGATTGCGGATCAGCGTATAACCACCCTTCTTGGCGAACTTGCCGATGGCATCGCCGATATCGCCCAACGGGGCGCCTGCCTTAACGGCTCGGATGCCGGCCCACATCGCCTTCTTGCCGTCACGGCACAGCCCATCGAGCTTGCTGTTGCCCGGAGGGATCACGAACGAAGCGCCGGTATCGGCGAAGACGCCGTTCTTTTCAGCGGACACATCGATATTGACGAGATCACCGGCCTTGAGCACCCGATCCCCGGGGATGCCATGGGCGATCTCCTCGTTGACCGAGATGCAGGTGGCGCCGGGAAAGTTGTAGGTTACTTCCGGTGCCGAGCGGGCGCCATGTTCCTCGAGCAGCTTGCGGCCGATAGCGTCGAGCTCGGCCGTGGTCATGCCCGGCTCCATGGCCGCTGCCATGGCGTCGCGGGCGATGGCACAGATCCGTCCGATCTCCCGCAGGCTGTCGAGTTGTTCTTCGGTGGTGATGGTCAAGCAATCAGCCCTTGTTCGCCAAATAGTATTTCAGCAGCCCTTGCGTCGAGCTGTCATGGCCTTCGGCAGCCGACTTGCCTTCGACCTTGGGCAGCAGCGCCTTGGCGAGTTGCTTGCCCAGTTCCACGCCCCACTGGTCGTAGGAATTGACGTTCCAGACGACGCCTTGGACAAACACCTTGTGCTCGTAGAGCGCAACCAGCGAGCCCAGCACCTCCGGCGTCAGTTGCGGATACATCAGCGTGTTGGACGGGCGGTTGCCCGGGAACACCTTGTGCGGCGCCAGTTCCTTGATCTGATCTTTGGGGAGCCCCTGCGCCTTAAGTTCGGCGACGACCTCTTCCTCGGTCTTGCCGAGCATCAGCGCCTCCGATTGGGCCAGCACATTGGCAACCAGCTTGTCATGATGGGGCGGGAGGTTCTCGTGCGGCTTGGCCGCGACGAGGAAATCACAGGGGATGACATCCGTGCCCTGATGAATCAGCTGATAGAAAGCGTGCTGGCCATTGGTGCCCGGCTCGCCCCAGACGATGGGACCGGTCGACCACTCCACCGGCTTGCCCGAGAGCGTCACCGACTTGCCATTGGATTCCATATCCTGCTGCTGCAGATAGGCGGCAAAGCGGCTAAGGCGCTGGTCATAGGACAAGACGGCATGGGTAGAGAACCCCCAGGCATTGCGATACCAGACGCCAACCAGCGCCATGATAACTGGGAGATTGTCCTCGAGCGGGGTTTCGAGGAAGTGCCGGTCCATGGCGTCGGCGCCCTTGAGAAAGCCCGCGAAATTCTCGTAGCCAACAGCCATGGCGATCGGCAGGCCGATGGCGGACCAAACCGAATAGCGACCGCCGACCCAGTCCCAAAAGCCAAAGATCCGGTCTTCACGGATGCCGAACTTGGCGCAGGCCTCGATGTTGGTTGAAACAGCGGCAAAATGGCTGGGGACCGCCTCCTCGCCCAAGGCTTCGGCAATCCACTTGCGCGCCGAGTTGGCGTTGGTCATCGTTTCGTCGGTCGTAAACGTCTTGGACGCAACGATAAACAGCGTCTTTTTCGGGTCGAGGCGCTTGAGCGTATCGTGGATATGCGCACCATCGACATTGGACACGTAGTGGGCGCGCAAGTCGCCGCGGGTATAGGGCTCGAGCGCCAGTGTCACCATGGCGGGGCCAAGGTCGGAGCCACCAATGCCAATATTGACAATATCGGTGAACTGCTCGCCGCCATGGCCGCGAATGGTCCCGTCGCGCACCTGGGTGGTATAGCTTTCGATGCGAGCAAGCACGTCGCGGACGCCCGGCATAACGTCCTCGCCATCAACGGGAACCGGCTTATCCCCTTGATATCGCAGTGCCATGTGCATGACGGCGCGGTCTTCGGTGATGTTGATGTGCTCGCCCTCGCACATCTGGCTGCGGCGTTCCTCGACGCCGGCGGCGCGCGCCAGATCAAAGAGGGCGGCCATGACCTCCTCGTCGATCCGATTCTTGGAATAGTCCAGCAAGATGCCGGCGCCGCTGGCGGAAAAGCGCTGGAAACGGTTGGGATCCTCAGCAAACATCAGCCGCATGGGCCGCTCTTCCATGTGCTTCTTGAGCTTGCCCAGTGCCGAGAACCCAGCCTTGCGCCCAGATTTTGCCATGTCGATGAACCCTTCCTGAACCTTAAAGTGCTGCCAGATCGCCGGCAGTCCAGCTTGCCCGCGTCTCCGCAGCAAAATCGGTGAACCGCGACGCCTCGATGGCAGCGCGCGCACCCTGCACCAGTTCCTGGTAATAGGCGAGATTGATCTGCGAGAGGATCATCGCCCCCAAAATCTCTTCGGTACGCACCAGATGGTGCAGATAGGCGCGGCTCCACCGCCGGCAATTGGGATTGGGCGATGCCTCGTCGATGGGACGATGATCGTCCTTGTGCCGCGCATTCTTGAGGTTGATCACGCCGAACCGCGTATAGACGTGGCCATGGCGACCAGCGCGGGTGGGATGCACGCAATCGAACATGTCGATGCCGCGACCGATGGCGCCCAGAATGTCATCGGGCTTGCCAACCCCCATGAGGTAGCGCGGTCGGTCGGTGGGCAGTTCGGGCGTGATGGTCTCGATGACACGGAACATCACTTCCTGCGGCTCACCCACGGCGAGCCCGCCCACGGCATAGCCGTCGAAGCCGATGGATTTCAGCCCCTGCGCCGAGCGGGCCCGCAGTTCGGGATCATCGCCGCCCTGCACGATACCGAAAAGTGCCCGGTTCTGCTGATTGTTGAACGCCGCCTTTGAGCGATCGGCCCAACGCAGCGACAGCTCCATGGCCCGCTCCATCTCCTTGCGCTCGGCCGGCAACGCCAGGCACTCGTCGAGCTGCATGATGATGTCGCTGTCGAGCAAGGTCTGGATCTCGATGGAGCGCTCCGGCGTCAGCTCGTAGGCCGAGCCATCGATATGCGACTTGAAGGTTACGCCCTTCTCGGTGAGCTTGCGCAGCTTGGCGAGCGACATAACCTGAAAGCCGCCGCTGTCGGTGAGGATCGGCCGCTGCCAATCCATGAAATCGTGCAGGCCGCCCTGGGCGGCCACTCGCTCGGCGCCAGGCCGCAGCATCAGGTGATAGGTGTTACCCAACAGGATGTCGGCGCCGGTTTCCCGCACCTGCTCGGGGTACATGGCCTTGACCGTACCAGCAGTGCCCACTGGCATGAAGGCAGGCGTCTGGATGTCTCCACGAGGCGTGTCGATGCGGCCACGCCGCGCCATGCCGTCCGTGGCGGAAAGGGTGAAGGAGACTTGTTTCATGGGGCGGGTTCTAGCGGGTTGACCGGAAACGCACAACTGGGGCTGGCCCCCCACCTAGCCTCGCATAGTGAAGCGGATACCCCCACCTAACCTCCCCTTAAAGGGGGAGGAATCGTTCTGCTTACGCCGATGCCTCAACGCCCTCGATCCCGTCCCTCCCCCTCCCAGGGGGAGGTTAGGTTGGGGTTCCAAGTTAGCTATTCGTCGTCTCGCTCCGCCCGCAGCAACAGCGAGCCATCGCCATAGGAGTAGAACCGGTAACCCTCGCGTATCGCGTGGGCATAGGCGTTCTTCATCACCTCCAACCCCGAGAAAGCGCTGACCAGCATGAAGAGCGTCGATTTTGGCAGATGGAAATTGGTCATCAACACGTCGACCGTGTGGAAGCGGAAACCCGGCGTGATGAAAATGTCGGTATCCCCCACAAAGGGCTGCAGCGTCCCGGTAGCGCGGGATGCCGTCTCAAGGAGTCGGAGGCTCGTGGTCCCCACGGCGACAACCCTACCCCCTGCCTCCCGACGAGCCCGGATGCGCTCGGCGGTCGCCTGGTCGATCTCGCCCCATTCGGAATGCATCACATGGTCGTCGGTGTCTTCCGCTTTCATCGGCAGGAAGGTACCGGCCCCTACATGGAGCGTCACCCGCTCGATGCTGACGCCTTGATCGGAAAGATCCTGAAGGAGTTTTTCGGTGAAATGCAGTCCGGCCGTTGGGGCCGCAACGGCGCCATCTTCAGCGGCATAGACGGTCTGGTAGTCGACCTTATCGCGTTCCTCGATGTCACGTTTGGCCCCGATATAGGGGGGTAGCGGCATGGCGCCGTGCGATTTGATGGCTTCGTCCAGCTGGGCTCCACCCAGGACAAATTCCAGGGTAATCTCGCCGGTGTCTCCCTTCCCCGCGACGCGCGCCCGTAGCGGGTCGGCGTCGCCGTTCCCCAGCTCAAGCTCATCCAGCAGGGCGAGCCGCTTGGCCGGTCGCGCAAAAGCCCGCCAGGTGTGGGCGTCGACGCGCTTGTGGAGGTTGAACGATACCGTAGAGCGGTTCTCGCCGCGGATGCGGACGCCCCGCAATTCAGCCGGGAGCACCCGCGTGTCGTTGACAACCAGCACATCCCCTGCCCGGAGCAGATCCCGCAGGTCCGGAATGTGGAGGTCCGTCAAACCCTGCCGGGGGTCGACCAGAAGCAGGCGAGCGGAATCTCGCGGCTCGGCTGGATGAAGGGCAATCAGCTCTTCGGGGAGTTCGAAGTCGAATTCGGTAACGCGCATGGGCAGGTCCCTAGCATGGCTTGGCGCGATGGGAAATCTCACCAGTGGCCTTAGCTATTTGGATAGCGGCTGCACGTCGCAGACCACAGTCCAGACGCCACCCGCACTAACGGAAACGCCGCCGGTCACCAGACTCCTTGGCCGCTCATGGACCTCGACGATCCTTAAGCCGAGAGCCAGGATCGGGCTAACCCTGCCCGATCCATCTCGCCAGAGGACATCGGCGCCAATGAAGCCATTGCCAGCGAAATGCTCGGCGACGAACTCGCCATCATGGTTCGGGTGATCGGGATCGGTGGAGAAGCCATAATCACCGGTGAGTTGCATGTCGATGCGCAGGAAAGGCTGCTCGGCACGGCGGTCATAGTCGAAAACTACCATAACCTCGTTGCTCGCATCGGTGCAGGTATAGGTCTCTGCCGCGTGAGCCGAACTCGAGAGCAGCAGGGCCGCAGCACAGACGAGAGACCGCATCTTTGCCCTCCTAGAAAAGCCGGATCATCAAGGCGCCGGTGATTAATAGCACCGCTCCCGCCAAGCGCCCCATGGTGATTTCGCGCACCGCCATCCCCATGAAGCCGACGCGGTCGAGCGCGAGCCCGGCAATCAACTGACCCGCGACGGACAGGCCCATCACCGCTGCGGCGCCGATCATGGGGGTCAGCATGATGTTGGAGAACACATAGGCAGCGCCCAGGAGGCCACCGGCTACGAACATCCAAGGTTGGGGGGCGCCGAACTTGATCGCGATCCCCGTTGCGCCGCTGTAGAGGAAGGCAATCGCCCAAAGGACAATCGCGCCTGCGACAAAGGACACGCCCGCAGCGGCAATGGGTACTTCGAGGGCCCTGCCCAGTTGCGCGTTAATCGGCGCCTGGGTGGCGATGCACGCGCCGGCGAGAATGCCGACAAGAGCCCAGAGGAAGGTGTCCATTTTCATCAATCAGCATCGAAGGTGGCGCGCCGAGCAGCGCAGGGGCCAAAAGCATTCGGCGGCCCCTGCAGATTCTGCAAGGCCGCCGAAGCGAGATCAGCTATGCGCCTGAAGATCAGGCGGCGATGTCGGCCGCGACCTTCACCGAGACCATCTTGTCGGGATCGGTCACGGGCTCGCCGCGCTTGATCTGGTCGACATTCTCCATGCCTTCGATCACCTCGCCCCAAACGGTGTACTGGCGGTTGAGGAACGGTGCATCAGCAAAGCAGATGAAGAACTGCGAATTGGCCGAGTCGGGGCTCTGCGCCCGCGCCATGGAGGCGGTGCCGCGCTTGTGGGCCTCGGCGTTGAATTCCTGCTTGAGATTGGGGTACTGCGACCCGCCGGTGCCAGCGCGCGAGGGGTTGAAGTCGGCCGAGTTGGAATTGCCGAACTTAACGTCGCCGGTCTGGGCCATGAAGCCGTCGATCACGCGGTGGAACACCACACCATCATAGGCGCCTTCGCGCGCCAGCTTCTTGATGTGCTCGACATGCCCGGGCGCAACTTCGGGCTTCATCGCAATGACGACCTTGCCCTTGGTGGTTTCGATGACGAGGGTGTTTTCGGGATCGGCGTAAGCCATGAGGCGCTCCTGTTCTGGTTCGCGGGCGGTGTAAGGGTGTTATGCCGCGGAGGCAAGCCGGTGCCGGTCGGCACCCCCACGCCAGCCTCCTCCTCCAAGGGGGAGGTGTAGAGCACAATCTCCCTGCGCCACCGATACGTCCCTCCCCCTCACGAGGGGGAGGCTAGGTGGGGGTCTACTTACTTGTACTCGATCTTGGCCGAGACGATCTGGTCGGGGTTGTCGACCTGACCGTTCTGCGACTGCGCGCCCTTTTCAAGCGCATCGACCGCTTCCATGCCGCTCACCACGCGTCCGAAGACGGTGTACTGATTATCGAGGAAGCTCGCATCGGCATAGGTGATGAAGAACTGCGAGTTGAAGGAATCGGGGTCCTGCGAGCGAGCCGCGCCGACGACACCGCGCTGGAAGCTCTCGGAATTGAACTCGGCCTCGACATCGGGAAGCTCCGAGCCACCCATGCCGGTGCCGGTCGGATCACCAGTCTGGGCCATGAAGCCCTCGATCACGCGGTGGAAAACCACGCCATCATAGAAGCCCTCATTGGTCAGCGTCACGATGCGCTCGACATGCTTGGGGGCCAGTTCGGGCAAGAGCTCGATATCGACCACGCCGTCTTCGAGCGTCAGGATCAGATGGGGCTTACCCTCCTGGGCAAAACCGGACGTGGTGGACAGCGCGGCAGCACCGACAACAAGGGCAGCAAACAGGCGGCGGGTGATTGGCATCATTGGCTCTTGAGGGCTTTCAGCACGATTTGCGGGACAAAGGCAGAGATGTCTCCACCCATTTCGGCGATTTGCCGCACCAATGTGGCCGAGATATGCCGAACCGGTGGGCTTGAGGGCAAAAATACGGTCTGCAGGTCGGGCGCCATCTGCGCGTTCATGCCCACCATCTGCATTTCATAGTTATAGTCGGTAGTATCGCGCAGGCCGCGGATGATGAGTTTGGCGCCGTTCTCGCGCGCTGCATTGACCATCAGGCCGGAGAATTCGACAATCCGGAACTCGGTATCGGTGCGCCGACCGACGGGCGCCAGCACCTGCTCGAGCAGGGCGAGGCGATGGGCATGGGCGAAGAGCGGGTTTTTCTTGGTCGCGCTGATCCCCACGGCGACGACCAGCACATCAACAAGTTTGCAGGCCCGCTCGATCACGTCGAGATGGCCATTGGTCACCGGATCAAACGAGCCGGGATAAAAGCCCACCAAATGAGTCATGACGCTTTCTCCTCACTCTCCGGCTTGTGTCACGCACGCTTGGTGAGCGCAAGAACGAGGCTGCTGGCCAGGCCCAAAGCGATCAGCATGGCGCCACCAGCAGCAAACGCGACGGGTGTCCCATAGGCAGCGGCGATGGCGCTGCCGATAAAGGGCGCCGAGAGCATCACCGCCATGATGATCGCTTCGCCGGCCGCGAAAACCCGAGCGATGCGATCGGGCGGCGCCTCGCGCTGCACGATGGTGCGATAGGGCACGAGCATAAAGGCAGTGCTGCCGCCGGCCAGGGCCATCACGGCATAAAAGAGCAGTGCGGGCAGCACGTAGCCGGCGATGGCGGCGAGCGCGAGGGCCAGCGTCACGAGACCGGAGAAGATCGCAGCCCAGATCATGGTCGGCATGGGCCAGCGCGCCGCCAACCGACCGGCAACAAGAGCACCCAGCAGCCCGCCACCACCCGAGGCTGCGATGCTGATGCCGAACGCGGTGGCGCCGAGCCCGAATTCCTGCGTCAATAGAGCAATCAGCGCATCATAAAGAAAGAAGGCGAAATACGCGACCGATGAAAAGACTAGCGCTGCCAGAAGGAGACGGCTGCGGCGGAACTCGGCCACACCAGCGACGAGATCAGCAAGGAACTTGGTGGGCGCCTCGCTCTCGGGCTTTCGCCGCACAGGCAGAGCGATGCCCCAGACCAGCGCGGCGGCGAGCAGAGACAGCACGGCATTAATCCCAAACACCGCCTGGGCCGGAATAAGCGCAAGCAGCAGGCCGCCTATCGCCGGACCGGCGATCTTGGATGTCTGATTGATGGCGTGGTGCAGCCCGTTGGCGGTACCGAGCATCTCGGGAGGCGTCGAAGCCTGGATGGCGGCTTGCCGGGCGGGACCGAAGGCAGAATCGACGCAGGCCCGCAGGAATACGAGCCCCAGCACGGCGGCGGTGCTGGGGGCAACCACCAGCGCCAGCGTGGTCAGCGCCCGGCCGATATTGCTCAGCACCAGCACCCGGGCCAGCGGCGCCCGATCCACATAGACCGCCAGCAGCGGCCCGACGGCCACATAGGGCAAGGTCAGGACGAAGGCGAAGAGGGCCAGCACGAACGGCCCCTCGCCCCAGGCAAAGACCAGGAGCGCAATCACGGCGGCATAGTCCAGCCAGTCGGCGAAATCTGCGGGCACGCTGGCAAAGGCCAGGCGGCGCGGCACCGGCAGACGCAGGAGGGTCGCGTAACCGGTCGTTTGCGCTTGACCGAGCTCTGGTAGTGCGCTGTCGCTCATCGCATGATCTCCAGGGAAGAGAGAGACCATTCCGCTGCGGTAGGCGCAAGCGCCAAACTGCGGTCAGCGCAAAAGAAAAGGGGCGCCGGAGCGCCCCTTCCTGATCCTATTCTCCAGCTGGAGCGATGGGGTCGTTGCCCTCGATTTCGCCGGGCTCCTCGCCCTCGGGTTCGCTGATATGCTCGACCGAGACCACCTTTTCACCCTCGGCCGTATCAAAGACGATAACACCCTGGCTGGCGCGCGAGACCATCCGGATCGGCTTGTCGCCGCCGACCGGTAGGCGGATGGTCTGCCCGCCATTGCTGATCAGCATGATCTGGTCTTCTTCGGCGACCGGGAAGCTGGCGACCAGATGGCCGTTGCGCTTATTGACCGCCATGGCGACAATGCCCTTACCGCCGCGCCCGGTGATCCGGTATTCGTGGCTGGAGGTGCGCTTACCATAGCCGTTCTCGCTGATGGTCAGGATGAACTGTTCCTGCGCGCCCATCTTGGCGTAGAGTTCCTGATCCAGTTCTCCCGCCTCGACACCAGCTTCGTCGGCCGCAAGCTCTTCGGTCTCCACCTCACCGCGCATCGCGCGGCTGCGCTTGAGATATGCCGCGCGCTGCTCGGCGGTGGCATCGGAGTGGTTGATCACGGCCATGGAGATGACTTTGTCGCCCTCGGCCAATTGGATGCCGCGGACCCCCATGGAGTCGCGGCCCTTGAACAGGCGCACGTCGTCGGTGCGGAAGCGGATGGCTTGCCCCAGAGCGGTGGTCAGCAGCACGTCATCATTGACCGTACAGGTGTCGACGCCCACGATCTGATCGCCTTCATCGAGCTTCATGGCGATCTTGCCGTTCTGGCGCACCTCGACGAAGTCGGCCAGCGAGTTGCGGCGGACCGTGCCACGCGTCGTGGCGAACATGATGTCGAGATTACCCCAGGAGGTCTCGTCCTCGGGCAGCGGCATGATGGTGGTCAGCCGTTCGCCCTGCTCCAGCGGCAGGATGTTGATCAGCGCCTTGCCACGGGCGTTGGCCTGCGCCAGCGGCAGGCGCCACACCTTGAGCTTGTAGGCGATGCCGCGGCTGGTGAAGAACAGCACCGGCGTGTGGGTATTGGCCACAAAGAGGCGTGAGACGAAGTCTTCGTCACGCGTGGCCATGCCCGAGCGGCCCTTGCCACCGCGGTTCTGAGCCCGATAGGTCGAGAGCGGCACGCGCTTGATGTAGCCCTCATGGCTAACGGTAACCACCATGTCCTCGCGGGCAATCAGGTCCTCGTCGTCGAAATCGCCGACCACATCGGAAATTTCGGTGCGGCGGGGCGAAGCGAACTGGTCTTTGATCTCGATGAGTTCCTGGCGGATGATTTCCACAACGCGTTCGCGGCTACGCAGGATATCGAGATAGTCCTCAATCTGGGCGCCCAGACCGTTGAGTTCCTCGCCGATTTCGTCGCGGCCGAGCGCCGTCAGGCGTGCCAGACGCAGCTCGAGGATGGCGCGGGCCTGCTCCTCGGAAAGGTTGAAGGTGCCGTCATCGTTGATGCGGTGGCGCGGGTCGTCGATCAGTCGGATCAGCGGCTCGACATCGGCGGCCGGCCAGCGGCGCGTCATCAACTGCTCGCGTGCCGTCGCCGGATCGGGCGCGGTGCGGATGAGCTGGATGACTTCATCGATATTGGCGACGGCAACGGCGAGACCGACCAGGATATGGGCGCGGTCACGGGCCTTGTTGAGCAGGAACCGGGCGCGGCGGGTCACCACCTCGTGGCGGAAGTCGATGAAGCACTGCAAGATGTAGCGCAGGTTCATCAGCTCCGGCTTGCCGCCATTGAGCGCAACGAAGTTGCAGCCGAACGAACTCTGCAGCTGGGTGAAGCGGTAAAGCTGGTTCAGCACCACGTCGGGCAGTGCGTCGCGCTTGATCTCGATGACGACGCGCATGCCTTCGCGCGAGGACTCGTCGCGCATATCAGCGACGCCCTCGATGCGCTTGTCACGCACAAGTTCGGCGATCTTCTCGACCAGCACTGCCTTGTTCACCTGATAGGGCAGCTCGGTAATGATGATAGCTTCGCGTTCCTTACGCACTTCCTCGATGTTCACCCGTCCACGGATGATCACCGAGCCACGGCCCGTCTCATAGGCCGAGCGAATGCCGGCGCGCCCCAGGATGATGCCGCCGGTGGGGAAGTCGGGCCCCGGCAGAACCTCGGTCAGTTCCTCGGTGGTCACCTGCGGATTGTCGAGCACGAGCAGTGCCGCGTCGATGGTCTCCCCCAGATTGTGCGTGGGAATATTGGTGGCCATGCCCACGGCGATGCCGCCGCCGCCATTGACCAGCATATTGGGGAAGCGCGCGGGCAACACGCTGGGCTCTTTTTCCGAGCCGTCGTAGTTGTCGCGGAAGTCCACCGTGTCCTTGTCGAGATCATCGAGCAGGGAGTTGGTGATCTTTTGCATGCGCACTTCGGTGTAACGCATGGCTGCCGGCATATCGCCGTCGACCGAACCGAAATTGCCCTGCCCCTCCACCAGCATGTCGCCCATCGAGAAGGGCTGCGCCATGCGGACAAGCGCCATATAAACGGCGCTATCACCATGGGGGTGGTACTTACCGATCACGTCGCCGACGACGCGGGCCGACTTGCGGAACGGCTTGTTGTATTCGTAGCCGTTCTCGCTCATCGAGAAGAGGATGCGCCGGTGCACGGGCTTGAGGCCATCGCGCACGTCAGGCAGCGCGCGGCTGACGATCACGCTCATCGCATAGTCCAGATAGGACTTGCGCATCTCGTCGGTGATAGAGATCGGTGAGATGTCGGATGGCGACATGCCGCCAGCCATATCTTCGGGCTTATCGGTCACTGAGGTGATTCTTGGTTGTTCGAACTAGCTCATAGATAGGCGATTCCGCTCGAGATTACGAGGTTAGCGCCGCTCAAGCTGTGGAGAGTGGTCGCCCTAGAGCGCCCAGGCGTGGGAGCGTCGGATCACCCGGAGCCAATTCTGCGCCATCCAAGCGGCGCCAGCCCGCTGCTGCTCGTCCCGGTTCTCGTCCAGCGCCTCCCACAAATGCATGGTCAGTGCGCCTGCCAGGGCATTGGATGCGCCTGCCACCCAATAGGCGCTGCGCACGCTTTCGGTCAGCCGCCGCTCCATGCCCAGTCCCGAAAGATAGTGCTTGATGAGGCTGTCATGCGCACTAAGCGCCTCGGGTTCCCAAAGCCGCAGCGACTGGAGCATCGAGCTGGCGTCTTCCAGTGGCGAGCCCTCCCGGGCCCTGCCCCAGTCGAGCAAAACCGGTCGCGCCGGACTGGTGCTGCGGATCAGGGCATTGCCGGGGTGCACATCGCCATGGATGGGACGTCGGTGAAAGGGCTTTTCGGCGAGCAACTGTCCGCGCAGCCGCGGCAGGGCTTCAACGATCCGGTTCAGCGGGCGCAAGTCACGACTGAGCGGGCGCAGTTCCTTGACATACCGGCACCGGTCCAGCGCCTCGACCGCACTTTGGCCGGCTTGCACCAGTTCCGCTTCATAGTCCCATTCCGGCATGCGGATATCGGCACCGTCCAACTCGGCGTGGAATCGGCCCACTTCCCGCAACAGGCCCGCCGTCGACGCATTGTCGCGCCACGGCCAGGCGTTCTTGCGCCGCACGGCCTCGATCACCAGCAGCAGGGTCTCGCCACGGCGGTGGATGCCCAACAGGCGCGGCCCGAGCTTGGAGGCGTGTTGTTGCACCAGGCGCGCATAGATTTCGGCCTCCCGCCGCGGCCGCCCCGAAAGTTGTTTGACGACGAAGCGCAGTACCTTGCGACCGTTGCTGTCATAGCGCGCGGTAAAGAGGACCGTTTCAGCGGCTTCGGTGCCCCCCGCCATGGTCTTGCGCTGCAGATTAGCTCCTTCGCTCGCCACCTTGCCGATTAGTTCGGTCAGGGTCTGGCGCGCGGCCCATTCAGTCAAAGATCCCTCATGCATCCCAATAGTATCGGGAATTCAAAGAGGTGGCTCAACCTTGCTCCTGAATTTTTTTGGATTTCTCCCCCACCCATCAGGCAGGCTGGTCGAAGGTGCGCCGTGCGGCGTCGATCTGCTTGTGGTGCTCGCTGGCCCAGTGGATCAAATGACCGAACGGCACGATGATCGACTCGCCGAGCGACGTCAGCCGATACTCGACAGAGGGCGGGTTGGTGTCGAACACCCGGCGCGCCACCATGCCGTCCCGCTGCAGGTCACGCAGGGTTTGCGTCAGCATCTTTTGTGAAATGTCGGGCACTTCGCGCCGTAGCTGGTTGAACCGACGGGGGCCGCCGGCCAAGGTCATCACCAGCAGCATGCTCCATTTGTCGCTGATCTTGTCGAGCACGCCGCGCACCGGACAGTCGGTTATGGCGCCCGAGGCCTTCTCGTTCCAGCGCTCCACATAGAGTGCGGCTTCCTGCTGGGCATCGCGCATGGGGGTTACCTTCAGGTGACGTTGTGGGGAAGAAGTGCCTTCTTTTCAGCAGTGATGAAGGCGCCTAGTTAAGTCTCCATTCGATACCTACTCTCCATACGCCGCCAGGGCAAGGAGATGGGCAACATGGAGAATGGAAATGGCTGACTTCACCAAACAATCCCTGCTGGTCACCGGCGCGAGCGGTCACCTGGGCCAACTGGCCGTCGAGGAGCTCCTCGCCCGTGGCGCCAGCAGAGTCATCGCTGGCACGCGCGACCCCGCCAAACTTGAGCGGTTCAAGTCCCGCGGCGTCGAGGTGCGCAAGATCGATTTCGACGACACGGCGCTGGCCGAAGCCCTCGTAGGCGTCGATCGCATGCTCATGATCAGCACCGATGCAATCGGCACACGAATCGAGCAGCAGGCTTATGCAGCAACAGCTGCCAAGGCGGCGGGGGTGAAGCATATCGTCTATACCTCCGCGCCCTCGCCGCGACCAAATGCGGGTGGCGGCGCCGCCATCGACCACTACTGGACCGAACAGGCCATCGCCGCGACCGGGCTCGACTTCACCTTCATGCGCAACCACATCTATGCCGAGATCACGCTGATGGGTGCTCCGGCGGCGCTTGGCTCGGGGCAGCTCTTCGATGCGACTGACGGACGTGGCCGGGCCTATGTGACGCGAGCCGATGCGGCCCGTGCGGCTGCCGGAGCCCTGCTCAGTGCCGAGGGCAAATCCATCCATGATGTCACCGGACCCGCAGCCATCACCCAGGAAGAACTGGCGGCGCTATTGGCCGAATTGTCCGGCAAGCCGGTAACTCGCGTAGGCCTGACCGGCGAGCAGTTGCGGCAGGGCTTGGTTGCCTCTGGTGTGCCAGAAGGCATGGCGCATGTCCTTGTCGCCTTCGACCGTGACGCTGCCGAAGGTTACCACGCCGTGGTGAGCGACACGGTGGAGCGCTTCTCCGGTCGGCAGCCGCAATCGGTCCGGGACTTCCTCGTCGACAATCGGGCGGCGCTGAGCGCCTGAGGCCCTGCGCGTCCCACCTGGCGTGGGGCGCGCCACCGTCCGGCTGGACGCCACTGGCGCAAAGCCTTAGGAATCGCGCCCAATTTCTCGCCTGATGTTGGGGATTCGCGGTTTGGCCGAAGGTTCAGTTTTTCAGCGCGCTTGGCAGCGGGCCACGCGCGATCGGTCCATCGGCTTTGGTCTGGAGCGGCTCGGCGCCCTCACCCTGCGCCACCCGCGCATCATGGCGCTGCTGGTGGTGCTCTTCAGCGTTCTCTGCTTCTCGCAGATCCCCCGCGCCAATGTCGACGGCGACCTCTTGCGCGTCTACGCCCATTCGGGCCAGCACTATGATGCCTATGAGCGGCTGTCGGAGAATTTCGGCACCTTTGAGAACGACATCTATGTGCTGGTCAACTCGCCGCGGCTGACCGATCCCGAAGTGCTCGAGGAGATCCGCACCCTCGCGTTCGATCTCGAGCTCAACGACTTTGCCGTGGGCACCATGTCGCCCTTCACCTTGCGCAAGCCCGACGGCGACGGCGGCTCCGTTCCGGCAGTGCCCGAGGGCATGACCACCCCCGAGCAGGTGGCAGCGGCCCTAGCCGATTTGCAGCAGAACGACCCCATGATGCGCAACCTCATCACGCCCGATCTATCCGGCGTGGTGCTGATTATCTTCCCCAATCAGGAGATGACGCGCGAACTGGGCAATGCGGCGATGATCGAGAGCCTGCGCGAAACCGTCGCCTTCTACGAGAGCCAGGACATTCAGATCGAGCTGACCGGGCCCCCGCTCTGGACCTCCGAAATGCTCAATGCGGCGGTCGATGACCAGATCAAGTTCACCGTCTATGGCTTCGCGCTGGGCGCGGTCATTGCGCTTTTTGCCCTCCGCTCGTTGACCGGCGCGCTTCTTGTGGCCGCCACGCCGTTCCTGGCGGTGATGTGGTCGATGGGCATGATCCTGCTCCTCTTCGGCTCGTTCAGCTTTCTTACCATCATCGTGACAACGCTGGTGCTGGTGATGGCCTTTGCCGAGTCGATGTTCTTCATCTTCAACTGGCTCGCCTATTGGCGCGACGGCGATGACCCCAGCGCGGCCGTCGACCGGACGCTCAAATTGGTCGGCCCCGCCACCGCGCTCACCACGCTTACGACGCTGGTGGCCTTCGCCTCGCTCTATGTCTCGCCCGGCCAAGGCGTGCAGGAATTCGCACTGGCGGGTGCGCTGGGCTGCGTCATCATGTTCGTGTGCCTGATGACGGTGATGCCGCTGCTGCTCAAGGCGGCTGTCCGGCTCGGGTTCAAGCTGCCCAAGGCACCGAACTTTGCCCTCAACGCGCCCGTGCCGCTGGCCTGGAAGCTGGCGACCACAGCCGGCAGGCCGGTCACCATCCTCTCCGTGCTCCTCGTCATCCTCCTGCTGGTGCCGTTCTTCGTCATCCAGCCGCGTTTCTCCTTTGAGGACTATGTCGCCAACGAGTCCTCCGCGCTCACCGCTGCCGAGAGCATCGATGAAGGCGTGGGTGGCGTGGCGCCGCTTTATGTCCGCGTGCCGCTCGTCGAGAACGATCCCAATATCGGCCCGGCCGACTACGAGACACTGCGCATCGTCCACGAAATCGTCGAAGGCGAGCTGGGTGACAACAAGGTCATCTCGGCGGCCAGCATGACCAACTACACCGAGAGCGGCTTCACGCGCGAACAGGTGCTGAGCGCCGTCGGCCCCTTCATGCGCAAGCGCTTCGTGACCGATGATGGCTCGCAGGGCCTCGTCACCGGCTTCATGCCGACCGTCATCGAGAGCGGCAAGCTCAAGGAGCTCGTCGCCACCATCGAGAACCAGATCGCGGCGGCCGGCATCGAGGGCGCCGAAGTGGGTGGCTTCCGCGTGCTCACCACCTTCGCTACCGACGACATCGTGCGCTCGCTCCAGGCCTCGCTGACCGCCAGCGTCCTCATCAATCTGGTGCTGATCGGCATTGCCTTTGGCAGCTTCCGCATCGCCCTGGCCTCGACGGTGCCCAATGTCTTCCCGATCCTGGGCACAGTCGGCTATCTCTGGGCGACCGGCGCGGGGCTGCAATTGACCACGGTGATCGCGCTGACGATCGCCTTCGGCATTGCGGTCAACGACACCATCCACTTCCTCTCCCACTACATGCATGGGCGGCGGAACGAAGGGCTGGGTCACCTCGCCTCGGTGGAGCATACGCTCAAGCGCATTGGCGGAGCGATCGTCGCCACCACCGTCATCCTGTGCGCCGGCACGATCATCGTCGCCTTCTCGGCACTCCCCCAGGTGGCGCTGTTTGGCACGCTCTTCGTGCTGTCGCTGGGCCTGGCGCTGGTCGGCGACCTCTTCATGCTGCCGTCCATCCTGGTGGGTGGGGGCAAGTTCTTCGAGCGGCTGCGCGGCACCAAGGAAGATAAAACGAAGTCTGGTGCCACGCCGGTCGAACCAGAGCGGACCAGCTGAGACACAGCTGCTTGCGAGAAATCGGGGCACCCGAATAGATTGTAGACGTCTGATTCGTCTGGCAGGGGGCAGTCTCCTGCCGCAGTCACATTGTTGAGAAGCTTGCGGCCGGAGCCGCACGGATTTGGTATCGGTTTCCGGCATCGGATCTGCCGGGGGGCATGATTCACTGGAGGCTTAGTGCAAATGACCCATGTCGCATCCCTGACGCGCGCCGTCGCGCTCGCAGGCCTGCTCCTTACGTCTGGCGTCGCCAGCGGCCCGGCCTTTGCCGGTCCTGCTGAAGTGGCGTTGCTGCAGTCCTATATTGGGGACTGGCGCGGCCGCGGCACCCTGACCGGCGCCAACAAGGAGACGGTGGTGTGCCGCCTGTCGCTCAACCAGGGCAATCAGGACAAGGTCAACTACAACGGCCGCTGCACCCTGGCGGGCAACAATCTCTCCGTTGCCGGCACCCTGGCCTATATCGATGGTAGCCGCCGCTACGAAGCGGCGATGAGCTCGAACGCCACCTTCACCGGCACAGCAATTGGCCAGAAGCGCGGCAATGGCGTCATCTTCAACCTGCGCGAGCAGGAGGAAGACGAAGAGGGCAAGGAGTACAACATCTCCTCTCAGATCACGCTCGATAACGGTGCGATCAACGTCGCTTTCGATGTGGTCTATGTGGAAACCGGCGAGAGTTTCCGCGCCTCGGTGCCGTTCAGCCGGTAGGCTCCACTTACCGAACAGCAAAGGGCGGCTCGGTGGATCCGCCCTTTTTCTTGGCTGGGCACAAGGAAAAGGGGCCGTCCGGCCCCCCCTCATTCTGCGGTAAAACCTCAGAACGGAATATCGTCGTCCATGCCGCCCGGCTCGAAGGCCGGCGCATTGGTCGATGGCCGGCGCCCACCGCCACCCTGATCGCGCACGCCGCGGAAACCGGTGTCGTTGCCATAGCCGCCGCCGCCCTCGCCAGCGCCACCACCGCCGCGGAAGCCGCCTTCACCCTCACGGCCGTCGAGCAGCACCATGGAGGAGTTGAAGTTCTGCAGCACGATCTCGGTCGAGTACTTGTCCTGACCCGACTGATCCTGCCACTTGCGGGTCTGCAACTGGCCTTCGAGGTAAACCTTGGAACCCTTCTTAAGGTACTGCTCGGCCACGCGGGCCAGACCTTCCGAGAAGATCACCACGCGATGCCACTCGGTCTTTTCGCGCTGTTCGCCCGAATTGCGGTCCTTCCAGCGCTCGGATGTGGCGACCGACAGGTTCACCACCTTGCCGCCGCTCGGCAGGTTCCGCACCTCGGGGTCGGCACCGAGATTGCCCACCAGAATTACCTTGTTCACGCTGCCCGCCATGGCGAACTCCCTGTCAATTCAGCCTGGCGCGTCACCAGGCCCTTTCCAACACATTTGGCGCGCCGCTCAGCTGGGTCGCACCAATCCTGCGGCACCCTACCCCTTTGCCGATCCCGGCGCGCCCCCAAAGGCGAAGTTGTAAACAGGCGCCGCCGCAGCCCTGCAATCGCCGAGGCCAAAAGTTAATGTTCCCATTATGTTCTAGTGCACGAGATTGGTCAACAACCTCCTTCACATTACCGACGTTAACGAGTTTTCACTTACTTTACAGGAGCTTAAGTGGTGCTGCACGCTACCAGAGAGCATCCTCGTCACGTTCCAAACAAGGAGAACATGACATGAAAAAGTTCCTCGCCGCCCTGCTCGCTCTGACCGTGATTAGCGGAGCAGCCGCTCCCGCTTTTGCCGCGGCCCAGTCCTGCCCATTCGTTGATCAGTCGATGTGCCCCGCAGTAGCGCAGTCGCTGGTCAGCGAAGAGAGCAACGCCTGAGCGGTCCAGCGCTCGGCTACTGACACGCTATGTCAGGAGGCCTCCGTCAAGCCAGATCTTGGTTCCCGGAGTCCTCGTGACGCCGGGGACACTGCGTTACATGCGGTAGAGGGAGCGTTGTGGCTGTCCATGCATTCTTTCACGCACAATCGTGGGGCTTGACCAACAGCATTTCGTTCCGCTTATGTTCTCAGACGGGACTCGCTGCTGTTGCTTGGCGTACACGTCATGGTTACCACTCGGCTTGGCAGCCATGCTAACGGGTCGCTTGCGGGGCCTACGCCCCACGCCTATTTGCTGGCTAAGTTCCAGCACAATAAATGACCGATGCCCGTGCCGCCTCCTGGGGCACTGACCGATGGACGTGACCGACCATGCCAATGCCTAGCCAGAACCGTGAGATCATCGTGCGCGGCGCCCGCGAGCACAATCTCAAAGGCATCGATGTCAAGCTGCCGCGCGACAGCCTCATCGTCATGACGGGGCTCTCGGGTTCAGGCAAGTCGTCCTTGGCCTTCGACACCATCTATGCCGAGGGCCAGCGGCGCTATGTGGAGTCGCTGAGCGCTTATGCGCGGCAATTCCTCGAAATGATGCAGAAGCCCGATGTGGAGCACATCGAGGGGCTCTCCCCCGCCATTTCCATTGAACAGAAGACGACCTCGCGCAATCCGCGCTCGACGGTCGGCACTGTCACCGAAATTTACGACTATCTGCGCCTGCTCTTTGCGCGCGTCGGCGTGCCCTATTCGCCCGCCACGGGGCTGCCCATTGAATCGCAGACCGTCTCGCAAATGGTCGACCGGACCTTGGAGTTGCCCGAAGGCACGCGCCTCTATTTGCTGGCGCCCTTCGCCCGGGGCCGCAAGGGCGAGTACAAGAAGGAACTTGCAGACCTGATGCGCAAGGGCTTCCAGCGCGTCAAGATCGACGGCGAATACCACGAAATCGAGGACGCCCCCGCGCTCGACAAGAAGCTCAAGCACGACATCGAAGTGGTGGTCGACCGCGTGGTCGTCAGCCCCGACATCGCCGGCCGCCTGGCGGAAAGCTTCGAAACGGCGCTGAAGCTGGCCGATGGCATCGCACTCATCGAATTTGCTGATGAGCTGGACGAGAATGGTGAACCGCGCCAGATTACCTTTTCGGAGAAGTTCGCCTGCCCCGTTTCCGGCTTCACCATCACGGAGATCGAGCCGCGGCTGTTCTCGTTCAACAATCCTTTCGGCGCCTGCCCGGTCTGCGATGGCCTGGGCACCGAGCAGAAGATCGACCCGGACCAGATCGTCCCCGATGCGTCGCTCTCCGTTCGTGACGGCGCCATCCTGCCTTGGAGCAAGACCAGCGCGCCCTACTATCTGCAGACGCTGACTGCGGTGGCGAAGCACTACGGCGCCTCAACGGGAACCGCCTGGAGCGACCTGCCCTTCGAGGTGCAGCATGCGATGCTCTATGGCACCGACAAGACACCCATCAACTTCGTCTATGACGATGGCCTGCGGCAGTACAAGACGACCAAGCCCTTCGAAGGCGTCATCGGCAACCTTGAGCGGCGCTACAAGGAGACCGAAAGCGCCGGCATGCGCGAGGAGATCGAAAAGTACATGTCGGCCAAGCCTTGCGTGGCTTGTGGCGGTTATCGGCTCAAGCCCGAAACGCTGGCCGTAAAAATCGACGGCCTGCATATCGGTAAGGTCAGCGAGATGTCGATCAAGATTGCATCGACCTGGTTCACCGAGCTTTCGGCAAAGCTCAGCCCGACACAGTCCCAGATCGGCGAGCGCATCCTCAAGGAAATCCGTGATCGCCTCAGGTTCCTCAACGACGTGGGCCTGGAATACCTGTCCATGTCGCGCAATTCCGGCACTCTGTCGGGCGGTGAATCGCAGCGCATTCGCTTGGCGTCACAAATCGGCTCCGGCCTGACCGGCGTGCTCTATGTGCTCGACGAGCCGTCGATCGGCCTACATCAGCGCGACAATGCCCGCCTGCTTGAAACCCTGCAGCGCTTGCGCGACCTGGGCAACACCGTCATCGTCGTGGAACACGACGAAGACGCGATCCTGTCTGCCGACTATGTGCTCGATATCGGGCCGGGTGCGGGCGTCCACGGCGGCAATATCGTTGCCGAAGGCACGCCGCAGCAGATCCTCGACCACCCCGATTCCCTCACCGGCAAATACCTCTCGGGCCGCATGGGCATTCCCCTGCCGGCGGAGCGCCGCGAGGGCAAGACGGGCAAGTCCCTGAGCGTCAAGGGCGCCACCGGCAACAACCTCAAGAACGTTTCCGTAGATGTGCCGCTCGGCATGTTCGTGGCGATCACCGGCGTTTCGGGCGGCGGCAAGTCCACCCTGATGATCGACACCATGTACCAGGCCATTGCTCGCCGTCTCAACGGCGCGCGTGTCGTGCCGGCTCCGCACGAGTCACTGACCGGCCTCGAATTTCTCGACAAGGTGATCGACATCGACCAGTCGCCGATTGGTCGCACGCCCCGCTCCAATCCTGCAACCTACACCGGCGCCTTTACCCCGCTCCGCGAATGGTTTGCCGGGCTGCCCGAAGCCAAGGCCCGGGGCTATGGCCCCGGCCGCTTCAGCTTCAACGTCAAGGGCGGTCGCTGCGAGAAGTGCGAGGGCGATGGCGTTCTCAAGATCGAGATGCACTTCCTGCCCGACGTCTACGTCACCTGCGACGTGTGCAAGGGCAAGCGCTACAATCGCGAAACGCTGGAGGTGCAGTTCAAGGGCAAGTCGATCTCCGACATCCTCGACATGACCATCGATGAGGGCGTGGAGTTCTTCTCGGCCGTTCCGGTGATCCGCGACAAGCTGACGACGCTGCAGCGCGTTGGCCTGGGCTACGTCAAGATTGGTCAACCCGCGACCACCCTCTCCGGCGGCGAGGCGCAGCGCGTCAAGCTCTCCAAGGAGCTCTCCAAGCGCGCAACCGGGCGCACGCTCTACATGCTCGACGAACCGACGACAGGCCTGCACTTCCATGACGTGGCCAAGCTGCTCGAAGTGCTCCACGAGCTGGTCGAGGGTGGAAACACCGTAGTAGTCATCGAGCACAATCTCGAAGTGATCAAGACGGCCGACTGGGTCATCGACCTTGGACCCGAGGGCGGTGATGGCGGTGGCGAGATCGTGGCGGTGGGCACGCCCGAGGACGTCGCGGCCAATCCGCACTCCCATACGGGCACCTTCCTCAAGGAAGTAATGGACCGGCGTCCTCACTACACCACAAGGGCCGCGGAATAGCGGTCTTCTGCTGCCCTTATGGCGTGTCAGGGGCAACAGTCCGTTAGCACTTTCGGGGCATTTGGTGCAGTGCTCCGAAAGCTGTGCGAGGCGAGATTGCTACAGTTCGGTGAATTTGCCATGCGTGCCACGCATGATGCTGTTGACGCATAGGGCATGGCGCAACGTCCCAAATCGCCGCATCTTAGGCTTGCCTGCCACCAGTCAAATGGGAATTGAACCGATGTTTGTGCGTGCCGTCTGGCGCATCAAGCGCCTGGTCGACATCAAGCAGACGTTGCGGGAAATGGACGTTCCCTCGACGCGAGATGCCGACCTGCTGGGCCTGAGCGGCCCTGACTTCACCAAGATGACCCGGTCGCTGTTCGACCGCTAACCTGCACTTGCCACATTTCATAGCAAGGCCGCCGGATGGCCACCCGGCGGCCTTGTCTTTGCCGCGAGCCTTAACGGGTCATGAACCAAACCCGCCCCTACCCCCGCAAAGAATGCATAGCTCGTTTGACCAAAGACCCCCTGCTCATTCCCCCGACTCTGCCCTAAATATAGGCCTGTAACCAAAGGGGATTACCAAATGGACATTCGCAAGACTTTCAAGAAGTGGGCTGCATACCAGCAGACCGTCCGTGAACTCGGCGCTCTCGACAATCGTCAGCTCAACGATCTGGGCATTTCGCGCACTGACATCAATCGCATTGCACGCGACCATGCCGGCTCGCTCTAAGGTTTACTGCAACAACACTGTAGCTGCTGTAGATCGAACACCCGCTTCTCCCTGAGATGCGGGTGTTTTGATTCTATCCCTAGAACTCCAGGCGACCCACTAGTTCGCTGTAGTCCACCATCACCGCCGACCGAAATGCCCTCCGCTGCTGCAGCAGTGCATACCAATGTTCCACGCCCGGCATGCTCGGGCGCAGAACGGGCATGGTGAACCATCGATAGAGCGCCACGCCAGCCACGATGTCGGCATAGCTAAGTTCTTCTCCGCCAAGGTAGTTCTGCTTTAGAAGCACTCCCTCCAGAATGTGCAGGGCCGCCAGCGTGCCACGATGCGATCCGTCTATGGCCGCATGGTTGTGCTGTTCGGGCGGGGTGCGCACGAGTGCCCAGAAGAGGCCAAGCCAGGCAGGCTGAAAGGTCGTCGCCGTCCAATCGGTCCACTGATCGACGGCTGCCCGCTCGTTGACATCGCGTGGCCAGATGCTGCCTTCTCCATACGCCGCGGCGATATAGCGAACAATCGCATGACTTTCCCAGAGGGTCAGCTCACCATCTTGGAGCACTGGCACCAGGCCATTCGGATTGAGTGCTCTAAAGGCGGGATCCCCGAGCCCGCCGAAGCGACCACCGACCTCCCGGTGTTCGAAAGCCAGTTGGAGTTCCCGCAACGTCCAAACCGCCTTCTGCACATTAGCAGAACTGGAACGCCCCCATAAAACAAGCCCTTGGCTCATCTTGTCCATGTGCTCCGCCTCTGTGGTACATTCTTGCTCGAGCTTATCGAACTGGAGGAGCAACGGCAGGGATTTTATTCACATTGGCGCGGAGGGGCAACTCGCTGGAGTCCTCTCCCGTTTAGGCAGAGACCAATATGGAGAGAATCATGCGCGATCTATCAGGCAAGTCCATCGCTATCGTTGCAACCAACGGCTTCGAACAATCCGAGTTGGAGGTGCCCTTGAACAAGCTGCGGGAAGCCGGCGCCGAAGTGCACGTGATCTCGCTCGAGGCCGGGGAAATCAAAGGCTGGGACAAGACTGATTGGGGGAACACTGTTCCGGTTGACAAGACCGTCGATGCGGTGAGCGCTGACCTCTATGACGCAATCGTCCTGCCCGGTGGACAGATCAATCCCGACCTGCTTCGGGTCGAGCCCAAGGTGCTTGATTTGATCAAGGCGTTCTGGGAGCAGAAGAAGGTTGTGGCGGCAATTTGCCATGCGCCGTGGCTGCTGGTCGAAACGGGCATCGTGAAAGGCCGCAAGGTCACTTCCTATCCATCGGTGAAGACGGACGTCATCAATGCTGGCGGCCGTTGGGAGGACAGCCAGGTCGTTGCCGACCAGGGGCTTGTCACCAGCCGCAAGCCAGACGACCTCGATGCGTTCTGCGAAAAGATCGCCGAAGAAATCTGCGAAGGCTTGCACGAGCGCCGCGCGGCGTAACGCACCATTGCTTCGGCATGGCGGGCTTGCTATCTGCCCGCCATGTCCAAACAGATCATACATATCGTCGGCGGCGGCCTCGCCGGCTCGGAAGCCGCGTGGCAAGCCGCCGAAGCTGGCGTTCGGGTTGTGCTGCACGAAATGCGGCCGGTCCGCCCCACCGACGCCCACCACACCGATAGCCTTGCAGAACTCGTCTGCTCCAACAGCTTCCGCTCGGATGACCACGAGCAGAACGCCGTGGGCTTGCTGCATGAGGAGATGCGCCGCTGCGGCTCGCTGATCATGCGGGCGGCCGACCAGCACAAGCTGCCGGCGGGTGGCGCGCTGGCAGTGGACCGACACGGCTTTTCAGCGGCGGTTACCGAGGCGATCTCCAACCATCCAAACATCACCATCGCCCGCGAAGAAGTGGCTGGTTGGCCGCCGGAGGAGTGGGAGAATGTCATCATCGCATCGGGCCCGTTGACCTCCCCTGCCCTGGCCGATGCCATCCTTGCCAAGACCGGCGAAGACGCGCTGGCGTTCTTCGATGCAATCGCACCGATCGTCCACTATGACAGCATCAATCACGATATCGCCTGGAAGCAGTCGCGCTATGACAAGGCGGGCCCAGGCGGCACGGGAGCGGACTATCTCAACTGTCCCATGGACAAGGAGCAGTACGACCGTTTTGTCGACGCGCTGCTGTCCGCACCCCTGCATGAGTTTAAGGACTGGGAGAAGGTCCCCTACTTCGATGGCTGCCTGCCCATCGAAGTGATGGCCGAACGCGGCCGGGAGACTTTGCGGCACGGCCCCATGAAGCCGGTGGGCCTCACCAATCCGCGCAACCCCACAGTCAAGGCATATGCCATTGTGCAGCTCCGGCAGGATAACGCGCTGGGCACGCTATGGAACATGGTCGGCTTCCAGACCAAGATGCGCTATGGCGTCCAGACCGAGATCTTCCGCATGATCCCCGGGCTGGAAGAGGCGCAGTTCGCCCGGCTTGGCGGGTTGCACCGCAACACCTTCATCAACTCCCCCAAGGTGCTTGGGCCCGACCTGCGGCTCAAGGCAGATCCGCGCATTCGCTTTGCCGGGCAGGTCACCGGCGTCGAGGGCTATGTGGAGAGCGCTGCCGTAGGCCTCATCACCGGCCGCCTAGCGGCTGCCGATGCCAATGGTTCACCGCTGACAACGCCGCCGACAACGACGGCTCTGGGTGCGCTTGTGGCTCACATCACGGGTGGCCATATCGAGTCCGAGAGCTATAGCGGCGCTCGCAGCTTCCAACCGATGAACGTGAATTTCGGTCTTTTTCCGCCGGTCACCGTCACCCGTCCCGAAGGAGTCACGCGCTGGCGCGGCAATGACAAGGTCATGGCCAAACGGCGCGCGATCACCTCTCGAGCGCTGGACGATCTCGGCGCCTGGGCGAACTAGCGGCCTCGTCGCAACCCCCACCAGGAGAGCCGGGCGATCTTGCGCCAGTCCGGCTCATCTGGTGCGGCGGCGAAAACCGCGGCGTGGCTGCTTTTGAGGGCCGCCAGCTGCGGCCGCAGAATGGCGACCGGCGCAAACGCGGCGCGCAATTTGGCGGGAAGCACCCCAATTGCCGCATCAGCCTTGTCGAGATGCTCGCCAGCCATCTCGGTCAGCTGACCGACGGCTTCGACCACTCCCTCGCTCTCCTGGCCAGAAAAGAGCTCGCGCTCGCTGACCCCATTGGCCGCAAAAACCGACCAGGGCAGCATGATGCGGCCTTGCGAGGAGACATGGCCGAATGCCCGAAGGTGCCCGATTATCGCATGGGCCACGCCGAGGTGACCTGCCGCATCACCCGTCTCGACCGGTTCGCCGTCATTGAGGATCATGGCGGCGAGCTGATAAAGCGTCGAAGCCGTCTCGCCCGCATAGCCCTCGAAGGTGGCGACATCGGGCATCGGGTCGTCATAGAGATCGAAGCGCCGGGCTGCGATTAGGCGCAGCAGAGTGCCTGTTGGCAGCCGGTACTTCGTCACGGTGTCCAGCAGCGCTTCCGCCACGGGGTTCTGCCGGACCATGCCATGGCCTTCCCCATCGAGCGCATCGGCCCACCATTGCAGGCGGACCTCACCCGGAGCCGGATTGGTAACGCGCTCACGAACTGAGGCGACGTCGGCGTTGAAGGCGTAGAGAGCCGTCACCGCTTGGCGCTGCGGCCCGGTTAGCACCAGCGTGGCGAGATAGCGGTCCCGGTCGGCCGTGCGCAGAGCGTCCGCGGCGTGGCTGAAGCTGTCGGTATCCACTCAGCGGACCCTGTCGACCGCGATCAGAGCGGCGGCAACGGCACGTTCTTCAGCCATCAGGACATTGTAGGTGCGAACGGCACCTCCGGTGGCAATTGCTTCAACAATCACCTGGCGCTCACGAAAGGCTTCGCGCAGCTGCCGCGGAATGGCAGAGATGTCGTGCCCAAGCCCTATCAGCAGGACGTCGATATCGTCAGCAGCCGCCAACACGGGAGCGAGCGTTTCGAGCGTCACTTGGTCTGCTCGCTCGACGCCCCACGCTTGCATGCTACCCGGCACGCACAACAAGGACCCGCGGTGGGAAACACCGGCAAAGCGGAAGCCCCCATTCCCATAGGCATCGATCTGCGTCTGCTGCGGGTAGGAGCGAACTTCGCTTTCCGCCATGCACTAATCCTCTTAGACGGCGGCGCCGTCTGCCTGCTTGGCTTCAACGGCCTGCGGTTCTGCGCGTTCCTTGAGCCCCAGATAGACCAGGATCGGAGCCGCGATAAAGATCGAGGAGTAGGTGCCAACCAGCACGCCGAAGATCATCGACAGCACGAAGCTGCGGATCACTTCGCCGCCAAACACTGCAAGCGCCAGTAGGGCAAGCAATGTGGTTGGGCCCGTCAGGACTGTACGCGACAGTGTGGAGTTGATGGCACGGTTGAGCAGATCAACCAGCGGCACCTTGCGATACTTGCGCATGAACTCGCGCACGCGATCGTACACAACCACCGTGTCGTTAAGCGAATAGCCCACGATGGTCAGGATGGCCGCGATGCTGGAGGCGTTGAACTCGATACCCGTGAGCGCGAAGAAGCCGATTGTCAGTATAACGTCGTGCAGGGTCGAAACCACGGCGCCGACTGCAAACTGCCATTCGAACCGGAACCATAGATAGGCAAGGATCGCGAGCACGGCGACGGAGAGACCGATCGTGCTGGTCATGGCAAGTTCGCTAGAAACCGTGCCGCTTACCGCTTCGGTGCGGCGCACTTCGTAGTTCTCTGCGGTTAGAAGGTCTGTCACCCGGTCAACGGCAGCTTGCTGCGCCTCCGGGCCACCTTCCTGTAGTTCGATGCGGATCAGCAGGTCTTCTGGAGGGCCGAATCCCTGCACCTGCACGTCACCCAGATCGAGTGTCCCAAGCGCCTGCCGGATAACGCCAGGATCTGCTGGCCCATCCTGATGCTGCGCCTCTATCGAGGTGCCGCCCTTGAAGTCGATACCGAGATTAAGCCCATGAATGCCGAACCAAGCGAGCGAAGCAACTGAAAGGATCACAGAAGCCGTGATCGCAGCCTTGCGCCAGTTCATGAACGGGATCTTGGTGTCGTCAGGCACGAATTTGACCAGCTGAACCTTGAGCTGCTTGGGGCGCGCCGCGCCATACCAGCGCTCGATGATGAGCTTGGTAATGAAATAGGCACTGAACAGGGTCGTCATGATGCCGAGCGCCAGTGTCACCGCGAAGCCCTGCACGGGTCCGGAGCCCAGGAAGAACAGCACGATGGCGGCGATGAACGTAGTGACATTCGAGTCAAGGATGGCGCTCATCGCGTTGGAGAAGCCCGCCTCGATCGAGGCGATGATGGATCGTCCCGCCGCCCGCTCTTCTCGGATGCGCTCGAAGATCAGCACGTTGGCGTCAACCGCCATGCCCATTGTCAGCACGATACCCGCAATGCCCGGCAGCGTGAGAGTAGCGCCAAGCAGCGACAGAGCACCGATCACCATAAGTACGTTGATGATGAGCGCCACATTGGCGAAAACACCGAACACGCCATAGGCGATCAGCATAAAAATGACGGTGCTGATGCCGCCGATAATTCCCGCAATCAAGCCGCCCCGTACGCTGTCTGCGCCGAGGCTCGGGCCCACCGAGCGCTCCTCAACGATATCGAGGCTCGCCGGCAGGGCGCCGGCCCGGAGCAGCACGGCCAGGTCGTTGGCCGACGCCGTGGTGAAGCTGCCAGAGATCTGTCCACTGCCGCCGGTGATCGGCTGCTGAATGACTGGCGCGGTGATGACGAGATTGTCGAGCACAATCGCGAAGCGCTGACCCACATTGGCGGAGGTGATCTGTCCAAAGGTAATCGCGCCGCGGGTGTCGAAGCGGAAGCTCACCACCGGCATGCCACGTTGCTGATCATATGCGGGCTGGGCATCGACAAGGGACTCGCCACCCAAGGAGACGTCCTCATAGAGTAGCTCGGCGCCACCTTCCTGGGTGGGAACGATAATGGTACCGGCAGGCAGCCCCTGGGCCTCGGCCTGTGCGGCTGTCATGCCGGGATAGACCATGTGGAAGGTTAGGCGCGCCGTCTGCGAGATCAGATTCTTCAGACGATCTGAGTCGTCGAAACCGGGCACCTGCACGAGAACGCGCGTGTCGCCCTGGCGCTGGATCAGCGGTTCGGTGGTGCCCAACTCGTCGATACGGCTGCGAATAACTTCCACCGATTGCGCCACCAGGGCGCTCATGCGCTGGTTGATCCCCTCGCCAGTGAGAGCAATAGTGAGACGGCCGTCAGCCGCCTGACCAAACGCGAGTTCATCGACCCCGACGCCGGCGAACAATGCGTCGCTCAGGGTATTCTGCAAGCCCGCTAGCGCCGTCGCCGCCTGCTCGCGCTGCGATGGGTCGGTCAACTCAATGGTGATGGTGGCGGAAGCTTCATCGGTCGTGATAATGTTGCCAATACCGTTCTGGTTGGCCAGAACGTTGCGGGCATCGCGTCGAAGATCGCGCAATCGCTCGGTGATGATCGCTTCGCGATCCACCTCCAGAAGCAGGTGCGAGCCGCCCTGTAGGTCAAGGCCCAGCACCATTTGCTGCTTAGGCAACCAATCAGGCAGTCCGTTCACGAAGTCGCGGTCGAGAAAATTGGGGAGTGCAAAGAGCACGCCCATGAGGGCGACCAGAACAATGAGGACAGCGCGGATTGGCGAGGATTTCATCAAGAACGTCCTAGAAAGCAGAAACCGGAGCCCTTGGGCTCCGGCATTGGGAGTAGCCGGACTTTACGCCGGTTTGTTGTCGTTGACCGGCTCGGCCTTGCTACGCACATCTGCGACCATGCTACGCACCAGCTTGACCTTGACGCCCTGAGCGATTTCAACCTCAAGGTCCTCGCCGTCGACAGCCTTTGTCACCTTGCCCACGATGCCCCCAGTCGACACCACCGTGTCGCCACGACGGATGGCAGCCAACATGGCCTGCTGCGCCTTCAGGCGCTTCTGCTGCGGCCGAAAAATCAGAAACCAGAAGATGACCACCAGCAGAAGGATGGGCATGAGCTGGATAAAGATGTCGGCGATACCACCGGTGCCTGGGGCTCCGGCGGCCTGCGCAAAAGCGGGCGTTACGAACATAGGGCGTGCTCCATTTTCTCTTTTTACTTATGAAGGGGCCGCGCCAGGCACCAGCATCAACTGCGCTGCCACTGGACGCATCTGGGGCTTGTTGTACTTGCACCCCGGTCAAAATCGCGCGGACTATACCGTTGCACCCAAGCGATTGCAAAGCCATTCCAATGGCCACAAATTGCCGCGCCTACCACGAGGATCTTCCATAGTGCAGAGCACGAACTATCTGGCGGAAATTGCCGCAACTCTTGAGAAAATCGCCAAGTCACTGGAGACCATGGCACCAACCGCTGATGGCTCTGCAAGCGGCATCGGCGAGGTCGACGCCTACCATTGGGAGGGTAATAGCGCGGTCTTGATGCCCGTCCGTAAAGTAAGCCGCGTGCCACTTGAGATGCTCAAGGGAATCGACCAGGTGCAGGACATCCTGCTGCGGAACACCGAACAGTTCGCCCGGGGCCATGGTGCAAACAACGCTCTGCTCTGGGGCGCCCGTGGCATGGGCAAGAGTTCGCTGGTCAAAGCCATTCATGGAGACATCGCCGGGCGAGGGAACGATGGCTTCCAGCGACTCATCCTGATCGAGATTGCTCGCGAGGATCTGGAGACCCTCCCTGCCCTGATGCGGCGCATCGCTGGTGAGCCGGCTCGCTTTATCGTCTTTTGCGACGATCTGAGCTTTGACAGCGGCGAGACCAGCTATAAGTCCCTCAAGACCATTCTGGATGGCGGGTTGGAAGGCCGCCCCGACAATGTGCTGTTTTACGCAACTTCGAACCGCCGGCACCTGATGCCGCGCGACATGATCGAAAATGAGCGCTCAACCGCAATCAATCCGGGGGAAGCCGTGGAGGAGAAGGTCTCGCTGTCCGACCGGTTTGGCTTGTGGCTGGGCTTCCACAACTGCGACCAAGACACATTTCTCACGATGGTGCGCAGCTATGCCGAGCACTTTGGCTTGGGCTTGGATGAGCAGACCCTGCGAGCTCGCGCCATCGAGTGGGCAGCAACGCGCGGTGCACGATCCGGGCGCGTAGCCATCCAGCTGGTCCGTACTCTGGCCGGCGAAATGGGCAAGCCAGTTTGAGCTTGCGCAAATGAAAATCCCCGCCGTGGCGGGGATCTCGGTACTTCCGCAGCTCTCTAGCTGGCGAGAAGCGGCATCGGGTCGACTGGGGTGGCACCCTTGCGCAGTTCAAAGTGCAGCTGCGGCTTGGTGACCGAACCGGTCATACCAGCGGCACCAATTTTGTCGCCGCGGCTGACGGTGGCGCCCTTGGCAACGCTCATCGAGGACAGATGGGCGTAGGCCGAGACATAGCCATTGGGGTGGCGAATGAGGACGAGGTTGCCGTAGCCTTCCACGCCCGAACCGACATAGATCACGGTGCCATTCTCTGCGGCGGCAACCGCCGCGCCCTCTGACGCTTCAATGTTGATGCCGGTGCCTTTAGATGAGGCGAAATCGACCAGAACGCGGCCGCTGACTGGCCAGCGGAACTTGTCGTTGCCTGACATGGCAGGCTCTGCGGCCGGTGCGGTGGCGACTTGCGTCGGTGCAGGCTGCGGGGCGGCAGCCGGCTGAGCGGGAGCAGCCGGATTGGCGACGGGCGGCGTGCTGGCCTGCATGTTAGTTGGCACCGTCGCAGGAGCGGCCGGCTGGGCGGGCTGCGGCGCGGCCATTGGGATTGCGCTCGCAACTTGCGTGGGCGCCTTGGTGGCCAGAAGATCGGCCCGACCCGGAATCGTAATGGTCTGACCCACGACGATCTTGTCGGGCGAGGAAAGGCCGTTAGCCTGAACCAAGGCCTGCGTCGTCACATCGTATCGGCGAGCGATGGTGTAGAGTGACTCACCGCTGGCAATCGTATGGGTGAAAGTATTGCCGTTGGCCGGTGTCGGCGTTGTTGCTGCGGTGGCCATAGTAGGCACCGAGCTATTGGTGGGGAGGCTGCCGAGAACGGCAGGCGAAGGCATCGGCGCGGCCGAGGCGAGGGCGGGCTGGGGTTGCATGGCTGGCAGGGATCCCTGGGACGGTGAACTCAGTACTGGAAGGTCTTGGGACTGGACGGAGGGTGAGACCCCTGCCGTCGCCACCGGCTGTGCGAAGCCGGTATTGGCAGGTTGATTCCAAGCCGGCTGCACCGGCTGGCTGTTCCAGCTTGCACCACCGATGGGAGCGGGCGGCAGGAACTGGTTCTCGGCGACCATATTTTGTGGCGCACCCAGGCTAGAGGGCATGGGCTGATTGAAACTGGCGGGAGCGGACTGAGCCACCGAGCTAGTGGTGGTCGCATCACCGAAGGTTCGACTGCCGAGGCTTGAACACCCGGTCAGAGCGATGGCGGCGACCATCAGGCTTGCCATGGCAGTGGCGCCTTTGGGCGCGCTACGGAATAGGCGGATACGCATCAGCTCACTCGTTACGCAGGTACTCAACACAAGATCGAAACTACGCGAGTAAGGTAAAGACGAGTTTAAAGCCGATGCGAATTGCGCAAATTGCAGAGCGAGCGATTCAGGGCTGGGTAAGCCTAATGGAACGAGCATCATGAGTGATGCACCGCTGCATCACGGGGTAAGACGAGCCGCCAAGTCGCCAACGAGTGCCATGTGAGTTTGCTGCAGCAACATTGGGGTCACCGTGATGAAGCCGTCACGACGCATGGCCTCGAAATCGGCTGCCGGATCGAGCGGTAGCGGGGTTTCGGGAATGGCGATGAAGAATTTGCCATCATTGTCGCTCGCATAATAGCGAAAGGGCGAGCGGGAGAACCGCTGGTGCGGGACGACGGCAATGCCCTTAGTCGTCGCCGGGTCACAGAAGGGGAAATTGACGTTGTAGTATGTATCGGAACGCCGGTCGGCCGCGAGGATGGCCTTCACCGTTGCTACGCCGTGCGTCTCGGCGTTGGACCAGTTCACATCGCGCCCGTGCTCATAGTTGATGCCCTGGCTCATGGCGATGGCAACGGCGCCCTGCAGTGCACCCTCACGAGCGCCACCGGCGGTACCTGAGCAGTTGATGATATCGCCCAGGTTCTGCCCTGCATTTACACCCGAAAGCACGACATCGGCCGGCTTATCGCCCAGGATATGGGTCATGCCTGCAACAACGCAATCGGCTGGGGAGCCACCAACGACGGCAAAAGTTCGCTCTGCACGTTCCTCGAGCGCCAGCTCTCGACCGAGTGTGAATCTGTGCCCTGCCCCGCTCTGATTGCCGTCTGGTGCTACAATCCAAACGTCGTCCGAAATTGTACGGGCAATTTTGGCCATGATGGCGATGCCGGGCGCATCCACACCATCGTCATTGGTGATGAGGATGCGCAGGCTCATCAGCGGCCGCCTATTGACGTGAGACCACCCATATAGGGCTGTAGGACCTCCGGTATCAGAACCGTGCCGTCCTCCTGCTGGTAGTTTTCCATGACGGCGATGAGGCAGCGGCCGACCGCCGTTCCCGAGCCATTGAGGGTGTGAACATACCGGGGCGATTGCTTCTCGCCGGCCGGGCGATAGCGCGCTTCCATCCGCCGCGCTTGGAAATCACCGCAGACCGACACCGAGGAGATTTCGCGATAAGTGTCCTGGCCCGGCAGCCAGACTTCAAGATCATAGGTCTTGCGGGCGCCAAAGCCCATGTCGCCCGTGCACAGAGTCATGACCCGGTAATGAAGGCCCAGTTTCTGGAGCACCGCCTCTGCGCAGGCCAGCATGCGCTCATGCTCGTCGATCGAGGTCTCTGGCGTAGTGATGGAGACCATCTCAACCTTGTTGAACTGGTGCTGGCGCAGCATGCCACGCGTGTCACGACCGGCAGAGCCTGCCTCGGAGCGGAAGCACGGCGTTAGTGCTGCAAACCGCAAAGGAAGCTCTTCCTCGGACAAGATTGATTCCCGCACCAGATTGGTCAGTGGAACCTCGGCCGTTGGAATAAGCGCTAAACGGCTCTCCCCATGCGGCGTGAAGAAGAGGTCTTCCTCAAACTTGGGCAGCTGGTTAGTGCCAAAGAGAGGCTCGTCCCGAACCAGGATCGGCGGCTGGACCTCGGTGTACTCATGTTCGTTGGTGTGGAGATCCAGCATGAACTGGCCAAGAGCACGCTCGAGGCGCGCCACCTGCCCTTTGAGCACCACGAAGCGGCTACCCGAGAGTTTGGCTGCTGTCTCGAAATCCATCTGCCCAGCAGCCGCGCCAACTTCATAGTGCTCCTTGGGAGCAAAGGAGAAGCTGGGCGTGGCCGGGCGTTCCTTGGCTGCCGTTTCCGGCGATCC
Organism: Devosia sp. RR2S18; assembly: GCF_030177755.1. Classification (NCBI taxonomy): domain Bacteria; kingdom Pseudomonadati; phylum Pseudomonadota; class Alphaproteobacteria; order Hyphomicrobiales; family Devosiaceae; genus Devosia; species Devosia rhizosphaerae. Next base: position 2,388,197 of record NZ_CP126539.1, read on the forward strand.
GTTGCGGCCGAAATACTCGACGTTGTCGCTCTCGTCGTCACCCTCGGGGACGTCATCTAGGGCGAGATTTGGAATCGCGGCTAGCGCGTTGCGAAGCTCGGCCTCAATCGCACGCTCTTCGGCCTCGCCCTCCGGGATGATCTCCTTGAGCCGCGACACCTCGGCCATCAGTTCGGCTGCCTTGGCTTCATCCTTTTGCGCCTTTGCCTGTCCGATTTGCTTGGACAAGGCATTGCGCTTTTCCTGCGCCTCGTTCAGGCGCTGGATGATTACCCGACGGCGATCATCGATTGCCAAGAGATCAGAGGCGCGAATCGATACGCCCTTGCGCTGTGACAGCGCGGCATCGAAAGCTTCGGCGTTGGCTCTGATCCACTTGATATCGAACATAAGCGCTACGGGACTGTGCCCGCCTCTTGGTTTGCCTGCCGAATGCACACGCCGAGACACGACCTCGTGGCTCGGCAGTTACACCATGAGGTCCAGCGGATACTGAGCGCTAAGACTGCCCGGCTGCCGCGGCAGCATCTGCGGCGGCCCGCTTCTTCTCGATGCGGCGCACGGAGAGAATTGCGAGTTCGTAGAGCAGGTAAATGGGCACGGCAAGGCCGATCTGGGAAATCGGATCTGGCGGGGTGATAAAAGCCGCAAAGGCAAGAATGCCCACAATGGCGTAGCGCCGGCCCTTCTTGAGCATGTCGACGTGCACGAGGTCGATCTGCGCTAGCAGGGTCAAGATCACCGGCAGTTGGAAGCTGACGCCGAAGGCCAGGATAAGCGTCATCGCAAGGCTGAGATACTCGGACACCTTGGTCAGCATCCTGATCTCTTCGGTCTGCATGCCAGCGAAAAAGCCGAGCGCCATGGGCAGGATGACGAAGTAGACCATCATCGCGCCCAGAATGAAGAAAAGGGGCGTTGCGATCAGATAGGGTATAAAGGCGCGGCGCTCATGCTTGTAGAGCCCAGGCGCCATGAACATGTAGATCTGGCTGGCAAGAAACGGAAAGCCGAGGAAAATGGCCCCGAAAAACGCTAGGTTGAGTTGCGTGAAAAAGAACTCCTGTGGAGCCGTGTAGATAAGCTCCAGGTCGCCCGGATTGTCGAATACCCGGCGGTACGGCACGAGTAGGAGATCGAAGATCTGGCCTGCAAAAATGAAGCAGCCGGCCATCAGAACGACAATCGCGATAGCCGAATAGATCAGACGCTTCCGCAACTCGACCAGATGCTCAAGAAGCGGCGCTTCACTACCCGCGAGTTCGTCCTCGGGCTCGGTGCTCTTGTCCTCGATCTGCTTCACGTCGGCCATAGATTAGCTCTCTCCACCGACGGCATCGCCCTGTCCGGCGCTGGGCTTCTTCTTGCGCGTACGGGCTTTTGGCTGCGGCCGGTCGAGGCTGTCAGCGGGCTCGGTCGAAAGACTTTGGGCCGCCCCACCCCGGGTCTTTGATGCGACGGTTGTTTTGCTGGCTGGAGCTTTCGCTGGCGCGGCCTTGCGTTGCCTCGGCGGCTTGGGTACCGGAGAGTCCGCAGGCTCACTCGGCAGTGCCTCGGTCGTCCCGTTGGCGGTGACCTTCTGCGCACTCTGCTCAGCTTCAGCCGAGGAGTCGGCGAGCGGCGTAAGCTCAGTCTTGATTAGCGGCCGCGTTGGTGCGGGCGCGGCTTTCACCGGGCCCACTTCGCTGCTGGTTGTCTGCTCAGTTATGCCAGCAGCGGCCTTGATCTCCTCGACGACGCTCTGACCGTCAGGATCGGCCGGCTTGAGCAAGCCGCTCGGCTTCGGACCTGTGGGCGTCATCGCATTGAAATCCCGTCGGATCTCGTCGCTCGTCTTCTTGAGCGGTGCGGCGATCGAATTGCGCAGATTGCGAACTTCGTCGAGACCAGTGGTCTTGTTCAACTCTCGCTGAAAATCATTGCCCATTCGCCGGACCTGGCCAGCGAACTTGCCTACCCGCTGCATAACGATGGGCAAGTCCTTTGGACCGATCACAATCAGCGCGATTACGCCGACGACCAGCATCTCTGTCCAGCCCAAGCCGAGCATAGTGATATTCCTTCAGTGCGCCGGCCGGCAACGCGGCTTAGACGACGTCTTTCTTCTCGGGCTCGTGAACCGCAGTGGTGTCAGCGGTCGTCGTTACGCGTTCAACGGGCTTGTCGTCGTCGCGCATGCCTTTCTGGAAGGCCTTAATCCCGGAAGCGACTTCGCCCATCATGCCGGAGATCTTGCCGCGTCCAAAGAGCAGGATTACGACGACGGCGACGACGAGAATGCCCCAAATACCTGGCGCGTGCATGTTGGTCTCCCTATAAATCTCAGAACGCGATACACGCGATAGATAGGTCAGAAATAGGTTTAATCGGCAGGAAACACAAGAACGTGTTCGCACGCTTCCGGCGAGTCACGGCAGTTCTCCCATGACAACTTATTGACCGTTTTCGTCTCCTCCAGCGTCATCAGCATTGAACGGGTCTTCGTCTTCGCGCAGTGCGCCATCGAAAGGCAGTGGGATCTGGAGGCCGGGAGGCAAGCGACCCGACAAAAGACCAGCCCCTTTGAGCTCTTCCAATCCGGGCAGATCCCCAAGGCTCTCCAGACCGAAATAGTCGAGAAAAGCATCTGTCGTGCCGTAGGTGACTGGCCGGCCAGGCGTGCGGCGCCGTCCTCGCATGCGGATCCACCCTGCCTCCATCAGCGTGTCCAGCGTTCCCTTGCCGGTGGCCACGCCTCGGACTTCTTCGATCTCGGCTCGAGTAGCCGGCTGGTGGTAAGCTATGATCGACAAGGTCTCGAGCGCAGCGCGCGGCAATGGTCGCGTCTCCTCGTCCTCGCGGCGGAGCAGGAAGGCGAGGTCTTCTGCCGTCCGAAACGCCCACTTTTCACCGCGCCGGACGAGAGTAACGCCACGCTCGGCGTAGCGCTGTCGTAGCGCCTCGATCAGAGCTGGAAAGTTGGCGCCTTCCCCGAGATAGGGCCGCAATTGCTCTATCCCGAGCGGCTCACGAGAGGCAAACAACAACGCTTCGAGGATGCGCAATTGCCGCTCTTGCACGCCGCACGGCTCAGTCACTGTGCATCCTTATGGCGACGGCGCATGAAGAGTGGGCCGAATGTCTCCTCCTGCCGCAAGTCGATTTGCCCTAACCGCACGAGTTCAAGGCTGGACGCGAAAGTGGAGGCGCGGGCGGTCACGCGTTCTGCCGGCTTGCTCAGATAGCTGAGGAGATAGGTGTCGAGCGGCACCCAATCGAAGCTGTCGCCGATGAGCCGCTGGAGAATGTCACGGGCGTCCTGCAAGGACCAGACCGTTCTGGTGGAGGGGGTGTACTCTGTCGCAACGGCCTTTTCGCGCTGCGTGCTGTAGGCCTTGAGAAGGTCGTAGAAGGACGCTTCCCAGCGGCTCTTGCGAACAATTTCCATCGGCTGGGACTCGCCCCTTGCATGAACCTGCATGCCCAGACGGGGCCGCGCCAGCAGTTGCGCCGACGCAGTTCGCATGGCTTCGAGGCGCTTCAAGCGAAACTGCAACAAGGCGGCCAGCATCTCGCCGGAGGGTTCTTCGTCGGAGGGCGCTTGCGGCACCATGAGGCGGCTTTTCAGATAGGCCAGCCAGGCCGCCATTACGAGGTAGTCGGCGGCAACCTCAATGCGCTTTTCACGAACCGTTTCGATGAACTTGAGATATTGCTCGGCTAGGGCGAGTACCGAAACTGCCGATAGGTCCACCTTCTGCCGCCGCGCCAGATCCAGCAGAAGATCGAGCGGTCCCTCATAGCCTCCCACATCGACGTGCAGGACTTGCTCGGTCGCTGCAGGCGCGGGGTCAAGCCAATCTGGCTGCGCGGGTGTCATAGCTGCGGGCGGGGTGTCTCAATCACCCGGGTATCCTTGGTCTCACCCGTGCTTAAGGTCAAGCATCACTCTGTTTGGGCTACATAGCGACGCAGTCGCCGCCTTGAGCTTTTACATTGTTGCACATCTCGGCGGCTTGCTGCATCGAGCTGGCCGGAACCCGAACGCGGTAGTAGATGCCGCGAGTGCCCAGGTCGGCTCGCTGGATTTCCATATTGGCGCCATTGAAGATGGGGCCAAACCGGGAGACCAGCTGGTTTGCCGTCGCGAGCGCGTCCTGTTCGGTACGCTGAGATGCCAGTTGCACATAGGCGGGGGCGGTATCGCCGGACGCCGGCTGCTGCGGTGCGACGCTAGCGGTGTCAGGAAGCGGGTCAATCACCGCGTTCACCGGGGACGTGGGCGCTGGCGGGGTGAAAGGGCTCGGCGTGGCTACTTGGGCCAGGTTTGTGGGCCGCGTTACTGGCACTGGTGCAGTTCGGCCAGCAATCGGATTGCCGCTAGGATCCACGGCAGGAACGATGGTGCCTGGCTCCACGGGCGCTACGGCGACGGCTTCTTCCGGCACAGGGGTCTCAGCAGTTAGCGCGTCAACCGGCGCCGTTTCGCCAGTCGAGGTGAGCGTGCCTGTGGCGGTTTCCGTGCTCGCCAGCAAGGCGGGGCTCGCCATCTGCGCACCAGGGACTTCCGGCACGTTAGGGCGGTCTACGGGTAGCATCGTGCTACCCGCGAGGCTCTCATCACCGCTCACAATGGTACCATCGGGACGAACGGTGACCGTGCGAACCTTGCGATTGGCCAAGCCTTCGGCACTCACGTCTGGTGTGGCGACCTGGGTGACTTCGTCCACATCGGCTTGATCACGGGAGACCAGTTGCTCGTCAGCGCTCGGCGGCACGCCTTCAATCTCGTTGAAGACGACCGACTGCGGCGTGGCGGCGGATGCAGTCTCGACAGCAGGCATTTCCTTGACGGGCGACGCATCGGCGGTCAGCAGGGGAACTGGACCGGCATCGCCGCCGGTTCCGAGGACCCAGTAAAGGCCGCCGCCGGCGACGACGAGGAGGGAAACTGCGACAAGCGGGCCAGCCACGGCGCGGCTAAACCCGAAGGAACGGGGCATGCGGGGGCGGCGAAGCCTGGGACCGCGCGGGGGAGCGGCGACGGGTTCTTCTGGCGCGTCTACCCAGCCGATCTCGGCACCAGTGGCCTCGGCGGCCGCCAGGATGGCTTCGTCTGCGCTGGTGACGCGCCGGTCTTCGGGTTGCGGCTCGCGCGGAAGGGTAGGCGTTGCGAGGCTCCGCAGCGCAGGACTTGCTACCGGTTTTGCAGCAGAAGTGGGAACGGACTGCACCTGGGGGGCGCCACCGTCTGGCTGCACTTCCGGCGATTTCGGTGGTGAATTGAGGTCGATCCGCACAGCGCTGCCGATTAGGCTCTCGATCTCGCTGATCGGGTCTACGTCTGCTTCGACCTGCGGGCGCTGCTGAGTGGGTGCAGGCGAATGCGTCGGAACTGCTTGGACCGGTGCCGGAGCAGCCGGTGCTTGGGCCACAACAGGAACGGCGACCGAGACGGTCGGTTCGACAGGTTGTGCCGAGGTCAACCCGAAGACTGGAGCGACGCGGAATTGGTCTAGTTCAGGACGCGAGGTCGGCTCTTGCCATGCAGAGGGCGCGGTCTCAACCGGCCGCGGCTGCGGCTGGCGAGCTTCTATGGGCATGGCCGGCGTTGGTGCACGAGGAGGAGCAGGCTGGGGCTGCGGTGACGGAGCCTCACTTATGGGCTCCGCCATTTCTGCGGCGATCAAGTCGGCGATGGAGTCGCGGGCTTGCTGCTGCGGCACTGAAGTCAGAGGCTCGCGCTGCGGCGATGGCTCCACCGGTGCGGCCGGCTTTGGCTGCGGAGCGGAAATGCCGAGATCGAAACGGAACGGCTCGGAGCCCCCACCCGTTCCAGGAGCGCTCTGGGGCCGCTGTGACGGAGCCGAGGGCTCGCCACCGGGGATACGAACCGGCGCCGGACGGGCTGGCGGCGGGGGAGCGGCCGGACGCTCGCTCTCAGCATCCTGGGCCATGAGCCTTGCAAGTTCGGCAATCAGGTCATCTGCGGGGTCGGGTTGTCCGGCCATCGGCTGCGGTTTCGCTGTCATCTAGCAGCGCCCTCTCAATTCCACGGCGCCCAAGCTGGGGCGTTTTGCCGCGAGTCAACATAGTATTGCGCCCGAATTATGAAAGCTCTTCGGGTGCTGACACGCCCAAGATCCCGAGGCCATTGACGAGAACCTGGCGCACGGCATCGACAAGGGCGAGTCGAGCCAAGGTCAGCTTTGGGTCTTCAGCATTAACAAACCGTAACGAAGGGTCTTCCTTGCCTTTCGCCCAGAAGCCATGGAACGCCGCTGCGAGCTCATGCAGGTAGAAGGCGATGCGGTGCGGCTCATGGGCGACGGCAGCCGCCGCCACGGTCCGCGGCCAAGCCGAAAGCACCCGCACAAGGTCTAGCTCCGCCTGGGTAGCGATCCGGTCGATCTCGGCGCGAGCGAGTGCAGCCTTCGAGGTGTCGAGGCCGGGAAGATCACGCGCCGCGACCTTGAAGACGGAATAGGCGCGGGCGTGAGCGTACTGGACGTAGAAGACAGGATTGTCCTTGGTCTGTTCCTTGACCAAGGCAAAGTCGAAGTCCATCGCCGCGTCATTACGCCGGAACAACAACATGAACCGGGTGGCGTCAGGACCGACTTCATCCACCAGATCAGCCAGGGTGATGAGATCGCCCGAGCGCTTGCTCATCTTGAACGGCTCGCCGTTCTTGAGCAGCCGGACGAGTTGGCAGATACGCACATCCATGTCGGCTTCGCCATGGGAGACGGCCTTGACGGCGGCCTGCAGGCGCTTGACGTAGCCGGAATGGTCTGCGCCGAGCACGTTGATCATGTGGTTGAAGCCGCGCAGATATTTGTTGCGGTGATAGGCGATGTCAGCCGCGAAATAGGTGTAAGCGCCGTCAGACTTGATCAGCGCCCGATCCGTGTCGTCGCCGTAATCGGTGGCCCGAAACAAGGTTTGCTCGCGGTCCTCCCACTCTTCGGGAGTCTTGCCCTTGGGCGCCTCCAGCCGGCCTTGATAGACCATGCCTTCCTCCCGCAGCCAGGCCAGCGTGGATTCGATATCCCCGCCCTGCCCGTGCAAGGTACGCTCGGAAAAGAACACGTCGTGGTGAATGTTGAGCTGAGCCAAATCGGCCTTGATCAGCTCCATCATTGCGGCCAGTGCAGCCTCACGCGCAATCAGCACCGCCTCTTCTTCGGGCAGGTCCAAGAGGCTACGGCCGTGCTCGGCCGCAAGGGCCTGGCCCGCCGGGATCAGATATTCACCGGGATAGAAGCCCGGTGGGATCTCGATCGTCTCGCCGAGCGCTTCGCGATAGCGCAACATGGCGGAGCGGCCCAGAATGATGGTCTGCCCGCCAGTGTCGTTGATGTAGTACTCGCGGGTGACATCATAGCCCGACCACGCCATCAGCGAGGCCAAGGTGTCGCCAAACACTGCACCGCGCGTGTGGCCGACATGCATGGGTCCGGTGGGATTGGCAGAGACATACTCCACGTTCACCCGCTGACCCTGGCCGAGCGTCGAGCGGCCGAAATCGTCGCCGAGTTCGGCAATGGAGCGCAACACCTGATGCCAGACAGGCGCAGACAGGCGGAAATTGATGAAGCCCGGTCCGGCAACCTCGACGCCGATCACATCGGCATCGGACTTGAACTGCTCGGCCAGTGCGCTGGCCACCTCGCGCGGATTTTTGCCGAGCGGCTTGGCAGTCACCATTGCGGCATTCGTCGACAAGTCGCCATGCGCGGGATCACGTGGGGGCTCAACAACGATACGCGCGAGCAGATCCGCGCTGATCTCGGGGTAAAGAGCCTGCATGGCAGTAGAAATGCGCGCGGCAAAAAGGGCGAAAACGTCCATGACTGACCTGAGAATTGAAGTGGCGCCGGGGTTAACGGAATTCCGGTCGAGCGTCAAACAACCGCGCATACTCGTCGAGGGCGTAGGGGTCGGTCATGCCGGCGATGAAATCGCCAATCACCTCCGCACGTGCAGCCTCCGATGGTGCTGCCGTCGCGGATGCGCCCCAGCGCCCCGGCATGTCCGAGGTGCGCAAATAGCGCGCGAAGAGATCGGAAACTACTCGCTCACTCTGATGCACCGGGGCCATGACGCTGGGGTGACGGTAAACACGCTCGAAGAGAAAGCGCTTGAGCCCTCGCTCGGCTCGTGCGGTATCTGCTGAAAACGCGACCAGGGTGCGCCCTGCTCTCCGCACTTCTTCGGGGCTTTCGACGCCGGCGCCCTCGAGGTTGTCCGAAGTGGTACGGATCACGTCTTCGATCGACCGCGTGATCAAACGCCGCTGAACTTCATGGGCCTGGCGCTTGGGCGCGATGGCGGGGTAGCGGGTGAGGACCTCCTGCACGATCGGGCCGACCAGCGGTACCTCGCGGAGGTCATCCAAGACAATCAGCCCTGCACGCAGGGCATCATCAATGTCGTGCGCGTTGTAAGCCACGTCATCGGCGATGGCAGCGATTTGCGCTTCCAGCGAGGCATGGGTCTCTGGTCGCAAGCCGGCAACGGCGGGGATTTGGTCAAGCGCTTCAACGGCGGCGCCGTCGCCGGTCAGGGGGCCGTTGTGCTTGAGGATGCCCTCCAGCGTTTCCCAGGTGAGATTGAGGCCGTCGTGCTCGGCGTAGCGGTTCTCCAGCCGAGTAACGATCCGGATGGCCTGCATGTTATGGTCAAACCCGCCAAAGGGGGACATGGCCGCATGCAGAGCCCGCTCACCGGCGTGTCCAAACGGGGTGTGGCCAAGGTCATGAGAAAGCGCCACCGCTTCGGCGAGGTCTTCGTTGAGCCGAAGGGCGCGCGCCATGGACCGCGCCATCTGGCTCACCTCCAACGTGTGGGTCAGCCGATTGCGGAAGTGGCGCCCCTCATGGTGGAGGAACACCTGCGTCTTGTGCTGTAGCCGCCGAAAGGCCGTGGAATGAATGATGCGGTCGCGGTCCCGCTGGAATTCGGAACGGGTGGGACTGGGTCCGGTGGAATAGAGCCGCCCCAGCGTTTCCTCGGGCCGGCTGGCATAGGGAGCGAGGTCGCTCGTCGGTGATGTCATAGGCCCTTCCATTAGTCGCCATTCGTTCCTATTTTAGCTGACCGTTATGTCATTACGGCTGGACTAAGATGACCGAAACCGCCCTCGCCTCTCCTGACGTCGTGCTGACCGATCGCGCTGCCAAGCGCGTTTCAAGAATTCTGTCGAAGGAACCTGCAGGTACGGTGCTTCGCGTATCGGTGGCAGGCGGCGGTTGCTCGGGGTTTCAGTACGAATACAATCTCGTACAGGAAACACCTGGTGAAGACGACATCGTGCTGCAAAAAGGCGATGCCGTCGTGCTGATCGATTCTATGAGCCTTGAGTTCATGGGAGGCGCGGAGATCGACTTCGTCGATGACTTGATCGGGCAATCTTTCCAGATCAGGAATCCGAACGCGGTCGCTTCATGCGGCTGCGGAACCAGCTTCGCCGTCTAAGCCATTTTGCATTGTTGAATCGGCTGCAACCCGGCACAAGGGAAGCTGGGGGATTTGACCATGGCCAACATGCAGGCGACCGACAGCACCATTGACGAAGCCATTGCGAGCGGCAAGCTTGTGGGAACGGTGGTGATGGTGGCGAAAGATGGTGAGACCATCTACGCCCGCAAAGCGGGATTGGCCGACCGCGAGGCGCAGAAGCCGGTAGAGCTCGACACGGTTTTCCGTGCGGCATCCCTAACCAAGCCCATCGTGGCCGCCACTATTCTGGCCATGGCAGATCACGGGCTCTTGCGCATCGATGAACCGGTGCGGCGCTACCTGCCGTATTTCCGACCCAGGATGGCTGATGGCACCGAGCCGGTCATCACGCTTCATCATCTTCTGACCCATACCGCCGGGCTCACCTATGACTATTCACGCGATCCCCGCATCAGCGGCGGTTTGACGAATTCGGATATGGCACTGGACGAGGTGCTGCGCCTGATAGCCGAGCAGCCACTGGCTTATCCGCCGGGAACCTCGTGGCAATATTCCGTGGCAATCGACGTTCTTGGCGGCGTTGTGGCAGCGGTCAATGGTGGGCAGTTGAGCGACGCCGTGGCTCATTATGTCACCGGTCCGCTGGCGATGCCCGATACAGTCTTCAGCCTTTCCGAGTCCTCTCGCCTGGCGACACCTTATGCTGACGGTGAAGATGAGCCGGCTCGCATGAGGGATCCACACGCTGCCAACAATCCTTGGGGTGGCGTCACCAGTTTTTCGCCCAGTCGGATTTTCAATTCGACAGCTTTTCAGTCTGGCGGAGCGGGCATGGCTACTACCGCGGCGGACTTCCTCCGCTTTCTCGAAGCGATGCTTCATGGAGGTGGACCCGTTCTCGCCCCGGCAACCGCCGCTAACGCCCTCCGTAACCAGATGGGCTATGAGCGCGAGCCTGGGCAGGCTTTCAGCTTCCTGGGCAGCTATACAGTCGACCCGGAGAAAGCGGGGCACCCCTGGGCCGCGGGCACCAACAATTGGGGTGGGATCTACGGCCACGTCTGGTCCATTGACCCGACCAATCGGATCTCCATGGTTTCGCTGAGCAACACCGCATTCTATGGTGGCGAACTGGATTATCCGCGCGCCCTGCGCCGCGCCGTTTACACCGATCTCGTCTGAGGAATACGCCATGGGCCTGCGCATCGCCACCTGGAACATCAATGGCATCAAGGCCCGGCTGGAACTGCTGTTGCGCTGGCTCGAGGAGGAAAAGCCCGACATCGTTTGTCTTCAGGAGATCAAGACGGTCGACGAGGGCTTCCCGCGCGCCGAGATCGAGGCGCTGGGTTACAATGTCGAGACGCATGGCCAAAAGAGCTGGAACGGCGTTGCCATTCTGTCTTTGGTGCCGTTCGACGAGGTCAATCGTGGCCTGCCTGGCGACGATAGCGACGAACAGGCTCGACTAATTGAAGCGGTGTTTTCAGTAGAGGCCGGCGCGATCCGCGTTTGCAACATCTACCTGCCGAATGGCAATCCGGTCGACAGCGAGAAATTTCCGTACAAGCTGGCCTGGATGGACCGACTGCTCGACTATGTCGAGACGCGGCTTACCTTTGAGGAGCCCTTCGTGCTGCTGGGAGATTTCAACCTCATTCCGGCACCTCTCGATGCCCACAACCCCGAGGGGTGGTGGGGCGATGCGCTCTATCGTCCCGAGAGCATGGAGCGGTTTCGCAAGCTGGTGAACCTGGGCATGACCGACGCCCTGCGCGCCACCACATCGGAGGTGGCCTATACGTTTTGGGATTTCCAGGCCGGTGCATGGCGACGCAATCTGGGGATCCGCATCGACCACCTGATGTTATCGCCGCAGGCCGCAGACCGGCTGGAGAGCGTTGTGGTCCACAAGGACGTGCGGGGCTGGGAGAAGCCCAGCGACCACGTCCCCGTGGAGGGGCAGTTCACGTTCTAGAAGGACGCGAACTGCGGTGCTACACTCGTGGCCAGGCTGCTTGCCTCGAGCCGCTGCTCGGGGGTTGCGATGGACATGGCCTGATTGAGCAGGTCACTAACGTAGGCCGCGTCGGCCGTGCCGATGCAGCGCTGCTGGCCCAGAGTCAGCCACATCAAGCCTTCGACCGGCTGTGCTTCGAAACCGGGAACTCCGTTGAACAACATGTCGCCAAGGCGCGCTTGAGCAAGGCAATGACCCTTGCGGGCGGCAAGTGAGAACCAGCGAGCGCTCTGCAGCGGGCTGACGCCCAATTCGCCCTCTTCGGCATAAAGTAGCCCAACCCGATACTGCGCATCGGCATCACCGAAATAAGTGGCGGCGTGCAGCAGCAGAGCGTGCGAGCGTTCCGCGTCAGCGGGGATGCCCGCATCGGGCAAACCCTTGCGGTAGTAGTCGCCCATCTTGACGAAGGACTGCGCGACGATATCGGACTCAAGCCCCTTGGGTGCCGCATCGGCGTGGAGGTTGGCAATCTGCGAGAAGTAGCCGAACGCCCGGACCGGATCCTTGGCCACGCCTTCGCCATTCTCGTACATGGTGCCCAGCTGGTACATGGCCATGGGCTGTCCTGCGGCGGCAGCACCTTCAAGCGCCGCCAGCAGATCGTCACCCGATACGCCGCCCCCTGCCCCATCCAGCATATTAGCCATGCCAAGGGCCGCGTCGGCTGCAGTTTGGGCGTGAACCGGCAGCGCTGTCGCGGCAAACGCGAACATGGCTGCCATAGCCACGGAAATCAGGGAATGGTCCCCAACTGACCGCATGATACTCCTTTTGCCCGTGCAAATGCGGGCTAACGTCAACCCACCGCCGCACCTCGGCACGAACTGGCCGGAAGCAGAAGCAGGATCATTGAAACAGTCTCGCTCGCGTGACGCGGCGGAGAAAGACTGCGTTAACACTTGGGTAAACTTTGTTTGTGTCGGCATTTGAGCGGAAGCGAGATCAATTCTGCTCCAAATCAGACCGCCACGTGTACTCGTGCGTGCTGGTAGTGCCTGCATCGTCCGAGCCATCTTCAGTTCACCTCCACGCCGATGACCGCCCTTCACCAAGGAAGGCGGTTACGAGCGGCACTGGGGGGAATAAAGCGTAGGCGGGCGCAATCTCGCCCACCCACACAGGTCATCCGCCCCGATGCCTATGCCGATCCGTTTAGGCGCAGATTGTGGCGGGAAACATCGCCAAAATGTTTCCGGCGGGCGTTCGCAAAGTGAATCGCGAACGCTGTTGCTGAATCAGCACATAGAGGCGGAACAGCCGCTCTAGCGGAGCCGCTCCAAGGCCTCCGCGATGCGCGTGCGGCGTTCAAGAGCGGCCTCGCGCCGGGTCTTCTGCTCCTCGATCACCTCTTCTGGCGCCTTGGCGACGAACTGCTCGTTGCCGAGCTTCTTGTCGATCTGGCCGACTTCAGCGTCGAGCTTGCCAACTTCCTTTTCAAGACGGGCGCGCTCTGTTGGAATGTCGATAAAGTCGGCAAGCGGCAGGGCCCAAGTCGCTTCGCCGACCACGAACTGCGCCGACTCGCCGGGGATGTCCTTGCCCGGCGTGATGCTGTCGAGCCGGGCCAGGCGCGTGATGAGCGAGGTCCCTGCCACCAGACGTGCTAGGGTGCGTTCTTGCGCGCCAACGACGACCAGAGGCAGCTTGGCGCTGGCGGGAACATTCATCTCCGCGCGAATGGAGCGGACGCTGGTGATCACCTCGATCAGCCAGTTGAGTTCGGCATCCGCCTCCGCATCCTCGAGCCCGTCGAGCTTTGGCCATTCAGCCAGGATCAACATGCTGTTGCGGGCAGGCCCGAACTTACCCGTTTCCGCCCACAGCTCTTCGGTGACGAAGGGCATGAAGGGGTGGAGAATGGCCAGGATCTGGTCGAGTGCCCAAGCCGCGGTGGCGCGGGTTTCGGCCTTGGCGACCTCATCCTCGCCCATAAAGACGGGCTTGGCGAATTCCACATACCAGTCGCAGAACGTGCCCCAGACGAAGTCATAGGCGGCGTTGGCGGCTTCGTTGAACTTGTAGTCCTCGATCCCCCGCGTCACCGCTGCGGCGCCGCGCGCCGTCGCGCCGACGATCCAGCGATTGAGCGGCAGCTTGTTGTTCTTTGGGTCGAAACCTTCGACCCGACGACACTCATTCATTTCGAGGAACCGCGCCGCGTTCCAGAGCTTGGTGACGAAGTTCCGGTAACCCTCAACACGGTTGATGGAGAGACGGATATCGCGGCCCTGCGCCGCCATGGCAGCGAGGGTGAAGCGTGTCGCGTCAGCGCCGTACTGATCGATGAGCTGGAGCGGGTCGATGACGTTGCCCTTGGTCTTGCTCATCTTCTGGCCCTTTTCGTCGCGGACCAGGGCATGCATGTAGACGGTGTGGAACGGCTCCTCTTCGAGGAACTCAAGGCCCATCATCATCATGCGGGCAACCCAGAAGAAGATGATGTCGAAGCCTGTCACCAGAACGCTGGTTGGATAATAGCGCTGGAGCTCGGCGGCTTTATCCGGCCAACCCAAGGTGGAGAACGGCCAGAGCGCCGAGGAAAACCATGTGTCGAGCACATCCTCGTCGCGCTTCAATTCCACTGTCTCGCCATAGTGCGCGTCGGCGAGCGCCTGCGCCTCGGCTTCATTGGCGGCGACGAAAGCTTCGTTGTCCGGACCATACCAAGCCGGAATGCGGTGGCCCCACCAGAGCTGGCGGGAAATACACCAAGGCTTGATGTTCTCGAGCCACGCAAAATAGGTGTTCTCGTACTGTTGCGGCACGAACTTCGTGCGACCCTCCCGCACGGCAGCCAGGGCTGGCTGAGCCAGCACGTCGGCCCTCACCCACCACTGGTCCGTCAAGAAGGGCTCGATAACAACGAGCTTGGACTTTTCATCGTGGGGGACCATGATCTTCTTGTCTTCGATATGGTCGAGTCCGCGCGCAGGGTTGTCCTCGGCCAGTGCCGTGAGGTCGGCAATGATGGCCTTGCGCGCCGCGAAGCGGTCCAAACCCCGATAGGGGGCAGGCACGAAGTCTGCATCGATGATCTCGCCCCTGGTGGTGAGAACATTGATCTGTTCGAGCTTGTTGCGAACACCCACCTCGAAGTCGTTGAAATCATGCGCGGGCGTGATCTTCACAGCGCCGGTGCCGAGGGCTGGATCGGCATATTCGTCGGCCACGATTGGAATGCGACGGCCAACCAGCGGCAGTTCCACGAACTTACCGACAAGATCCTTGTAGCGTTCGTCTTCCGGATGCACGGCCACGCCGGAGTCGCCGAGCATCGTTTCGGGGCGCGTGGTCGCTACAATGATGTAGTCGCGCGTTTCCCACTCGGTGGGCTTTCCATCTTCGTCGTGTGCAATCGGGAACTGGTAGGTGACGCCATCGGCTAGCGGGTAGCGCAGGTGCCACATATGACCCTTGACCTCGATGTTCTCGACCTCGAGGTCGGAAATTGCGGTTTCCAGGCCGGGGTGCCAGTTCACGAGGCGTTTGGCGCGATAGATTAAACCGCGCTTGTGTAGCTCAACGAAAACCTTGGTGACCGCACGAACCATCTGGTCATCGGCGTCGCCATGGTCACCCATGGTGAAGCGTTCGCGCGAGAAATCAGCGGAGGCACCCAGCCGCTTGAGCTGGTTCATGATCGTGCCGCCGCTCTCGTCTTTCCACTCCCAGACCCGGCGGACGAACTCCTCCCGGCCGAGATCCCGGCGAGACGGCTGCTGCTGCTCCATCAACCGGCGCTCGACGATCATCTGCGTGGCAATGCCAGCATGGTCCATGCCCGGCTGCCAGAGCACATCCTTCTTCAGCATGCGGTTGAAGCGAACGAGGATGTCTTGAATGGTATTGTTAAGCGCGTGCCCTATGTGCAGGGAGCCCGTGACGTTGGGCGGCGGAATGACGATGGTGAATGGCTCAGCCCCTGGCTCAGCCCCCGCGCCGGCAGCAAACGCGTCGGCCTTTTGCCAATCGGCGAAGATGCGGCCTTCAACGGCGCCGGGCTCGTAGGTCTTTTCAAGCATGGAGTCACTCGCAACAGCGGAGGCCCGCTGGCGAAGCGCCGGCAGGCCGGGAGGAAAGGTTGGCTGACTTGAAGCAAAACAGCGGCGCAGGGTCAACTGCGCCTATGCGCATGCCCGTGAAAACAAAAACGGCGCGCCCTAGGCGCGCCGCGTCTGGCTATTCGATACCGCGGGATATGCGACCGATTTCTTTTTCCACCATCCGCTCGACCACCGATGGCAGGTTCTCGTCGAGCCATTCCTTGAGCATGGGTCGCAGCATGTCGCGCATGAGCGACTCGATGGTGGCGCCACCATTGCCAATGCCAAGACCCTGCAGGCGCGTGATGGAACTGCGAACAGCAGCCTGGGTGGCCGGCTCCAGCAATTGGTCGGCCATGTCACTGGTCAGCGAAGGATCAGGTAGCGGCGCGGCCTGTGCCACTGTGGCTTGTGGCCGTGGCTCTGCAGCCTTGGGCGCGGGCTGCGGTGCTGGCTTGGGCTCTGGGGCGGGCTCAACTTGCGCCAGCTGCACCGGTTCAGGTCGCGGTGCCGGCTCGAAACTTGGCAGATCGTCTTCGTCCTCAGCCTCTTCAGTGGCAAAGTCGATGTCTTCTGGCTCCACCAAAGGTGAGAGCGCCTCAACAGGCTCATCAACCTCGTCCGGCTGTTCATCTTCGCCTTCTGTATCGGCGAGGATCGAATCGAAGCTGAAGCCGCTGACGTCGTCTTCGGCTTCCGCCTCTGGTTCATCATCAACGATCTGCGATGGCTTGAGCGCCAGGGGCTCGATGTCGTCGAGCATGTCGCTGAGATCCCGGTCGAGACCGCTCATGGGTCGAGCCGGCGTGGCCTCCATTGGCGGAGGGGCGGCCTGGATGGAGGGCCGGCGCGGAACCCCAGCAGCGTCATCGTCGGCTATAATCTGCCGGATGGACGACAGGATCTCATCCATTGAGGGTTCTTTGGGGGCAGGCTTGTTCATCAGTGCCTCTTACGCAAGCGCTCGATCGGTGGAATGCGGCCATCCGCCGGTGGTCGATCCGATTCGTCCCAATCACCATACCCTTTGAGGCAACAAGAAGGAATCGCGCTACCGACCGAGAAGGCGCTTTCCACTAAAAGTTGTGGCCGGGACTAGCCCGGCCACAAACGATAGGCGCTTGAAGTGCGATCAGTCCTCGACAGTGCGCAATTCCTGCCAAACGTCCTCGACAGTCTGGGTGTAGTCCACCACCTCTTCGATCCGCAGCGACTGACACAGTTCCTGTCCGGCGAGTTGGCCGGTCGCCGACAGGAGAGAGAAGGTGGCGACCACCTTCTGGGTAGACGCGTTGATGACGGCCTCGCGGGCGTTGATCAACTCGGCCTGGGAGTTGAGCACATCCAGCGTCGTGCGGGTGCCCAAGTCACGTTCCTGAATGACACCTTCGAGCACTTCCGAGCCGGCCGAAACTGCCGAGTTGGCGGCGGCAATCTGGGCATCTGCGCTCTGAATGCCGGCCCAAGCCGAAATGACCGCCTCGCGAATCTGGTCGTAGGCGGACATCGCGTCGACTTCGGACTGGATCTGCTCGAGATTAGCCTGCCGAACGCCTGACCCTATAGCTCCACCGGCATAGATGGGAATGGTGATGGAAATGCCAACGCTACCGCTGATGCCATCCGTGGGCGCGCCGCTCGGGCCCGTCCACCGCGTGCCAACCTGTCCCGTCAACGATGCGGTGGGACCAAATGCCGCCTGGGCTGCATCGCTTCCGGCCTGCGCGGCGCGTATGGCAGCCTTGGAGATCAGAATGGCTGGATGGTTGGCCTCGGCCTGGGCAATGGCGGCCTGGATACTCGAGGGGATGAGACGAGCGTAATTGTGGCTAGCCCCGAGACTGCCCGGCGAGGCCCCAACATAGCGCTGGAACGTCGCCTCGCTGACTTCAAGGCTGCTGATGGCTGCCTGATAGGCTGCACGACCCTGCGCAAGGCGTGCTTCGGCCTGAGCCACGTCGATGCGGGTGCCCTCACCTACTTCCAGCCGATCCTGCGCAGACTGCAGCTGCGCCTGGAAAAACTCCAAATTCTCCTGGCGCAACGCCACCAGCTGGCGATCGCTCAAAACCGACATGTAGGCCTGCACGACAGAGAGCAGGACATTCTGAGCAGTATTGAGAATCTGGTGCCGTGCGATCTCCGCACCGGCACGCGCCGCCTCGACCCGCGCGTCGGTCTGGAAATTGTCGAAAATGGTCTGGTTGTATTGCAGCCCGGTCGTTAGCGACTGGGAGTCATTGAATTGACCACCAACCATCGACCAATTGTAGTTGCCCGACACCGAGGCGCCAATCGTCGGCCGCTTCTGCGAAAGTGCCTGGGCAATGTTTTCTGCGGAAGCTTTCGCCTGCAGCACTGCCGATTGCAGCTCGGGCGAAAAAGAACAGGCTGCCGTCAACGCTTGGGTCAATGATTGTGCCTGCACCGGTGCAGTCGGAGCCATAGCAACTCCGAGCGCAAAGGCGCTCACCAACATCTTACGAATGATACGCATGGGCCGTCTCCGATCCCCAGAACACTAGCCGCCACATCGGGGATAAAACAATGTGCCGCGACAATCCTTACCGAAACTTAGCGAAACGAAACGGAACGGACCGTGCCCGCTCGGCAACAGAGCAGGCAAAACGCTACTAGAACACGAACTCTTCCTGCGGCTTGGCCGCAAAGAAGGCGGGCAGCGTCGCGTTGAACTCGGGACGACCCGCCACCGAATCTCCGGTTCGGATGAACACGGTGGCACTCGCCACAGCCCCCTTGCGGCGCATCAAGGTGACCAAACGTCCACCATCGGCGATAAGAGAAACAAAGCTATCGGGCAGCGCTTCGAGCGTACCCTCGACAAGAATGGCGTCGAACTTCTCACCCGCGAGCTGATCCACATCGCCTACGACGATGCGGGCGTTCGCTACATTTAACGCGGCCAGATTCGCTTGGGCGCGTGCTGCGAGGTCAGGATCAAGCTCGAGACCGACGACCGATTCTGCGAGGTTAGCAACAAGAGCCGTGGAGTAGCCAGTGGCCGCGCCAATAACCAAGGCCTTGTCGTTGTTGGTGACCTCAGCCAGCTGCACCAGCCGCGCCAGCGTTGAGGGGGCGCACATAAACCGACCCTGCCCCGGCTTTCCTAGCCAGTGAATGTCGTCGATATAGGCCAGGTCATGCCGGTATTCAGGCACGAACCGCTCGCGTGGCAGCGAAAGCATGCGCGAGATGATGCGCTGGTCAGTCACGCTGTTGGTGCGGACCTGGCCCTCGACCATGTTGACACGAGCATGTTCAAAATCGATCATTGGGAGGGTACCGCCGAGCTTATCCATATGCCGGACGTGAATATCCCCCGCCCCGCCCACTGGCAAGCGGGCAAGTTGCTCCGTGACAAAAAGTTGTTGGTGCTCAAGCTCACGGACCAAGAACGCGTTCAGAGGTTCGTTCATCTGGCATCGGGCGGTGAACGTAAAAAGGTAACTATACGGCCCACTAGACCGTGCCTTTCCGAAGTTTCGACAGTACTTTACCGCTCCAGCCTGGGGGGAACGGGACGGTGACGATCATGCACGGCGGCGCGCATTGAGCGCCTCTCCATCCATTGTGGCGAACAAGACCGGATCAGCCGGGCAATCCCTTGCGTCCGCCCCTTTTGCTGGTCAATCGATCCGCATCATGGGCATCCGTATCTTTGGCGCTGGACTGGGGCTCCTGGCTCAGGTTGTTGCCTCGCGCTTCATCGGCGTTGAAGAGTACGGGCACTTCGCCATCGTGTTCGTCTGGTTGCTGTTGCTAGGCCACCTCGGTACTGCCGGCACCTCTCAACTCCTCTATAAGCTGCTTGCCCAATATCTGGAGACGGGTCAGCTGGTTTTGGCCGCAGGCCTCCTCCGCTTCTGTATGTTGATGACCCTCCTTGCCTCGGGCCTCATTGCGGGCCTCGGCATCGCCGCAGTGCTGTCAGGCTTCCTGCCGCTCGACCCTGATTTTGTTCCGCTGGCCGTCGTCACCCTCTTCGCCGTCCCCCTGCTGGCCTTCCAAGACTTCCTGGAGGCGATCGCCCGCGGCCTCGATCGACCGACACTGGGGATTGGGCCGGCTTACCTGCTGCGACATCTGGCAATCATCGCTGGCCTCGTCGGTTTGTTGCTGGTGGGACAGATAGCAACATCGCTTACCGTCGTGGCGTTGGTCATTGTCGGGCTGGTCGCCAGCATGGCTACGCAGTACGCCCTGTTACGTTCACACCTTCGGGCGGCCATTGGCGGCACTGTGCCTCGCTATCGGTCGCGCGACTGGCTACGCACAACCATGCCGCTTGCTGCGGTCGACTTCGCCGAGGTGCTGTACTTCAATGCCGACGTGATCATCCTGGGCCTTCTGGTCCCCCCCGAACAGGTCGCGTTCTATTTCGCTGCCTCCCGCTTGACGCAGATCCTGGCCTACGTGCCCTATGGGGTCAGCGCTGCCACTGCTCAGAAATACGCGGCCCTCGGCGCTGCCAACCGCCGCAACGATCTTCAGACCCTGATTAGCAAGTCGGCGTTGCTGGCGAGTGTGCTTGCAGCCATCGCCGCACTCGCCTTGTCGCTGCTCGCAGGACCGCTGCTGGAGCTTTTTGGGAGCGGTTATGAGCAGGCCCGCGAACTTGTGCCGGTACTCTGCCTGGGGATGGTGGTCGCCTGCCTGCTCGGGCCGGGCGAGGACGTCCTCAACATGCTGGGAGAGGAGCGGCTGTGTGCTGTTGCCTTCGTCATCGCCCTGGTTGCCAATGTGGCGGCAGCATTCGTCTTGATACCAGTGATCGGACCCGTGGGAGCTGCCATAGCAGTGGTGCTGGGCTTTGCCGTTCGTGGCGTGATGCTGTCGCTCTTCGCCTACCGCCGCCTGGGCCTGGTGTTGCCAGCGCTGGGTACGCTCTTCGCAAAATCAAAGGGGCTTCAAACGTGACCAGTTCCTACACTGTCGAAGTGCTGGATCGGAGCGAACTATGCCAGCTGAGCGCGGCCAACTGGGACGAGCTTTCCGCGAATGCAATCGACGAGAACCCGTTCTACGCTCGCGCCTACGTAATCGCCGGGCTTCAGACCATCGACGCAAATGCCGATCTACGGGCGGTCACGGTGCGCGAACAGGGGGCGCTCGTAGGGCTGTTCCTGTTCCGACTAAAGCGGTGGCCGGTCGAACGCGCGGTGGCTGCCAGCAACGTCTATCAATTTAACACCCAGCCGCTGATCCACAGAGACCATGCCCGTGCCGTCGTGGCGGCTTGGCAGGACGCTCTACAGAAACGTCAAATTCCGCGCCGTTGGAGCTTTCCAGATATCTGTCTCTCCAGCGCCTTTATACGTGAGTGTCAGAGCCTAGGTGCCACCAGCCAATTGGACCTAATCCCTTCTGCCGCCTACGCGCGGGCGCGGCTTACCCGCCTTGACGGCGGCTTCGATGCTCATCTTCAAACTGTGGTCTCGAAGAGTCGCGCCAAGGACATCCAGCGCTCGCTTCGCCGTCTCCGGGAACTGGGAGAGGTGACCTTCGAGCGTCAGCGCGATCCTGCCATGGTTGTCCAGCGGATCGAGGACTTTCTCGCCATAGAGCATGCTGGCTGGAAAGGCCGGGCCGGCACTTCATTCCTGGCCAACGACGCTCATGCCGCATTCGCTCGGCGGGCTTTCCACCAAGAAGGGGCAGCCCGCACTTCGGTGGACTCGCTGTTGCTTGACGGCAAGCCAATCGCGATCTCCGTCAATCTGCAAACCGGCGACACAGTTTTCACCCCAAAATGTGCCTATGACGAGAACTTCCGCAAGTTCAGCCCTGGCCTGGTCTTGGAGTATCTCGTCATCGAAGCCTTCTATCGTGACGGGGAGTGCGCCGAGATGGATTCCTCAACCACGGTAGACAATCACGTTATTCAGGGGCTGTGGAACTGCGACAGGGCGATCGCGCAGGTGCTTATCGGCCCGCCGGGCTGGAAGACCCGCCTGCTGGCGTCGGCGCAGCAACGCTGGGCCAAAGCACGACACACGTTCAAGGCGAGAATCGGCGGGGAAAGAGTGCTGGGGATCCGGGCAGCGCTACGCAGGTGGAAGCACAAGGCCCGACTTATCCAGAGCAACGCGCTCGTTGGCAGTGCCGGCTTTCTGCATGCGTTGGAGGCTCTTGCCCCGGCAATCTGAGCTACGCGGAGCGAAGTCTATGGGCCAGGAGATCGGCTGAACCGAGCTCCCGGCCCTTGTTGTTAGCTCTCAGCCGGCTTCGGCACCGCCGTGCGCCACACCGAGTAGAGGATGCCTGTGGCCAGGATGATGAAGGTGATTGCCAGGGACCATTCGGCCGGGAATTTCTCCCACCCGAGCAGGTCGGCCACAAAGATCTTCGAGCCGATGAACACCAGCAACACTGCCAGAGCCTGCTTGAGGTAGGCAAAGCGGTGCAGGATTGCAGCCAGGGCGAAGTACAGCGCCCGCAGGCCCAGGATTGCAAAGATGTTGGACGTGTAGACGATGTAGGGGTCGGTGGTGATCGCGAAGATCGCCGGCACCGAGTCGACGGCGAAGATCACGTCGGCGATCTCTATCATGACGAGCGCCATGAAGAGCGGTGTCATAAACCTCACCAGCTTACCCGACTTCGGATCTGCCTGACGGATAAAGAACCGATCGCCATGCAGATTGTCTGTCACGCGGAACCGACGGCGCATGAAGCTAAGCACCGGATTGTTCGCAAGGTCGGTCTCGCCGTGTCCGCCCGTCAGCATTTTTATGCCGGTGAAAACCAGGAAAGCCGCAAACACATAGAGAAGCCAACCGAACTCGGAGACGAGCGTGGCGCCGACGCCGATCATTATGGCACGCAGGACGATGACGCCCAGAATACCCCAGAACAGCACCCGGTGCTGCAGATGACGGGGAATGGCGAAATAGCCGAAGATCATAGCAATGACGAAGACATTGTCCATCGCCAGGCTTTTCTCGACCACGAAGCCGGTGAGATATTCGACGCCAGACTGAGGGCCAAGCTGCCACCAGACAAAACCGCCGAACGTCACACCGAGGGCAATATAAAACCCTGAAAGCAGGAGGCTCTCGCGCACGTTGATTTCGTGGCCGTCCCGGTGCAGGACGCCTAGATCAAAGGCGAGCAACGCCATGACCAGACCAATAAAGCCGAGCCACATCCAGGCTGGCTGGCCTAGAAAAATGAGGGTGAGCAATTCCATCAGCGGTCACCTTCCCCAAGGCCCAGAACCACTTCGACGCGGTGCAACGCGCCAAGCTCCGCGGGATGAACAAGGCTGTCCGCGGCAACGACGTTGGTGCAGGTGGCATGGATCGTCCGGCGCTCGGCTGCAGATAGCTGAAGCGTCGCCAGAGAGGACAGAGCTCTGTCCTCCGCTTCGGCGGGATCATCGTCGTAGGCGCGCAGGTGACCGGCGAGTTCCTGCCCCAGATCGGCTACGGAAAAGCCGCGCAGGCGGGGGTTGGCGAGGAACGCCTCCACCAGACGACGGCGCTCGACGAGCTCGACCCGACCATCGGCCCGGGCGATGATTACCGCGGCAGCTACCAAGGCCTGCAGGATCGGCTCCGCACCTGCGCTCTCGACTTCATGGCGCAACTCGCGCGGGGACAGGGACTGCCGAACGCGCGATCCGCGGCCGGGGGAGAATAGGTCGTCATTTGTATTTCTGGCGTTTGCCATGGATGTTTCCTCTCAACTTGCCGCTCGGCACAGCTGAGGGAATGCGCATGGTGATCCAAGATTAGCCGGGCACCAAACGCAGGTGCCCACGAGCCCTGCCAAGGTGATCCGACATCGCGTGGCAGCAGAGCTACCAACGCCAGAGGGGCCCGGTCACGTCATCGAGATTGGGAGGCCTAGTTGTTCTTGCAAGTGGGGGTGCCAGATTTTTCCGCCGCGGACCAGAAGGCCCTGCAGCGCGCAAGCAAAGCGGTCAGCGACAGCTTATCCACTGAAGCCAAAGTACCAGACTGCAACAGGAACGCCGAGCAGCACAATTAGGGCCAGGATCATCAGTGCACCATCGCGAGTCAGCAGACTCGCGGCAAAGAGCGCGATCACAGCAGATGCGATGGAGCCTGATGTCGGAATTATTTCCATGAAAGGCATGAAAAGCGTTAGCAGGGCGACGAGAATGAGCGGCACAAGGAGTATGGGTCGGTGAAAAAGCCAGGTCAGGCGCGGCTTGATAAGTCGCTCGACCAAATGGACCGGCTTGCGCAGCCAGCCGATCCCCTTCCTGACCTTGTCGGTACCCATGTGCCGCTTGGTAATAAAGCCCGGCAACCAGACACATTTCCGGCCGAAGATCAGTTGCACGACCAGAAGGAGGACAATTACCCCGACCATAGTAGTCAGGCCCGGAATGCCGCTGGCCGGTGAGGTCGACACCAGTGAAAAGATCAGCATCAGGGACGCAAACGATCGCTGCCCGAGCGTTTTGACGACCTCGTCCACGGATATGCTGTCGCCCTGAGCCGATTTCTCGAGCTGATCGAGGACGTCGCTGAGCGCGTGTGTTCCTTGTTGTGCCATGCCCCACCTGCTTATGGAGGAGCAACGTTCGTTTTTCGGGGCTGGTTCCTCAGCCAGTCGGGGGCAGCTAAGGTGTCCACTCGCGCGTACAGGATTTGTCGACGTCCGCCGGTTGGCCGCTCTCCTGGTGCTCCAAACAGTCACATTGCGCCAGGAAAGCCGCCGCTTCGGCGTCAGTCAGCTTGTCGCGGGACTTTAGCATTTCCAACTGCCAGCGGCAGAGTTGGGTATTGGATGCCCCTTGGGCGAGCGCTGCGGTAGGTGTGACAAGGCACATAGCGTTGACAAGCGCCAGGAGTGCTGGCGAGACGAAACGGATCATTGCTACCCTTAATCTCGGCAGCGAAGAGAAACGGTCTGTCGGGTCTAATTGCGGCGTCGGCGATAAACGTCCATCAGCTTGCCACCAAGGTTGGTCCAGGATGTGCGGGGCCGGTCTTCATCCACGATAGCCAGTCCACAGGCGACTGCCTGCCCCGCATCGTCAACCTCCCGGACCACGAGTTCGACGGTTCCCAATGCTACCCGATCGCCTATTTCGGCGCGGCCGCCGACACGTGAACCGACGAAGTCGGCAATGCTCACATCGTCTACCTCCGCCGGCAGGGTCACGCCGTAGAGCGCCGCCAGCGTGTGGATCGATTGCCTTGGATCGACATCAAATATGCCGAAGAAATCGCGGTCGTCGGGTGCCACTTCCGCGGGGCCGGCGAAAAGTCGATCCAGCAGGCGCACAAAGCGCGGTGCAGTGAACACATAGACGTTGTCGGCGGGTTGTAGGTGTCGAACCTGCTGCCATTTCATAGAATGCCCATCCCGAATGACCAGTGATGGCCTGGCCCAGCGCGGCAGCCTTGCGCCACGAGCGACCGGGCTCCCCTCCGCCACTTTATAGACCACCAGTTCATGGTGAGCGGTGCCTGGGAGTTCCAGTTCCACGCGGTTGAGGGGACCAACTATTGGCGGCACGATCAGGCGGAGCCAGCGCGCCATTGGCCGCAAGGTCCAGCCTTGGAGAACCAGCGAAACGAGAACCACAATGAAAACGGTATTGAAATAGAGCTGTCCATTAGGCAGTTCAGCAATCACGGGCAGAATGGCTAGGAGGATCGAGACGGCACCACGCAGACCCACCCAGCCAACAAAGACCTGCTCGCGTCCGCGAAAGCCAAAGGGAAGCAGGCACAACCACACAGCAAACGGGCGAGCCACGAGGATCAATACAAATGCCAGCAACAAAGCTCCGGGCGCGGCAGCAAGGAATTCGGACGGCGTCGCATAAAGACCCAGCATCACAAACATGACGATTTGCGCTAGCCAGGTCATGCCTCCCTGAAACCGCCGCAGACCATCGGCGCCCCGCAGCCGCCGATTGCCGGCTACGAGGCCCGCGACGTAGACGGCAAGGAAGCCGCTACCGCCGAGAATTCCGGCGAGAGCGAAGAGGAAAAAGGCCGCTGCCAGGACCAGCACGGGATAAAGCGCACCCTCGAGATCGACGCGGTTGACCACCACGGCGATCAGCAGCCCGCCACCGATGCCCATCACCACACCCAGGCCCATCTGCTGGATGAAACCGAGAAGAACGCCAGCATCGGGGTAGTCGATACCCGCTGCGATTAGCTCGACCAGAAGCATGGTAAGGAAGATCGCCATTGGGTCGTTGGAGCCGGACTCCACTTCAAGCGTAGAGCGCACGCGCTCACGAATGGTAATCTGACCGATGCGCAGCAGGAAAAAGACGGCTGCCGCGTCGGTCGATCCGACGATGGCGCCAATCAGCAAGGACTGGAGCCATCCCAGTCCCAAGGCGTAGTGCGCGGCTACGCCAACTATGGCCGCGGTCAGAACCACGCCTAAGGTGGCTAGGGTGATCGCGGGTCCCGCCGCCTGCCGGAACGAGCGGATAGACGTGCCAAAGCCCGAATCGAAGAGGATGACGGCGAGCGCCAAGCTGCCGATGAAGTACGCAGCGCCTGCATCGTTGAAGCGCAAGCCCAGCCCATCCTCACCTGCCGCCAAGCCGACGAAGAGGAAAACGAGGAGCAGTGGCGCGCCGAAACGAAACGCTGCAAGGCTGGTGAAGATCGAAGCGACCAACAGCCCCGAGCTGACCAGAATGACGAGGTAAATCCAATCGACCAGGGAGTCCTCCTTCGTGCGCCTAACTTGTCGCGGTTAGTTTTCGAATGCCGCCATTACCTCCTCGGCGGACTGGGCACTGCGGAGCTGCTTGATCGTGTCTGCTTTCCGCAAAGCCCGCGCGAAGCTGGCAATGCCCTCGAGATGCGTCTTCGAGGCCCCCGCTGGGGTCAAGAGTAGCAAGACCAGGTCCACTGGCGTGCCGTCCGCAGCCCCAAAATCGACAGGTGTCGCTGGGCGCAAGAAGACCGCCATGGCTTCATCCAGGCCCTCCAGTTGCGCATGGGGAAAAGCAATGCCTGAGCCAATTGCGGTGGATCCCAACTTCTCACGGGCGGCAAGCGCGTGGCGGCATTCATCCACACGCGACCCGCACCGCTCGCTGACGCGCTCGGAGAGAAACTGCAGCACTTCCTTCTTGCTGCCGAGATCGACATCAAGATGCACATCAGCCGACTGCAGCAGGTCTGTGATGCTCATGACAAAATGTCTCCGGTTATCGCAACCGCTGCCGGATTGCGGGCGGCGATTGCTGTTGACTTAGACCAATAAATTAGCGCTGCCGCAATCGGTGCCCGACCGGCTAACGGTTGTTGCCCCCTGCTCAATTCGGGCAATCGTCTTCCGCCTTTTCGCCTACCCCGGCACTGTCCGCCAGGTGATCCATCTCCCGCCGCAATTGGCGCCAGCCAAATGCAACAATCTCGCGCTGCTTGTCCTCGGGGGTGAACTGGTCCGCTGGCCTGCGCTCCAGAAAGGCGTCCCAGTGCCGGGAAACATCCTCAAGATCCTGCCGGATCTGGTCCAGTGCGGATTGGTCGGGCGCATCGCCTGCAATGGCACCGGCGAGTTCGCCCATATAGGCGCAGCTTGCCTTGCGAGAGCGTGTCAGTAGCTCCTGCTGTTCTTCACCTGGGTGCCGGTCGCCACCACTGACCATGCGGTCGAACATGGACAGGTGGTGCCACAGCCGGTCAACCGCATGCAGCATCTGCCCATGCTGGTCGTTTCCGGATCGCTTGATCCATCTCGACTGTCCAAGGCGCTCGCGCGCGGTCGTCAGTTCCCGCGCCACCGCATCGTGGTGCTGGGACCACTTCTCGTTGCCGCAATGGGGATTTGGATCAAAGGCAAGAGCGATCAAGTCGCCGCACCGCTGGACCGCTTCGGATACGTGGTTCCGGGCGCTCTGATGCGCGGTCACCGGGAACACGAATGCGCCCGCGAGCGCACCAATGCCACACCCCACGGCGATGGCGTAGGCCTTCTCGAGAGCCTCTCCCAAGAGATCGCCGCCGCCGCTTGGCGAAAGGATGAGGATGGCGGCGACCACAGCGCCGAAACGCATCTGGGGCCGAACTTCGCCCACCGCACCCATGATCCCGATGGCCAGCAGCAGGGCAACAAGGTTCAACCATTCGGAGGAGCCGATCAGGACCACCCCGGCGAGACCAAGGACGATGCCGAGCGCAGCACCCATAACCCGTCCCAGAGCCACATTGACTGTGCCACCGACACTGGTCTGCAGCACATAGAGTGCCGAGATCACGGCCCAGGTTTTGTCAGGCACCGCCAGCAGCGTGCAAACGAGATAGGTCAAGCCGGTGGCGAGGGCTGCCCGGATTGCGGCACGGACAGCTTCGTGCCGATGAACCGTGGCGCTGAACGCCAGAAACGGAGCAATTCTTCGGCGCTTCGCTCCGGCTGAAGAGAAGATGGTCATAGTCTGGCTCGTTAGCTTTCATCGCCAACGGCCCTGCCGCAAAGAGGGTTGCGAACATCGAAATCAAGCTGGCGTGCCCTGCCCCGCCTCCGACCGAGCCCAGCCGCTCCAGGCTTCAGAGATCAAACTGGACCGGCAGGTTCAGCGTCATGCGCGCCTGGGCAATCTCGGGTGGTGGCGCGGGAACGGGAGACGCGCGGCTAATCATGTCGAGCGCCGCCTGATCGAGCTCGGGAAATCCCGAGGAGCGGACAACCCGTGCAGACAGTACGTTACCGCGCGGATCGATGGAAAACTCGACCTGCGCCAAGCCCTCCTCCCGGCGGGACTGGGAGGAGCGGGGATACCGCTTGTGCCGATTGAGGTAGGACATCAACTGCGATTGCCACCGCGCCGGTGAAACGCTTGGCGCGGAGGCCACGCCGCTGTTCGCGCTCCTGGCGACTTCCGCCTTGGGAGCCTCCACGGCTGGCGGTGCGGCGGTACGTGGCGCTGCCTTCTGTTCGGGAGGGCGCGGCGCGGCGCGGGGGCGCTGGCGCTGCTCGAGCAGACGCGCCGATTGCTGCACCGGAAGGGGCGCCACGACTGCCGGTTCGGGCGCCTCGCCCACCTCGGGGACGACCTCCTCCATGGGCGCATCGACGGGTTCCTCTTGCGGCTCCTCAGGCGCGGGTGGATCTTCTTCCGGCGGCTCCTCGACAACCGGTTCCGGCTCGACGAGTTCGGGCTCCACCGGCTCCTCCGTGGGCTGCTCCACCGGCTCTGGTTCCTCGAGCGGCTCTGGCTCCGCGGGCGTTTCCACCGCTTGCTCCACCGGCTCTTCGGATGGGGCAATCTCCTCCTGCTCGATCATGGCTTGTTGGTCGGGCGGGACATCGGCAATCGCTTGGTCGGTGGTCGTCGCCATGGGGGCCAGTTCGAGCATGATCGCGTCCGTGGGTGCGCCTTGCGGCGCAAGCTCCTCCGCCGGGCGCTTCATCAGCCAATAGGCACCGGCCGCTTGGGTCGAGAGCACGACGACGAAGGCGCCGGTCCACAGCAGCAGATCCCGCCACGACCTTCCCCCGGTGCCATCGATGTGTGCAGAACTGGCCAAGGGCGTCACGGGCCCGAGGTGCCGACGGGCTCCAGTGGCGTTTCGAGCCCCACCAGCGCGATCTTGAGGTATCCGGCAGCGCGCAGCAGGTTCATGACGCCCATCAGCTCGCCGTAGTCGACACTCTGGTCGGCGCGCAGAAAAATGCGCGTCTCCCGATCGTTCGCCGTCAAGTTATCCAGGGCGCCACCCAATCCGTCGCGGGCGACTGTCTCATCACCGAGCGAAAGATCAAGATTTGCTCTGAGCGTCACATAGACCGGCTCGTCGGGGCGCGGCGCCTGTGCCGCACTGGATGCCGGGAGATCGACATTGATGTCGACGGTCGAGAGTGGCGCCGCCACCATGAAGATGATCAGGAGCACCAGCATTACGTCGATGAAGGGCGTTACGTTGATCTCGTGGTTCTCCGCGAGATCTTCCCCTGCGTTCTGGCGAATGCCTCCAGCCATCCCCTACTCCGCCGCTACTGCTTGGAGGACGCCCGGGTGATTGCGGGCAACATAGCGATGGTCGAGATCGCTGCTGACCAGCCGTTCGATAGCGGCCGCGGCGTCTCCCAGAAGCAGTCGGTAGCCCGTGATGGAGCGCGCAAAGGCGTTGTAGAAGATAACCGCCGGAATGGCCGCCACGAGGCCAATGGCGGTGGCTAGCAAAGCCTCGGCAATGCCTGGCGCAACGACGGCGAGGCTGCTGGTCTGCGCGGCGGAGATGCTGATAAACGAGTTCATAATGCCCCAAACGGTTCCGAAGAGGCCTACGAATGGAGAGACTGACCCGATGCTGGCGAGGATGCCAGTTCCCGCCGACAGGCGCCGGCCGACAGCCAATTCGATGCGACCGAGCCGGGAGCCCACCCGCTCCTTGATGCCGCCGTTGTCGGCATAATCAATGACCGTTTCGGCGCGCTCCACCTCTTGCTGGGCTGCATGGAGCAGGCCCACTGCAGCGCCACGCCGACGCGCCAGCGCCTGCGCTGCCTCGGCAAGTGAGGTAGAATTCTGCAGCACGCGCAAAGTGCGGTTCAGCCGGGCTTTGGCTCCCATGAGTTCCAGCGTCTTGGCCAGCCAGATCGTCCAGGTTACCACCGAGGCAAGCGCCAAACCGACCATGACGGCTTTCACCACATAGTCGGCGGCCATGAACATGCCCCAAGGCGAATAGTCATGCGGCTGTGTGGCCGGCGCTAGCTCCATTGAAGAACTGGTGGTGGCGTTTGCCGGTGTCGCAGGCACAGCCTCCTCGTTCAATTGAGGCCCACCAGTACCGGCAGGAACTGCTTCAGCCGAGCCCGCCGATCCGGTTCCTGAAGACGACTGATCGGGAGCAATCACGCCCCCGGCAACACCCTGACCCAGCGCCAGACCGCCCTGGAGGAACATGGCTACTGCCACAACCAGCACAAGCCTAGGCGCCACTCTGCTCATAATAGTTGACTCATTTTATCCGCTTTACCGCTGCTTATGGCACGCTTGGTGCTGGTGTCAACGACTGACGGTAGTAGCGGGTCAGCATGACCATACTGATGGCAAAGGCGAAGGTTGCGGCAAACACTGGTGAGGACGAGAATGTCGGCTCCGTCCGTGTTGGCGCTGCTTTCCTTCGGTGAAGCCTTCCGCAAATCACAGATGCCTGCAGCAACAGCTCGTTTTTTGAGCCGGAATCAGATGTCCGGGGCACACTAAAACTAGCCGATGGTATCGCGCCGCATTTGCGTGGGAGTCATGCCGTAGGCGCGTCGGAAATGCTCATAAAATTGAGTCTGGGAGGTAAACCCCGCCTCCAGCGCCACGTTCGCTACTGAAAGGGTCCCGTCGAACAGCAGGGAGCGCGCGCGAATCAGACGCATGCGGATAACGAACTTCTGGACGGATATGTGCATGACCTTGGTGAAGAGGTTTGTCGCGTAGTTGGGGTGCAGCCCGACCACTTCGGCGATGTCGTTCGCGTTCAAAGGATCGGTGATGTTCTCGACGATATGGCGAACCATCTGCACCACATAGCGTACCGGGGAGCCTGTACGGGTCCGGGTCCCCACCTGGTCGATCCAGGCGGGCAGTAACGTATCCCAGCCTGTCATGGCGGCGCGGCGAAACATCGTTCCGATCTCCGCGCGCACCAGATCGGTGCGCAGCGAGTTTCCGCTGCGATAGTCAGCGTGCCAGCGTTCCAGCGCCTCCAGCCCGACGCATTCCGTCGTCAAAGCGATCACGCCGCCACCCATCAGCGTTTCCGTCAACCGGCCCAGCTGCGGCATTGCGAGAAACGAATCCATGGGCAGGTAGATGTTGAGCTGTCGGCCGGCCTCGGTATTCGGCCCCAAGCGCATCGTTTGGTGCGGGATGCCTGCCCAGAATGCCACCAGGCGCCCTGCCTCGATTGTCACCTGTCCAGCGTCGAAGGCATATTCCATGCTGCCTTCCGTCAGCCAATTGAACTCAATATGTCCATGAGTATGGGGGTGCGGCATGACCTGCGGCGCAAAGGAGCGAATCCCGAAGCGACCAAAGGCCTTACCCGAGGCATAGAAGCTCCTGTCTGGCCGCGGTGTGGGGCGAGGCGCTTTTTCGCGAACAGGAGGTCCGTCCTTTCGCACTGCCGCAACTGCCATGCTAAATCGATCTCTTCTTAGAAACCCGGAATAAGTCTCTACCATTCCGGATTGCTTCAGGCAAAGCAAGGCGTACCATTTTACCCCAAGCACGGGTGTAAGCCGGGAGGAGGTATCCGGTGACGGCGATCATCGCCGATCCGTTGCGCAGGGAGGAAAGATGAGAAGACATTCTATTGCCCTCGGTGGGGCAGGCCTGATGCTGGGCGTCTCCATGCTGGCGGTGCCGGCGCAGGATTATGCGGGCGAGTTGCCCGATCCCCCCGAATTTGCGGCACAAAGCGAGCCCAATTTCGTCAGCGTCTCGGACATTCTGGAATACCGCGCTCTGGAAGAGTACCACGAGCCAAGCTGGGTAACCGAGAAGTACGTGGACGCCGGACTATTGCCGCCCGTTGAAGAGCGCCTCCCAGAGGAACCGCTGGTTTTCAAGACTGCCAATATGCCCGACGGTATCGGCGTTTATGGCGACACCATGCGGCACGTGATCGGCGGCCGACCGGAAGGTTGGAACTATATCGCGGGCCAGTCCCAGGGGTGGGGCGGCATCGACATCGGCCTGTCAGAATGCCTGACCCGTACCGGCCCCCTGTTCATGGTGAACGCCGACGAACTCGAGCCGCTGCCGAACCTCGCGAAGAGTTGGGAGTGGTCAGAGGATGGCCACGAGCTGACCATGCACCTGGTCGAAGGCGCCAAATGGTCTGATGGCGACCCCTTCGACGCTGAAGACGTGATGTTCTACTGGGAGGACAACGTCCAGGACCCCAACGTCGCCGCCGTGCCATCCGGCACTGGCACGCCGGAACGCTTTGGCGCGGGTACGACGCTGGAGGCCCTCGACCCCTACACCATCAAGTGGACCTTCAAGGAAGCGTTTCCAACGCAGTATCTATACGCGATGGCCTACGACTCCTTCTGCCCGGGCCCAAGCCACATCCTCAAGGCCGAACATCCTAAATACAATCCGGACAATTCCTACGACGAGTACAAGAACGCCTTCCCGCCCGAATACCTGAACATGCCGGTCATGGGCGCATGGGTGCCGGTAGAATATCGCCCCGACGACATTATCGTCATGCGCCGCAACCCCTATTACTGGAAGGTGGACGAGGCCGGCAACCAGTTGCCCTATCTGAACGAGATGCACTACCGCCTGTCCACCTGGGCGGACCGCGACGTGCAGGCTGTGGCGGGCTCGGGCGACTTCTCCAACCTCGAACAGGCCGAGAGCTACGTGGAGTCCCTGCGCCGCTCGGCTGAGGATACAGCCCCGGCACGGCTGCAGTTTGGCGCCCGCACCATCGGTTACGCTCTGCGCATGAACATGTCGGCCAATGGTTGGGGTGAACCCGACGACCGCGCCCAGGCCGTGCGCGAACTCAACCGTGAGTTGGACTTCCGCAAGGCAGTGTCGATCGCTCTCGATCGCCAGCGCTTGGGTGAATCCCTGGTTCGTGGTCCTTTCACCGCCATCTATCCGGGCGGGCTCTATGCCGGCACGACATACTACGACAAGGCCTCTACCGTCTACTATCCCCATGACATCGAAGCCGCCAACAGCCTGCTCGACGGCCTCGGCCTGACCGATACCGACGGCAACGGCATCCGCAATTTCCCGGCTGATCAGGCGGGCGGCGCGGACGTAGAAATCACCTTGCTGGCGAATACCGACTACGGCACCGATACCAATTTGGCAGAAGGCGTGATCGCGCAGTTGGAGCCGCTGGGCATCCGAGTGATCGCCAACTTCCAGTCTGGCACTGCCCGTGACGATATGGCCCAGTCCGGCCAGTTCGACTGGACCGTGGAACGCCAGGGTGCTGAAATGGTCTCGGTGGTCCAGGGTACGACAGCGCTCGCGCCGACCGGCCCGCGCACCCATCCATTCCACAAGGCGGGACCGGATGGCACGCTTGACCTACTGCCTTTCGAGCAGGAACTGGTCGACACCGTGAACGACTTCATTGCCACCAGCGACAATGAAGAACGTGCCGACCTGATGAAGCAGTATCAGCGCATCTTTACCGAGAACGTTTATTCCGTCGGCCTGACGCAATATCCGGGCGCGCTGATCGTCAACAAGCGCTTCGCCAACATCCCGGCAGGCGCGCCGATCTTCATGTTCAACTGGGCTGAGGACAACATCATTCGCGAACGAGTCTTCGTTCCAGCCGACCAGCAGCAGGACTATGAACTGCATCCCGAGACGCTCCCCGGCGAACCGGGCGGCGCTGGCCCCGTGTAGTCACCTAGCCTCCAATCTCGGCAGGGGGAGAAATCCCCCTGCCCCATCGAAAGGCTTGCGGCCATGCTCCGATTTGTGACTGTGCGTATCTTGGGCGCCATCCCGCTGCTGCTTCTGCTCAGCATCGTGACCTTCGCCATCATCCAGGCCCCTCCGGGCGACTATGGCGACTATATTCGCGCCATGGCGGTGAACCAGGGCGGCGCCACCTTCGAGCAGGCTGAGATCCAGGCCAACCTCTACCGCGAGGCCAATGGCCTCAATGATCCGATGATCGTGCAATATTTCCGGTGGATCACTGGCATCGTCACCCGCTTCGACTTTGGCCACTCCTTCTACTACAACAAGGAAGTCGGCCAGGTCGTCGCCGAGCGCCTGCCTGCTACCATTGCTCTGGCGCTGGTCTGCCACCTGCTGGCCTCTCTGCTCGGCATCGGTCTCGGCATCATCGCCGCTACCCGGCAATATTCCTGGGTCGATACTGGCCTGGGCATCATCTCCTTCCTCGGCATGACCATCCCGCGCTTTCTGCTGGCCATCATCATCCTCTATGTGCTGGTGTTCCGCATGAACGTCAGCGAGGTCGGGATGTTCTTCTCCGCCCGCTATGGCGGCGCCCCTTGGAGCTGGGACAAGTTCGTCAACCTGATGACCCATATCTGGCCGGTCATCTTCATCGCGACCTTCGGTGGGCTCGCCTATAATATGCGGGTCATGCGAGCCAATTTGCTCGATGTGCTCAACAGCCAGTATGTTGAGACGGCGCGCGCCAAGGGGCTGCCCGAAGGCGCCGTGATCATGAAACACGCGGTGCCCAACGCGCTCCATCCGCTGGTCGCCTATCAGGGCGTGGTGCTGCCCTATATGCTGACCGGCGAAATCGAAGTGGCCATCGTCTTCGGCCTCGCCACGGTGGGCCCCGCCATTGTCGGCTCGATGGGCGTCGGCGACGTCTATGTAACCGCCACCTTCATGCTGGTACTGGCCGCCACCCTGATCATCGGCAACATCATCTCCGATGTGCTGCTCGTCGCGCTCGATCCGCGGGTTCGTCTCGGAGGCGGCAGCGAATGACCGATACCGACACCCGCCGCCCCTCCATCCCGCTACCGTCCGACGTCGCCGGCGGCCCCATGCCCCCGCCTGCCGAGCAGGCCGACGGCTCCGACGGTGTCACCAGCCGCTTCGGCGGCGGCAACGAGGGCTATGCTACTCTGGTTTGGCGGCGTTTCAAGCGCTCTCCCATGGGCATGATTGGGCTGATTCTGGTCGCGCTCATGCTGACCGTGTCGATCTTTGCCGACTTCTTCGCGCCGATGGATCCAAAGGAGGCTAACCTGCCCTTCGCGCCGCCGGACGTCATCGCCTTCGAGGACCCGGACGGCAATTTCAGCCTGATCCCGTACGTCTATCCCATCGGCGACACCGGCGAGTTCGACCCAGTAACGTTCCAACCCCTCACCGGGCTTATCAAGGACAACCCCACGCCGGTCGGCTTCTTCGTCGAGGGCTATGCCTATCATTTCCTCTGGGTCATTCCGTCCAACATCCACTTCTTCGGCGCCGTCGACGGGCGGCCGCTCCAGTTGCTTGGCACCGACAAATTCGGCCGCGATATCCTGTCGCGCGGTATCATCGGCTCGAGAATTTCCCTGATGATTGCCCTCGCGGTGGTCACGCTGACCACCATCGTCGGCACGCTCGTGGGCATTACCTCAGGCTATATCGGCGGCCGGCTCGACAGTTGGGTGCAGCGGTTCGTGGACTTCGTGCTCGCCTTTCCGCAGTTGCCGCTCTACCTGGCTTTGACCTCGCTCATTCCGGTCACTGCGCCATCCAACGTGTTCCTGTCCTTCGTCATTTTCGTGATGGCGGTGCTAGGCTGGGCGCAACTGAGCCGGGAAGTGCGCTCCAAGACGCTATCGCTCGCCCGCATCGAATATGTTCGCGCCGCCATCGCGGTTGGGGCCACCGACAGCCGCATCATCACCCGGCACATCCTGCCCAACGTGCTGAGCCACATAATCGTGGCAGTGACACTGGCCATTCCAAGCGTGGTGCTGCTCGAGAGCTTTCTTGGCTTCCTCGGCTTTGCGGTGAAGCCGCCGCTGATTTCCTGGGGCCTGATGCTCCAGGATACCGGCACCTTCTCGGTTATCGGCTCCTATCCCTGGATCCTCAGCCCCGTCATCTTCGTGCTGGTCACCGTCTTCGCGTTCAATGCGTTGGGCGACGGGCTGCGTGATGCGATCGACCCCTATTGAGGAAACGGCAGATGGCCCAACCCGATTTCACGCCTGTGTCAGACACCCGCCACGACTTGGGGAGCCATGGCCGCGAACTGATCCTCGATGCTCGCAATATTGGAGTGAACTTCAAGGTCGAAGGCGGCACCGTCAACGCGGTACGCGATGTGTCCTTCCAGTTGCACAAGGGCGAGACCATCGCCCTGGTTGGTGAATCCGGCTCCGGCAAGTCAGTCACCGCCCGCACGCTGATGAAACTGCTGACCAAGCGGGCGACGATCCTGCCCGAGACGCGGATTACCCTGTCGGGCAAGAACATCGTGACCATTAGCGACCGCGACATGCGCAAGCTGCGCGGCAATGACATCGCCATGATCTTCCAGGAGCCGATGAGTTCGCTGAACCCGGTCTATACGATCGGCCAGCAGCTATGCGAAGTGCTGCACTTGCACAACCGCATGAGCCGCGACGCCGCCATGAAGAAGGCCGAGGCCCTGCTGGAGGAAGTGCAGATCCCCGAACCCCGTGCGCGGCTCAACAACTATCCTCACCAGCTCTCGGGCGGGCAGCGCCAGCGCGTGATGATCGCCATGGCCCTGGCCAACCGCCCCGACGTGCTGATTGCCGACGAGCCGACCACGGCGCTGGACGTGACGGTGCAGGCGCAGATCCTCAACCTGATCAAGGACCTCAAGGACAAGTACGGCATGGCAGTGATTCTGATCACCCATGACCTGACCGTGGTCCGCCAGTTCTCTGAATATGTTTATGTCATGCAGAACGGGCGGGTACAGGAACACAATGCCACCGAGGCTTTGTTTGCCAATCCCCAGCATGCCTATACCCGACATCTGCTGGCCTCCGAACCAAAGGGCACAGCCTTGCCGCTCGAGGAGGGCGTGCACGAGACCGTGCTCGAGGGCAAGGAGGTCAAAGTCAGCTTCACCCTCAAGCGGGGCGGCTTCTTCAAACCCGACTTCTTCGAACTCAAGGCCGTGGACAATCTCGACATCCATCTGATGCGCCACGAGACGCTGGGCATCGTGGGGGAATCAGGCTCGGGCAAGACCACTTTCGGCCAGGCGCTGATCCGCCTAATTTCCAATCAAGGCGGCCAGATCTTCTTCGATGGGGAGCCGATCCACGATAAAGACCGTGCCGCCATGCGGCCGCTCCGTTCCCGTATGCAGATCGTCTTCCAGGATCCCTTTGCCAGCCTCAACCCACGCATGTCGATCCGCCAGATCATCGAGGAAGGTTTGATCGTCAACGATATCGGCACCAGCCGCACCGAGCGCGGTGACCGCGTGCGCCAAGCGCTCATCGACGCCGGGATGCCCGACACCATCCTCAACCGTTTCCCGCACGAATTCTCCGGCGGCCAGCGCCAGCGCATCGCCATCGCGCGGGCTATCGCGCTTGAACCCGAGTTTATCCTGCTCGATGAGCCGACTTCGGCTCTCGACCTTAGCGTGCAGGCACAGATCATAGACCTGCTGCGCAAGCTGCAGGACGAGAAAGGCCTCTCCTACTTGTTCATCAGCCACGACCTCAAAGTCGTCCGCGCCCTCTGCCACCGGGTCATGGTGATGCAGCACGGCAAGATCGTCGAACAGGGGCCCGTGGCCGACGTCCTCACCAATCCGCAAACCGATTATACGCGCCGCCTTGTCCGCGCCGCGTTCGAAATAGCCGCCTAGGAGCAACTCAATGGCAAATCCCAAGATAACTTTCATCGGCGCCGGTTCGGCGGTGTTCATGAAGAACATTGTCGGCGACATCCTGCAGCGCCCAGCCCTGGCGGGGGCCACGGTGCGCTTGATGGACATCAACCCTACCCGGCTTGAAGAGAGCGAAGTCATCGCCAGAAAGCTGATCGCCACCCTGGGCGTGCCGGCGCAGGTGGAGACCTATTCCAACCAGCGCCAAGCGCTTGACGGCACCAATTTTGTCGTCGTCTGCTTCCAGATCGGCGGCTACGAACCGTCCACCGTCATCGACTTTGACGTGCCCAAGCAATACAATTTGCGCCAGACCATCGCCGATACGCTAGGCGTCGGCGGCATCATGCGCGGCCTGCGCACCGTGCCACACCTTTGGAGCATCTGCGAGGACATGCTGCAGGTGGCGCCCGACGCCGTCATGCTGCAATACGTCAACCCGATGGCGATCAACACCTGGGCCATCTCGGAGAAGTACCCCACGATCAAGCAGGTCGGGCTCTGCCACTCGGTCCAGGGCACGGCGCATGAATTGGCCAACGACCTGGGCATTCCATACGAGGAAATCCGCTACCGCTCGGCGGGCATCAACCACATGGCGTTCTACCTCAAGTTCGAGCACCGCCAGCCCGACGGCTCCTATCGCGACCTCTATCCCGATCTCGTGCGCGCCTATCGCGAGGGCCGCGCGCCCAAGCCGACCTGGAACCCACGCTGCCCCAACAAGGTGCGCTACGAGATGCTGACCCGGCTCGGCTACTTCGTCACCGAAAGCTCGGAGCATTTCGCCGAGTATACCCCCTACTTCATCAAGGAAGGGCGCGAGGATATAATCGAGAAATTCGGCATCCCGCTCGATGAGTATCCCAAGCGCTGTGTCGAGCAGATCGCTCGCTGGAAGCAGACGTCAGAAGACTATCGCAAGGCCGAGCGCATCGAGGTCAAGCAGTCCAAGGAGTATGCCAGCTCCATCGTCAACTCGGTCTGGACGGGCGAGCCTTCGGTGATCTACGGCAACCTGCGCAACAACGGCGTCATCACCAGCCTGCCCCACAACGCAGCAGTCGAGGTGCCCTGCCTAGTCGACGACAACGGCCTGCAACCGACCTATATCGGCGAACTGCCGCCCCAGTTGACCGCTTTGATCCGCACCAACATCAACGTTCAGGAGCTGACCGTGCGGGCTCTCATGGAAGAAAACCGCGAACACATCTATCACGCGGCGATGATGGACCCGCACACCGCAGCCGAACTCGATCTGGAGCAGATCTGGAACCTAGTCGACGACCTCACCGAGGCCCATGGCAGCATGCTGCCCGAATGGGCCCGTGGCACCCCCAAGCAGCGCGTCGCCTAGTTGACACTTTCCCCTGCTGCCTCCTCGCGGCCCCAGCGCATCAGCACTGGGGCCGTTTGCCAGTCTAAGCGTCCTGGAGCAATTGTAGGAACTCGGCGTGGTCGAGCGCCAGCGCGCTTGCTGCGCGATACTCCTTGACCAGTGCATTGAACGTTTCTTGCGCAAAGCGGCGCAGTTTCGGGTCACGCTCCATTTCCCGCCGCGCTAGCGCTTGATCCAGGAGGCCCAACCCGTCGAGCACGGGATAGTAGAGCTGCGTCTCGATGTGCGGCAGACCGCCCAGGTAGTTAGGGAAGTGCTCGCGGCGCGGCATCTCGATCTGCCAGCGGGCAAGCCGCTGGCGCGCTTCGGGGTGGATGCGATTGGCACGCACCTCCCGCCAAAAGGGAGTGTCGTCCCTTTCGGTCACATAGTGCGTGTTGACGAAGGTCCGGAAGTCGTCGACCTGCTGTCCGACACGGGCATTGTAGTCGCCACGGTCGCGTGCCGTCATGTCTTGGGGAGATTTGAGGAACTGTTGACCGAACAACATCATCTGCACGATCGTGCCGTGGATGGATGTGGACTCCAGCGGCTCGAGAAAGCTCGAACTGAGGCCGACCGCGAGGCAATTGCCTACCCAGGCATTCTCCAGTCTACCGATCTGAAACCGAATGTCGCTCCGCACCTCGATGGGCTGGCCAAGCACCCGTTCCACTTCAGCCTTCGCCTCATCTGGCGTCGTGAACTCATCGGAATAGACATAGCCACAGCCATAGCGGGTGCGGGTCGGAATCTGCCACATCCATCCGGCGCTCTGCGCCCAAGCCAACGTATAGTTCGCTAGTTTCTCGCCTGGTTTGGCGTCAAGCCAGAATGGCAGAGCCCGGTTCACCGGCAGTTCATGCGCATACGACTTCCACGCCGCATTGAGTTCCTTGACGATCAGCTGCTTGCGAAAGCCTGTGGCATCGATGAAGAAGTCGCCGGCAAGCCTGCGGTTTTCATCCAGCACGAGGGCAGTGAT
Organism: Devosia sp. RR2S18; assembly: GCF_030177755.1. Taxonomy (NCBI): domain Bacteria; kingdom Pseudomonadati; phylum Pseudomonadota; class Alphaproteobacteria; order Hyphomicrobiales; family Devosiaceae; genus Devosia; species Devosia rhizosphaerae. Next base: position 2,428,404 of record NZ_CP126539.1, read on the forward strand.
ATTGCCCGTTTCAGGATCACGTTCGATGCCAGAAACTGTGGCATCGACTTTCTCCACCCCTTTGGACTTGCTGGCGAAGAACCTTCCCACTAGCGCCTGATCGAAGTGGTATGCATGGTGGAACGGACCCAAGGGGATCAACGAGCCATCCACCTTGCGCGCATAGGGGGCCTTCTTGGCCTCGAGCAGTGGCTGAAACAGGTGCATCTCCTGCACCGGACGGCCGGCCGCGACAGCGTAGACATTGAGATAGTCGGACGGGGTACCCGCAGGGGCCCGCACCACTTGATGCGGATCATCGATGGGGCCGTAGTAGGTATAGCCGGGACGGCGCCAATCCTGGTGGCGGATGCCAAGCTTGAAGCTGGCGTCCGTTTTGCGCAGGAACTCGAACTCATCGATGCCGAAGTGCTTCAGCAGCACGCGAAAAGCGGCGGTCGTTGCTTCTCCTACGCCAACGGTGGGAATCTTGGAGGACTCCACGACCGAAAGCCGGATATCCAGATTTTGCCGGCGTGCCTCATCCTGAATGATGAAGGCGGCGATCCATCCCGCTGTGCCGCCGCCCACGATCACAAAATGTGCTGGTGTAGCCATCCTCACCCCCGTTCGATGGCAAACTAGAACGAGGACTTGCACTCAACAAGCGCAGGTCCTCGCCCTTGCCTAGACACCGTTCAGTGGTGGGCGCCGCTGATCTCGCGTAGTTCCTCGACGGAGCGGACCTTCTTGCGAGCGGCCCCTTCCCAGTCGCGCGTTTTCACCTGGGATCTGGCGAGGCGTTCCTTGGCCGCTGGCACTGCTTCAGCATATTGCGGGAGCCACTGCGCTTGGGCCACCACCATCTCGTCGACCATGGCCCAGACCTCGTCAGGCGTGCAGATCGCCCCGACAAGCGGATCGTGCAGAACGGCCAGTTTAAGGGTATTGATGTCACCCGTCATTGCCGCTTCCACCGAGAGACGCTGGACGCCCACGGACACCGTGCAGGTGGTCGCACAAGCGGTGGGCAGAGTGATCCCCTCGATCATGTTGATGCCGAAGCGATCAACGTAACCAGGGCTTTCAATTATAGCATCATCCGGCAGATTGGTGATGATGCCGTTGTTCCGGCGATTGAAATGGCCGCGGTAGGTACGGCCAGTTTCCATCGCCTCGATGATGTAGCTGGCGTGCTCGCGGGTCCGCTTGTGCTGGTCCAGCGGCTTGGCGGCTTGTTCCTTGAACAGGGGAAAGTCCGTTTCGAACCAGTTCCGCCGCTCGGTAGAATAGCGGAGATAACCGCCGGTCTCGCCGTGTATCCAATCGCTCATGTCAATCCAGCGACCGATTTCGTCGGGGCGCTTGCGATACCAGGGCAGATATTCCGAGAGGTGGCCGTTGCTTTCGGTGGAGTAGACGCCGAAGCGCTTGAGCACATCGATTCGCACTTTTTCGGTCTTGCTGTAGACGGGGTGGCGCTCGAAACCGGCGATCAGCTCGTCAGCCTCGACCTTCCGGCCCTTGGCGCGGACGTCGATATACCAAGTCTGATGGTTGATACCCGAGCAGACGTAGTCGAGTTCGTCATCCGTGATGCCCAGGACCTCGGCGATCTGGTGAGCGCCGTGCTGGACGCCATGACAGAGCCCCACCACATTGACGCCGCCGTAGAGATCGGCAGCCCAGGTATTCATGGCCATGGGGTTAGCGTAGTTCAGGAAAAGTGCATTGGTTTCAGCAACTTCCCGGATGTCCTTGCAGAAGTCCAGGATCACCGGAATGTTGCGCTGGCCGTAGAGAATACCGCCGGCGCAGATGGTGTCGCCAACGCATTGGTCGACGCCATATTTGAGCGGGATGGAGATGTCGGAGGAGAAGGCCTCCAACCCGCCGACGCGGACGCAGCTCATGATGTAGCGGGCGCCGCTGATCGCTTCGCGACGGTCGGTGGTGGCGGTAACCTTGGCAGGCAGCTTGTTTACCGACACAATAGTTTCAATGACTTGCCGCACCATATCGAGGTTGTGCGGGTTGATGTCGGTGAGGGCGAACTCGACATCGGCGAATTCCGGCACCTTGAGGAGGTCGGAAATCAGGGTCTTGGTGAAGCCGATCGACCCAGCACCGATCACAGTAACTTTGAATGACATGGCAGTCCTCCCGCTGTCGCACAATGGGCGATAATGTGGACACATTGCTAGCCTTGAGCGGCTCTCTGGTGGTAGAGAAAGCTTGTGCCAACCCGGGTAATTTTGTGCTTTCCCAACTCCTCGTTCACGGCCACGACGTGCGCGTTCTAGACCTGCCCAAAGCGCCGGTACCGCTCCACTGCATGGCCGCGAGTGCCGGATATGAACAGCGTATGAACGAGATTTACTCCTGGGATGGATTAAATCGGGGCAGTTCGCCTTTTGTCGTCGTGCAGCACACGCTCACCGGTGAGGGTCGGCTCGACTATGCCGGGGTCCAACATCGATTGGCTCCCGGCGACACGATGGTCCTGACGATGCCGCATGCCCATCGCTACTGGCTGGAGCGCGGTGGGCGATGGGATTATTTCTGGATCGTGCTCAATGGCCGCGAGGCGCTACGATTAGCGCGGGAGATCATCGATGCACGTGGTCCAGTCCTTCGACCTCCCTCCTCTGTGGTCGACCGAATGGCCGCTGGCTGCCTGATACTTCTTGAGCGACAGAGTATCGTTCCGGGAGAAGCCTCAGTTGCGGCTTACGGGGTGATGGCAGCTCTCCACGACGCAGCTTTCATCGGCCAAGAGGAGGCGTCACCCGTGCTCGCAGCCCCGCTACGCCGTGTCATCAACTACATAGAGCAGAACCTTTCGGCAGCGCTGCAAGTAGAGCAACTCGCCGCGATGGCCGAGATGAGCCGCGCTCACTTTGTGCGCCAGTTCAGCGCAGCCATGGGCAGTCCGCCTTCGGAGTGGGTGGTGGAACGGCGTATCGAGAGGATCGAGCGGCTGCTGGTCGCCACTGACCTAAGTGTGGCGGCTATCGCGCAGGCGACCGGCTTTGCCGACGGCAACTATCTCGCCAAGGCCTTCCGGCGACGCAGGGGCATGGCTCCCATCGAGTTTCGGAGGCACGCTCGGGAACAATTGGACTAGCCGACACACTCGACCGGCTCGTCAAATCTCCGACTTCAGAAGCTTCGCGACGCCAATAGTTCAGGTTCACATTGTCAGCCCACTGTTAACCCGTTGTTAATCAGCCGTTTGGAGGAACGGTCGATAGTGGAAAACTAGGTGAACTGATCGTTCTTTGTGGTTGTTTAATCCACGATGTGGCCGCAGGTAGGCGCTACCTGCTCTCGGGCCAACAGGTACGTGGACGCTTAATGAAGATACGCCACATCATCCTTGTTCTTACGCTGGCTCTGGGCCTGGCCCTGGTGTTGGTTGCGGCCATGTTGGTGCAAGAGGAACTTGTCAGGCTCGATACCGCACAGCGACTGCAAGCCTCCAACGAGGTGCGAGAGCACATGCTGGTAGCCAGCACGGCGCTGTCGCGCGAGCGAACCAGTACTTATGTGCACCTACTGACGGGTGATGGAGCGCCCCCAGCGCCAATCGGTGAGCTCCGCGAGCAAGTGGATCTGGCACTTGTGGAAGCCCGGCAGGACCTGACCCGAGGACGATCGTACCTTCCTAATGCGGATCGCAGTCTCGACGTTATTCGCCGGGCCGAGCAGCAGATCGAAGTATGGCGTCTGGTTGCGGATGAGGCGGGGGCAACCCAGGACGGCATGAGCCGGCGGGATGCTGCGGCTGCCTGGATTGCCAGTGCGACAGAACTGGTGCGCACCTTGCAATCCTCTCGCTTGAGCCTGCTGCACAACAATCGCCCTGTGGATCCCACGCTGCGCTCCGAGGCCAATGTCCGCGCCCACGCTGACGTGTTGCACGAAGCTGTCGCGTATAATGAGGCAGTCGGCGTGGGGCTGATTTCCGCAGCAGAAGCGGACCGATCCCGCCTCGAGGCGGTAATGGCCCGCAACGTGGGTCGCATGGAGCTGGCGTGGCAACTGATCGGCGGGGAAATTTCCTCATCGCTCACTCCAGATGTCCGCGGCACCATCGCTGCAGCCCAGCAGACCTATGAGCGCACCTACGATCCTCTACAGGTCACGGTGGTCAATGCGGCGCCAAACCTCACACCGGAAAACGTCCTACAGGCTTGGCAGCTGACCTCCGAGACGACTTTGGACAGCCTAACTCTGATGCAAGCGCACCTGCTGGAAAGTTCGCGCGTGAGGTTGGAAGGCCTCGTCGCACAGGCCCAGCGTTCGGCGTTCCTCGTGACCCTGCTGGCGGTGGGCGGAGTAGTTGCAGCTGTCCTTATTCTCCTGGTGGTTCGGCGACGCGTCATACAGCCGCTCAGACAGGTCAGCGAAGCCATGGTCCGCTTGGCAGCCAATGATCTCACGACACCGGCACCGCGTGCTCGTCGTCATGATGAAGTCGGGCAGATGACGAACGCACTGCGCACCTTCAAAGCCAACGCAATTCTGCGCCAGCGCACCCAAGTGGAGTTGCAGCGCGTGCACCACGACCTTCAAGACACTTATGACCAACTTCGGCGCGACCTCGAAGCCGCTGCCACGATCCAGATGGCCATGCTTCCGCCCCCCGCTGCGGTCGACAGCATCAACCATACTGGCCTCTACTCTCCTTCGAGCCTGGTGGCCGGTGACACCTACAACGTGATCCGACGACCGGGTGGCGGGGTGGGCTTTTTTCAGATTGATGTTGCCGGACATGGCGCGGCTGCTGCGTTGGTCTCGGTGGCCGGTCAGCACACGCTTTCGCAAGCCATTCTCACCCGCCGTGACGATGCGACGCTGGAAGACGTGCTCTCCGAGGTCAATCAGGAGTGGCCCCCTGACCTGCCTTATTTCACCACCATTTTCGGCGAGATAGACCCGACCTATCCCCGCGCCCGGATGGTGCAGGCCGGACACCCCTGCCCGCTTCTGATCGGCGCAAACGGACAGGTGCGTTTTTTGGGCGAGAGCGGATTTCCGATCGGCATGCTGCCACAGGCAACCTATGATACGCTGGAGTTCGAGTTCGCTGCGGGCGACCGGCTTCTGATCTATTCCGACGGCGTGATTGAAACGGAAAACCGGCTAGGGGAATTCTACTCCGAAGACCGCCTTCTCGCCCTTGTTGCCGAGCACGCGCAGCGGTCAACGAAAGATCTCTTGTTGACGCTGCAAGCTTCGCTCAGGAGCTGGCGGGGAATTGACAATCTGACGGACGATGTCAGCGTCCTTGTCATTGAGCGAAACACATCGTGGGGACCCACACATGCTATCCACTGAGACCACCGGAGACGTGCTGGTAGTCCGCCTGACCGAGAAGCGCCTCGACGCTGGCAAGGCACCGCTGTTCAAGGAGCGGATCGGGAGCTTGATCGAAGACGGTGCAAGTCGCCTGGTGCTCGATCTTCGCGACGTAGAATTCATCGACAGCTCGGGGCTGGGGGTGATCGTTTCCTGCCTTAAGCGTCTCGGCCCTGCCGGCAACCTCGCAATTGCCGGGGCCAGCAGCCCCGTGAAGCGGTTGTTCACCCTCACCCGCATGGACCGCGTCTTTTCCATGCACGATACGCCTGAAGCGGCTGTTGCTAGCCTTACCTCCTGAAGGAATGCAGCATGATCCCCGCCGTCAGCCTGCAAATAGACAGCGACCTCGATAGCGTTGAGCTCGTAGCCAAGGCGGTTCGCGCGCTTTGCTCGGACAAGTTGGGCGAAGACATGCTCGCGGACGTTGAACTGAGCGTGGTTGAAGCCATCAACAACGTGATCAAGCATGGCTACCGAGGCGAGAAGGGCCTGCCGGTCGAGGTCAAGATCAGCATCAAGTCAGATCGGGTGGTGCTGGACATCTTCGACGAAGCTCCTCCTATGCCGGGGAGCCTGCTCGAGCCGGACACGGCAGCGCTGTTCGATTTCAATCCTGAAAATCTCGACGAGCTACCAGAAGGCGGAATGGGATTGTCGCTGATCAAGATGACGATGGATGAGATCAGCTACTCTTCTCAATCCGGCATCAATCGGCTGACCCTGACCAAGCTATTCGAAAACCCCGGCACGCGCGTTCAGTAGTGCCAGAACGCGGGGCTCAAGCTCCGGAACGGCTGTAGCAAGGAGGCCGAGCGCGGGTGCGAGCGTCCGAACCTGCTGTCCGCTGCCCTGTTCCAGCATGGCTAGCACGCGGCCAGCGTCCCCAAGGAGTGCGTCGGCTGTGTCCACGCCATTTGCCGTTGCAAGAACCACTGCGTTTAGAAGAGCCGCCTGATGTAGCGGGACCTCAGGGTCTCGCTCGAAGTCTGACCGGGCCAGTTCGAGAGCATCACGCGCGGACTTAGACAACCCTGTTGACCGGTCCGGTAGCTCTCCGGTGACCGCCACTTGCGCCACGACTTGATCGCGGATGCGAGCCTCGGCATCCAGGGCCTCAAGATAGATGATCACCGCGGTCGAGCACACCAACGCCAACAAAAACGCGAGCTGCCCCCGGACCCGCAACAGGGCTTCGCTGAAACTCATGTGATGCACCTAGTTCCTACACAGACCAATTCAGACCGCCTCGCCCTGCATCTTGCCCGAGACGATATCGGCTTCGAACTCGGCATCAGGCTGCCAATAGGCTGCCCGGATGATGGGGAGCATCGAAACCGCATTGCTGAGCCCCCAAAGCGTGTTCGCGATCATCGCTCCTAGCGTATAGCCCGGAATTTCGAAGGTGTACGCTCCCCACCCCCAGACAAGCCCGCTCAAGGTCAAAACGACCACTGCCATTTGCCAGCGCACCAAGCGGCCATAGGTGCCGACCTGCCGATCCTTGGGAGTGACCGGGAACGAAATCTTTTGGCGTCGGATGATGGCCCAGAGCGCCTGCAAGTTGAGGGGAAAGGTGGCGAGATACCAAGCGCGCCCTTTGCTGTTGGAATTACCCCACACAGCAACAAGCTTGGACAATTCATTCAGCAGCAGGAAGGGCGAGATGTGGATGAAGAAATCGAGTGTATAGCCGGCAACTGGCACGATGCCGGTGAACAGGAAAACTATCGGTGAGACGATGAAGATCACATTCCAGATCGGTGACAGATAGGAATAGAAGGTGGCCGCATACATGAGCTTCTGCCAGAGCGTCAGGCCCTTGCGGAAGAAGGGGCTGTCGTTGACGAAGATGTCGAGCGTGCCGCCAGCGTATTTGAAGCGCTGCACCGTCCAACTGAGAAGGTCGTTGGGTGAGAGCATGCGGGCCTGAACCACTGGATGGAGTACCGATTTCCAGCCCCGCTCGCGGTCGGAATGCAGGGTCAGGGATGTGTAGATGTCTTCCGAGACATGAAACTTGTAGGGCTGAAACTCCTCATCAAGGGCGCCCTGCCAGCGCATGGCGCTCCGCAGGGTGTCCGAGATTGCCTCTTCCCCTGTGAGACGACGCGCGGCCGCTTCGTTGCGGCCGGCAGCTGCTTCGATCGCATCTGACCATTGGCGCAGGGCCGACTCCATGACCGCCTCGCGCCGGTGGATGGACCCGGCACCGCAGCAGAAACTCGCATTGGCCCAGTTGCGGCGGCGCAGAATGACGTCAAAAAACAATTGCGGATCGTTGGCGAAGGGATCCTCGCCCAGTTGTACCGGCCCGATCAGCCGCTCGATCCCGCGGCCTAGCCATGCACCCGGCTTGCCGAGCCGGCGTTCAAGCTTGGCCGGCAGAGGCACGCCTGGCGGCACGTCGTAGAACCATTGCGGCGTCTGCACCCAGGCCATTTTGGGGTCGCGGAAATAACCCAGCGTCTCCTCCAAGAAGGTCGGAAACGGGATCATGTCGGCATCGCAGATCAGGATAAAGTCGCCGGAGGTAAGGGTCATGGCGTTGCGCAGATTGCCTGCCTTAAACCCCACATTGTCGGTGCGAGTGATGTAGTTGACACCCTCCTCGGCCGCGACGGCCTCCATCGCCGGGCGCTTGCCGTCATCGAGCACATGCACCTTGAGATCGATTGGATAGGGATAGCGGAGTTGCTGGGCGGCGCGCAGCCCCAGGCGAACCAGTTCGGGATCCTCGCTGTAGGTGGCAAAAAAGACGTCGATCGATAGCGGCCGATCCGGCACCTCCGGATCATCGCTGCAATCGCGAACGGTTTCAGGCAGCGCTGGCGGGCGTGGCGACCGAGCCGACCACAGATTGATGGTAAAGAGCACCAGGCCAATGAAGGCGCCAGTTTCGGCCACGAGCAGCGGAATGGAAAACCACAGCGCATCGAAATTGATGGAGAACAGCCAGCGCCAGCCGATGTACCAGGCTCCGAACACCAGGCAGGCCGTGCACAGGAACTGCCACAGCGCCTCATGCAAAGGCGAAAACGGCAGGGGTGTCCAAGGCTTTTGCGCCTCAAAGCGGGAACGGGGGCGGGACAAGGTGACCTCTCGCGTGCAGCCGGACGCTACTCTCCAGGACCCTGAATCGGCTCGCCCGCCAGCACCTTAGCCTTGGCCTGCTCCAACAGCCAGAGCACCTCTTTCGGATCGGTGTTGCTGGAGCGGATGTAGAGCTCGCCATTGGACTGCCAGCCCAGGATCAGCGCCTGTTCGAGCCCAGCGTCCTGACCGTCGCCCAGCAGGCCGGCAACCGGGCCGCTGGATATGGCTTGCGGGCTCCACAATTGCACGTTTACCCGGCGGTTAGCCGCTGGATCGGCGCCGAATTCGGTCGTGCCCTCGGTGGGCACGATGTTGGCCGCAGGGAAATCGGCGCCGCTCTCAAGGAGTTGGTCGAGCACCGCCCCGGCCCGGGCCGCGGTGATCCGGCGATTGGTCACGTCCGAGCCTGTCTCATCGGCATAGCCGGTGATCGTCACCGAGCAGGCGCCGCTGATCGCTTGGCTGGCGAGATTGCCAAGATTGCCGGAGGGGTCGGTTTCGGGGACAAATTCATTGCGGGCAAAGCCGGTGACCTCAGCGCCGGCGGTGCAGGCAGCGGGCGCCCCCTGCCCCTCACGGTCGCTTGCGGCACCCGCTCCGATCCACCCGCCCTCTGGCGCATTGGCGACGGCGGTTTCGTCGCCTGACCATATCTGCACGCCGGCACCAGCGTCGCGCTCGATGGGCTCGCTGCCGCTGGTAAGGATGAAATCTTCAGGCGTGAGGCCCACCGCGCCGACACGCGCGGCCAGAATGCTGAGATTGCGGTCCTGCCCTTCGCCTTCCGAATAATCATTGGTGAGCCGCACGGTGAAATCACCGGCGCCCGCGAGCACTTGGTCGTCCACCTCGAAGCGAAAGGATGTACCTTCCGGCACGGGGTTCTCGACCGTGCCTGTGCCGACCACCTGTCCCCCAATGGCCGCTTCAAAGGCGGGACCGCCCTCGTAGGCCGAGCCGGAGAGGTTGAGCTCGACCTCTGCGCTCAAGGCAGGCGCCATCGCCAGCATTCCTGTGGTTCCAACCAAGACGCAAGACATAAACCGCAGAACCATTGTGACCTCCACTCTCACAAAACTCCAACGTTGCTCGCGCAAATTTGGATGCCCTGATTTAGGGGGACAGCAGCGTAGGGTTGCCGATTCATGGCCAAACAAGGCAGCAGTTTCGATATGCGCTGAGCCGCTCGGGATGGGAGCAATCGACGTAGAAGCTTGCCCGTTTACCAGTCTTAGGTCCGTGAGTTGTGGCTCGGCGCGATGACGTCGATAGTGCGGAACCGCCATGGCTGCAGAGCTGCGCTGGCCTGCAGTTTGGCCCGGAGTATGTCACCAGAAGGAGAGCTCTGCTCGAGCGGAGCGCACGCTGATGCTGATCCAGTTCATCTTGGCACTGATTGCCGGGGCGGCAGCGGGAACTACATATTTCCTGGTGGGACAATGGTGGCTAGCGCGGCATCAGCGCTCGTCGCTACCTAGACCCACACAGTCGAGCAAAGCGCCACAATTGGCGCGAGGGCCAACCGTTGATCGTTTCATTCAGGCGTTCAAGCAAGAGCGCGGAGACAAGAGCTAGCGGGCTAGAGCAGTTCCCACATAAGCCAGCCGATGCCGATGAGCGCAACCCAGCCGGCGAGCGCCAAGACGATGATCAGATAGAAGCGGGGCACCATCGAACCTCCGCGCGATAGCCATGTTTCCCAACGCGCTGAGCTCATACCCTTTCTGGCCTCTCAACAAGATGGGTAAACCACTCGTTAACGACCAGCGGCTCGCTTCACCCTCCGCCGATCCACAGCAAGGTGTTGAATTTAGAAGTCGAAGCCCATTTGCGACTGCGGGTCCGCCTTGATCTCCTTGATCGTCTTGGAAGCCGCTCGCTTTGCCGCCAGTGCTGCTGGCTCGGGCGTGGATGCAATGATGATCTGTGGCGCTGGCACCGGAGTTGCAGGGGTCATGATTTTGTCCAGCCATTGCTGAGCTGGCGTGAGCCGGTTAGGCAGGAGCCGGTAGCGGTTCTCGCGTCCCTTTTTGGTGAGGCCGATCACCTTGGCCGATTTCAGCACCCGCAGATGGCGTGAGATGGCCGGTCGGCTGATCCGGAATTCAGCCGAGAGCACGTGAACGGGTTGTGGCCCCTCTTGCAACATCTCGACGATTTTGCAGCGGGTAGGATCCGCCAAAGCGTTGAACAGGGAAACAGGAGACATGGGCACACTCGTTTGGCTTCTTATGGTAACGCCTTGATTACTCGTCAAGAAGCTGAGAGCGCAGGAAACCGGTTGTACACCACGGACGTTATGCGCGCGATAGGGATGTCGACGTTTTGGTTGTGCCCGCAACACAACCGCCATCTTTCCCTGCCATGCTGTGCGCCAGGAGTTTCGTTGTCTTGCAGAATACCAAATCATACTCGTGGTGGAGCCGAGAGCAGAGGCCATATACCTTCGCCGAGAAGGTAGCTGACAGCATAGTGCACCTGCTGGGGCTGATCGGGGCGGCTGCCGCCGGTTCCATCCTGCTGACGCTCGCCACCACCCAAACCGCACCCGATGCGGTACCGGCGCTGTCGGTTTATGTCGGGACGCTGCTGGCGGTTCTCGGTATTTCCTTTGCCTACAATCTGTGGCCGGTATCCCCGGTCAAAAAGTGGCTCGCCCGCTTCGATCAGGCCGCAATCTTTCTCTTTATTGCCGGCACTTACACTCCGTTCCTTGCGGTGATCGGCGGCACGCCGGTGGGGATGGCCATGACCACCTTCGTTTGGGGCGCGTCCCTCATCGGCGTGGCGCTGAAGCTTATTATTCCCGAGCGGTTCGGACGCCTAGCTATCGCGCTCTACCTCGCCATCGGCTGGAGCGGTGTGCTGGTCTTCCAGTCGCTCGCACAGACGCTGCCTGAAACCACTCTTTGGCTGCTGCTCGCGGGCGGTGTGACTTACTCGTTGGGCATCATCTTCCACCTGTGGGAGAAGTTGAAGTTCCAGAACGCTCTGTGGCACGTTTTCGTGGTGGGCGGCGCCAGCCTTCACCTGTGGGCGGTGATCGACTGCATGGTCATCCACCGGCTCTAGCGACGTCTATTCTGCTGCGTCTACCCGCTCGTGTTCCATCCGGTCGCCAGCCTTGAGGCCGATCTCCAGGGATCGACCACCTGGGATTTCGAGCACAAACTGCACCGGCCCTTCGGAAGGGATCGAGGTGGGGTCCTGCGGGCGCGCATTGACATGGACGTTGCTCACCACGCCGTCCGCGCGGACAAAAATCATGTCGAGCGGGATGAACGTATTTCGCATCCAAAAGGCAACCGGCCGCTCTTCTTTGAAATCGAACAGCATGCCCGCGTTGTCCGCCAGTTCAGTGCGGAACATTAGACCCTGAGCGCGACTTTCGGGCGTATCGACCAGCTCGACATCGAAGACATGTTCACCCGTTTCGGTGTGGAGCACCAAGCGGCTCTCATCGGCATGCGATGCAACCGTCAAAGCGAGCGCGAAACCCGCCACCCCGGCACTGCGCAGCACCGGAGCAAAGAACGAAAGCGACATGGTCATGGAGAGTTTCCTAGTGCGATGAGGGCGCGTCGCCCCATCCATCCGGCCTGATTTCGGCGACCATAAGGCCTTTAGGTCCGTTTCCGTAGCGAACCAGCACGTGTTGCCCCGGCCGCAATTCCGTAATGCCGAAGCGGCGCAGCGTCTCCATGTGCACGAAAACGTCCGGCGACCCTTCCCCTTCGGAGAGAAAGCCGAAGCCCCGAATGCGGTTGAACCACTTCACCTCGAGCCGAACCATGTTGGAGGTTGGCTCAACCACCACATGGGTGCGCGGCGCCGGCATTTGCGCCGGGTGGCGAGCGGTCGACTCATCCATAGAGACGATGCGGAACGCCTGTAGGCCGCCCGGACGGTTGAGCGCCTCGACGACGATACGCGCGCCCTCATAAGCGGTCTGGTAGCCGTCGCGGCGCAGGCAGGTTACGTGCAGCAGAACATCGGGCATGCCATTGTCGGGCACGATGAAACCGAAGCCTTTACCGGCGTCGAACCATTTGATGGAGCCCGAGATTTCAATCGTGTCCAGCTCGCTGCCGGGCGCATCGGCATGGCTCATCACGCCAGCCTCCGCCGCTGCGGTCGCAGGCATTTCGCCATCGCCCCTGAACTTGGCCCCCATGATCCCATCAGCCCTTCGTACTCGCCCCGCCGCCGCGAGGTACTCCCACAAAACCAAATCAGTGTGGCCGATTCAACGGCAAAAGTTAAGAAGGCGTTTCTGTTTTTGTTGGTGTTGCGGGGGAGCGGCAGGGTTGGTACCCCCTACTCCACATGTCAGCCAAGGAGAACGCCCATGAAATACCTGCACACCATGGTTCGGGTCAGCAATGTCGAGGAGAGCCTGCGGTTCTATTGCGAAGGCCTCGGCCTTGAGGAAGTACGCCGCACCGACAACGAAAAAGGCCGCTTCACCCTTATCTTCCTGCGCGCGCCCGGCGACACTGCTGGCGAGGTAGAACTGACCTACAACTGGGATCCGGAGGAATATACCGGCGGGCGCAATTTCGGGCATCTCGCCTACCGCGTCAAAGACATCTACCAGCTCTGCCAGCACCTCATGGACATGGGCGTGACTATTAACCGTCCGCCGCGCGATGGCCATATGGCGTTTGTCCGGTCTCCCGATGGCATCTCGGTCGAGCTGATCCAGGACGGCACGCTGCCGCCGCAGGAGCCTTGGGTGTCCATGCCCAATACCGGTCAGTGGTAAACCACCCCTGATCAGCACCCGGAGCTGACGCGAAAGGTTTCGCTAACCACGAGGGTTAGCCTGAGGTTAGCGAAACCCAGCGTATTTTAGCGACTTCACATGACCTGTTCTTGTTTGTTGCCAAAGCGCAACACCAGGCTTGGGGAAGTTGCGATGAAGTCCACCACCTCCACCATTAGATCCATGGCTGCCATCCTAGGCTGCGTCCTAACCCTGGGAGCCTGCGTGCCCATGGCAATGTTTGCTAGCTCCAACGGCTCGGCCTATTCGGGCAAGCGCACCGACTGGGGCACGTTCGTGTCGTCCAATGAGGTGAATGCTCTCTGCCTGTCGCCCAAGCTGCGCTTCCTGATCTGGGAGTTCGAAGGCCATTTCGGGCGCAAGGTCATCATGAACTCGGGCTATCGTGATACCTATCACAACGGCAAGGCTGGCGGGGCTAGCAATTCTTATCACACCAAGTGCATGGCGGCCGACTTCCACATCCCCGGTGTCGACAAGCGCCAGCTGATCGCCTTTGCGATGCGGACCAGCGCCGTCGGTGGATTGGGCTGTTATCCCGGCCGGCAGTTCATCCATGTGGACGTGCGCGACCGGCCCCGGGGCTACAACCGGCCGGTCACTTTTTCAGGCTGTTGAAAAAATCGCTCTTGATGGCGCAAATGGGTTGCACAAACAAAATCAGCCCTCTATACGACCGTCACGCGCTTAGGCGCCCTTCGTCTATCGGTTAGGACGGCACCCTTTCACGGTGCAGAGAGGGGTTCGATTCCCCTAGGGCGTACCACCCCCCTTGCTGGGGATTGGTGTTCGGTTTAACACTGAGCGCATTGGTTCCGCGCCCATCGTCTAGCGGTCAGGACGACGCCCTCTCACGGCGTAAACAGGGGTTCGATTCCCCTTGGGCGTACCAACCATTTCAAGGGCTGAGCCGAACAGTCCTGTTGGGTTCTCTTTCTGCAGTTATCGAGTTCATTTCCGGCGACTTGAATCTATCCAAGTGCCGAGGTCTCACCCCCCGACTTTCGCCGGTCACTCCGGTGCAATTGGCTCTATGGTGCACTCGGTGCCATGCCGGCGCTGGGGAGCGAGCAATGAAGACCTCGTATCGCGAGATCTATGGCGGGCCCGAAGTTGTGAGCGTAAGGCAAGCCCCGATGCCAGTGCCCGCTGAGGGCGGTGTCGTCGTGCAGGTCCATGCGGCAACGGTGAACCGCACCGACTGTGCGGTGCGTGTGTCGGCTCGGGTCAGAAGGCTGGCAGTGTCCTTCTCAGCTTTGCTGACTAGGCTTTGAGCCATACCGAGCCGCCTTGCGGCTTCGCCATCGGTTACCAGAGTGTTACCGGTCGCCGAATAGACAGCAGCCATTCTCACCAATGATATTTGGTAACGTTCCGGTAACCATACGGGCCCATGATTCTCCTCAGCCACAGAGAGGATCTCAAATGCACGTCGAGCACTATCAGGACGTCCGTCGCGCACGAGCGCCGGAAGACAAGGAACAGAAGGTCGACCCCATGTGGTCTGCCGATGAAGATGAACGGCGTCTTGCCATCTTCAAACGCGCCGCAGCCGGCGCCCGTAAAACGCTCCGGGGCCAGAACTGAGGCAATAGTCTCAGCGCATCGCGCACTCTCAACCAGCAAGCCGCCCAGTCTAACGGGGCGGCTTTGTTCTTTGCTCAGCACCAGATCTTTGGTGCGCCCATCAGCGAACAGGAGCTGCCAGACACATGGAGTGGATCTCGGCGCGCTCCCTCAGTGGAACGGCTTGGCAGCGGGCTGGTTGAGTACCTGACCACCGAATTGGTCGGGCACGTCGCTTCAGGGCAGCGGTTGGGCCGGACACTCGCACCGCTCGTGCTGGGCCAGGTTCGCCACAAGGAGTTATGACATGCCGCTAAGTGCCATTGCACTGAACTGTACCTTGAAGTCGTCGGGCTCGCCGTCTTCTACCGATCTCCTTCTAAGCCAAGTGCTGGAGGCCTTTCGCCAGGAAGGCGTGGAGGGTGAAATCCTCCGAGTTGCCGACTTCGACGTCAAACCAGGTGTGAGTTCGGATGAAGGCAATGGCGACCAGTGGCCACAGCTACGCCGGCGCATTCTCGATAGCGACATCCTGATTGTGGGAACGCCTATTTGGCTCGGGCAGCCCTCCAGCGTCTGCAAGCGGGTGCTGGAGCGCATGGACGCTTTCCTCGGGGAAAAAGATGACGCGGGGCGGCTGGTTTCCTACGGTATCGTGGCCGGCGTGGTCGTGGTGGGCAATGAGGATGGCGCCCACCACGTTTCAGCAGAGCTTTACCAAGCCCTCAACGATGTCGGCTTCACCCTGCCCGCGAATGCAGTGAGCTATTGGGTGGGTGAGGCCATGGGGTCGACGGACTACAACAAGCTGGAAGAGACCCCCGAAATGGTAGCGAGTGCCACCAAAGCGCTGGCGAAAAACGCGACACATCTGGCCCGTTTGCTTGGGAAAAGCCCCTACCCGGAGCAGTAGGTTCTCCCCTCTAAGCAGTTAGTTGCGCCTTGCACTCAAATCGATCGGATGGTCGCCAGCGCCTCGACACAGGCTGCGGCGGCTTCCCGGCCCTTGTTGTGGGCGTCGTCCCGGCTCCTGACGATTGCCTGTTCGTCGGTATAGGTGGTGAGAATGCCGAACGTCAGAGGCACGCCGGTGGCGAGCGAAGCCGACATCAGCCCCATGCTCGCCGCTTCGCTGATGTACTCGAAATGGGCGGTGTCGCCCTTGATGACGCAGCCGAGGCAGATCACTCCATCGAAGCGGCCACTCTGAGCCAGCTTCTGCGCGATTAGCGGGATCTCGAATGCTCCCGGGGCCGAATAAACGTTATCGTCGCCTACCGAGAGGCCCTGTTCAGCAAGATAGGCAATCGCCCCGTTCCGCAAACCGGAGGTGACCTCTTCATTGAAGCGGCTCACGATGATGGCCAGCCGCGTGGTGGCGGTCACAGTGTTGTCAGACATGGCGGAATCCTATTGATGGGTGAAGGTGTGCCCAAACTTCTCGCGCTTGGTGGCGAGATAGGCTTGATTGAATGGATTGGGTGGAATGACGAGCGGCCGCATCTCGCGCACGGAGACACCGAGGTGCTCCAGCGCCGTGGCCTTGGCCGGATTGTTGCTCAAGAGATCGAGTTGCTTGATGCCCAGCGACTGGAGTATTTGCGCCGCCATGCCGTAATCCCGAGCGTCGGGGGCGAAGCCCAGGGTCGTGTTGGCGTCGTAAGTGTCCTGGCCCTTGTCTTGCAGCGCATAGGCCCGGATCTTGTTGGCGAGACCAATACCGCGCCCCTCCTGCCCCCGCAGATAGATGAGGGCGCCGCCCTCGCTCCCAGAAATCAGGCGCATTGCCTCCTGAAGCTGAGGGCCGCAGTCACACCGCAGTGAACCCAGAGCATCGCCGGTCAGACACTCTGAATGCAGCCGAACCAAGGGTATGTCAGGCAATGGGTGCTTGACCACAGCGACGTGCTCGCTGCCATCCAAGATGGACCGGAATGCATGAACCCGCATGGGCTCGTCGGAAAAAACCGTGGGCAGTTCGGCACTACCGACTTCCTCGATCAGCTTCTCGGTGCGCAGCCGATGATCGACAATGTCCCTGATGCTTACCACGGCCAGTCCGTGGCGGAGCGCGAACGCCTCCAGATCCGGCCTGCGGGCCATCTGCCCGTCGTCTCGCATCACCTCGCAGATAACGGCTGAGCGCTGCAGCCCGGCAAGTCGCATGAGATCAATCGAGCCCTCGGTATGCCCGTTACGGACCAGAACACCACCATCCGCACTGCGAAGAGGAAACACATGGCCCGGTGAGACGACGTCCATAGGATTGACGGCGGGATCGGCGGCGACCTGAATGGTTCTGGCCCGGTCATGCGCCGAGATGCCCGTGGTGATGCCGTCGCGCGCTTCGATTGAGATCGTGAACGCGGTGGCCCGGCGGGCACGATTGGCTGATACCATAGGCGGCAAGCCAAGCCGATCCACCTGGGCACCTTCCAGCGCCAGACAGATCAATCCCCTGCCCTGCATGGCCATGAAGTTGATCGCTTCGGGCGTCACATGCTGGGCTGCCAGGATGAGGTCGCCCTCGTTCTCGCGGTCTTCATCGTCCACTAGCACGACCATCTTGCCGGAGCGGAGGTCGGCTAGTGCTTTGGATAGGGCTGACATAGGCGCTCCACATATTTGGCAATGACGTCGACTTCGACGTTGAGGGCGTCACCGACCTCAATGGACTGCAGGTTGGTGTGATCCCAGGTGTGGGGAATTATGGTCACAAAGAGCGACGCTTTGCCGGACACCGCATCGGTGATCCCGTTGACCGTGAGGCTTATGCCATTGAGGGCAATGGAGCCCTTCTCGACGCAGTAGCGCGCCAGCTCCGCTGGAATCTGGAACTCGAGACGACGCGATCCCGCTTCGGGCAAGATCGCGCTCAGAAAGGCTGTGCCATCCACATGGCCTTGCACCAGATGTCCCGAAAGCCGGGTTTCCAGGCGGACGGAGCGCTCCAGGTTGACGAGCTTTCCGGGCGCCAACCGCCCCAAATTGGTTCGATCGATCGTCTCGGGACTGACGAAGAACGTCGCCATCCCTTCTGACGCGAACGCGGTCACGGTCAAGCAGACGCCGTTGACCGCGACGCTCTCCCCCAGCTCTAGATCAGGATAGCCGGTCTCAAGCTGCAGCACGAGGCTTCCGCCTTGGCGCTCTATGGTTGTGACACGTCCCAGTTTCTCAATTATGCCCGAGAACATCGTGGTCCTTTTCCGTTAGCTCATGCAGTGCGCCGTCGCGCGGATGAATGGTGATGCGGTCTTCTGATCCGGAGGATCCGCCCTGCTCGATGAGAATGAGCTCGTCCCAAAGCGAACTCTTGAGCACCTCGGCGGTTAGGCGTGGACCCGCCTCGACTAGCACCTCCAGTGCTCCCTCCTCGGCAAAGCGGCGGAAGGCTGCGGGCAACGCGTCCTCGATCGACACGCTGAAGCCGCGCTCTCGGGCCGCATTGAGGTAAGCGGCAGGAACGCGCCTTTCTCGGTCAAAGATCGCCAGCAGTCGATGCTTGTGGAGGACGTCCGGCACGTGCCGAACGGTAAACTCCGGATTGTCAGCGAGTATGGTGCCCGAACCCGTCGCGATCACATCCGCCCGCCGGCGCAGGTGATGGGCAAAGGTCAAGGAGCGCGGTGAGGTGAAGGTCTTCTGTCCTGCAGGGGGTATCATGCTGCCATCTGGCCGCACCGCCCGTTTGACCGTCACCCAGGGCAAGCCGGTGCGGATGCGCTTATGAAATGGCGCGATAAGCCGCTCTGCCACTGGCAAGAGCTCGGCTCGGCGCGGATGCTGGAGATCGGCAAGGTAATGCACCTCCAGCCCTGCGTCCCGCAGGCGCTCGCCCCCAGAACCTACCACGCTGTCATTGGGATCTTGGCTGCCGATCCAGACGGCGCGCGCTGGGGTGGAGAGAATTGCATCGGTGCAAGGCGGTGTGCGCCCGGTGTGATTGCAAGGCTCGAGCGTCACCACGACGGTATGGATGCGCTCGACCAACCCTGCTTGGCGACAGAGGCTAATGGCAAGGGCTTCGGCGTGTCGCTCGCCAGCTTTCTGGTGGGCCGCGATGGCAAGTTCGTTTCCCTGCGCATCGAGTAAGACGCAGCCCACGGGAGGATTGGGTGCCGTGGCGCCTTCGAACGCCTTGGCAGCTTCGATTGCCCGCGCAAAAGCGCGCGCTAATATGGCGCCGCTCAGGGAAAGGTTGGGATCTGTCTGGTTTCGCCCCATGTTCGTCCTCATCTAGGTGACGAACTCAGGGCCAATGACAGGAAAAGCGCCCCTCCGAAACGAAGGGTCGCCGCTCACGTCATCTGTTCTCTTCCATCCGGACTATACCGTCGGCCTCGGAATTGAACCGAGTCTGCTGACCTCTCCATCAGGAGAGCGCTCGCGGGCTGATGCGCCAAATGGCACAAACACCGCCGGTGGGGAATTGCACCCCGCCCTGAGAACGTACCCGATCGACATGATCGGGCAGCCGCATGTAGGCCTAGAGGTGGCAGGATGCAAGTCGGTTCAGTTCCGCCGCAGAACTAACGTGATCGTTGGTTCGAGGGAACTGCGCTACTGGACTATGCTACTCGCGCAATTTTACTCCCCTACTTCCGCTGCAGCCCAATTCTGACGACCTTGTCGTCGGGTGCGATGACACTGAGACGGTGGGTGATCGCTATAATGGTGACTTCATCCCTGATGAGCCGCAATTGGTCCATGATGGACTTTTCCGACTCGGCGTCGAGCGCTGAATTGGCTTCATCCAGCAGCACGATAGCGGGGTCGCCATAGAGCGCGCGAGCAATGGCGATGCGCTGGCGTTCGCCACCGGAGAGCTTCAGGCCTCGCTCGCCGACGATGGTGTCAAAACCAGCATCCAAGCCTTCGATGAAGTCGAGGATTGCTGCCCGTTTGGCGGCGCGTTGGAGGCGGGCCGTGTCGAACGCGCGGCCCAGAACGATGTTGGTCGCCAGCGTATCATTCAACAGCACAATGTCCTGCGGCACCGCAGCCACCTGGGCAAACCAATCCGAGCGGGAGACCGCATCGAGATCAGTGCGGTCGACCGTAATGGTCCCGCTCGCCGGCGGCATGGCTTTCAAGAGCAACTTGAACAGAGTGGACTTGCCGGCGCCCGTGTCGCCCGTGATGTAGGTGATGGTGCCGCGCTGGGCGGTGAAGCTGGTTGGGGAAAGGCCGCGGCCATTGGGGTAAACGAACGAGACCTCGGTGAACGCGACAACGCCCTCGGTGAGGGCGAAGGGATGGCGGCTCGTCGGTTCCACATGAGCCTCTGCCTGCCACATCCGGGCGAAAGGAAGGAAGTTCGAGTAGGACTGGGCCAACTGCTGGATGGCCTGCCCCATCATCTGGAAGGGCATGTTGAGTTGGAGAAGGAGCGTGTTGAACAAGACAAGATCCCCCACCGTCAACTCGCCGGACGTGACGCGCGGAACCAGCAGCCAGAGGGTGATGGCGAACTGTGCGGTGAGCGCCAGGCCGAAAACAGATGCATATTTCACCTGGGTCGTCGCGTACCGCCCGAAGGCCTCGAGCACCGATCGCTCACGACTTGTGAACTGGCCAATCATCCACTGGTCTGACTGAAACTGACGCAGCGTTTCCATTGAGGATATGGCGTTGCCGATGAAGCGTGAGCTTGCCTGGGATTGCTCGATGGCTTCGTCGAGATGCGGCCGGGTCACCGAAGTCGCATGGGTAACGAGCGCCACGTACACCACGCCATAGGCAAATACGATAAGCGCGATGTCGAAGTTCAGCACGGTCCCGAGCAGGCCAAGAGCCAGGACAAGCTGTGCGACGCTGGGAAGGATCGCCGCGAGGGCAAACTGCACCACTATGTTGAGAGCGCTTGCACCCTTGTGCTGGGCACTTTCGATCTCAGCCGGGTTATGATCGAGAAAAAAGGTCGAGGTCTTCTCCACCAGTCTCGCGAAGAACGAGGTGGACGTGACGAAGTTCAGGCTCTCCGACGTCATGAATGTCAGAAAGCTGGACATCCGCTGAAAGGCGTAGGCAGCTCCCATGAGGACTGCGTAGACCATGAAGCCCCAGACAAGACCGCTGACCATTGTCGCGGAATTGAGCTGGTCGATCAGCCGCGAGAAGAGATAGGGAGCGCCGATACTGGTGAGCGTGCCAACCATGGTGGTGACAAGCACTGCGAGCAACGCCAGCCGAGCGGTCTTGAGGTACTTTGCGAGAATGGTGCGAAGTGGCGGCGAGATCAGAGCCAGGTCGATTTTCACGGTCACTTCCTCTCGCCGCGAGGTCTCGAAGCGTAGTCGATTCGGGAACTGCGCCAAGAAAATTGTGTGACTGGATGTAGATAGCGCCCAGAGGCGGACATCTTCGAAAGCCTGGCTCTTTGAGCCGCTGCAACGAACCCATCGCCATGACCCGCGTTGCCCTCACTGGCAACGGCACGTTCGGGAGACAAGAATTGGCCGATTATGAGCTTCTGTATTGGTCCGTCCCTTTTCGTGGACAGTTCGTACGAGCTGTCCTGGCATTTGCCGGCACGACTTGGACCGAGGGCGGAGATCAAAAAATCGCTGATCTGATGGAGGGGCCAATTGCGGACATGCCTGTGCCCTTCATGGGACCGCCCGTGCTGATCGATCGAAAAGCCGATTTCGCCATCGCGGAAATGCCGGCCATTATCCTGTATCTCGGCGAAGCGCTGGAGCTCCTCCCCGACACTCCGCAGCTGCGGGCAATGACCATGAAAATCGTCAATGATGCAAACGACGTCATTGACGAAATCACCCTCAACGGGGGCCAACAGATGTGGACGGAAGAGCGCTGGCGGGAGTACGTACCGCGCCTCAAGAAATGGATGAGCCTCTGGGAAGAGACTGGCCGGCGGTATGGACTTGAAGCCGATGCCGGCCACATCCTAGGCGGCAGCACGCCGGGCATAGCCGATGTGATTACCGCCACCCTATGGACCACAATGACCGAGCGCTTCAGTTCGGTTCGTGCGGTCTTTGAGGAAATGGCGCCCATGACGGCAGCCCTGTGCAGGAGGATATCGTCTCTGCCGTCACTCGCCGCCTTGGCAGATGACGCGCGCCGTGACTACGGAACGGCTTATGCCGGCGGGCAAATTGGTGCTTCCATGGCTAAGGTGCTGAACGGCTGAACCTCACCCACTTCTCGTCCCGCCCGTCTCCAGTTGCGCTATGTAGTCTCGCAGCATCGTGGCTCGGCGGGGGCGAAAGTTCTCGTCTCCCTTGCGGACACTCTGCAGGCGATCAAGCCGGAACATGCGGAAATCCCGCCGCAAGCAGCACCAGGCCAAAACCGTCAACGTCCGTTCGGAGTACATGATGGCGAGTGGCAGGATGCGCCGGTTGCTGATGGCGCCGGCACCGTCAGAATAGCTGATGTCGAGGGCGTATTCATGCCAACAGGCCTCCCGAACGGCATCCAGAAACACTGGGGCGCTTAGCTGCCGGTCCGGGCGATAAACGCGAGAAACCGCATGGAGGAGTTGCTGTTCGCGGTCGCTGGGCAGTGTCGCAGCAACCTTCGACAGTACCGCGTTTGCGGCCGCAGACATGGCAGGGTCCCGCATTGCCTTCACTTCAGCGAGCCCGAGGGCGATGACCTCGATTTCCTCCCTGGAAAAGGTTTGCGGCGGCAGAGCGTAGTCTTCGACCAGCCGATAGCCATAACCACGCTCCCCCTCGATTCGAGCGCCTGCAGCGCGGAGGCTATCGATGTCGCGATAGAGCGACCGCAGAGAAACTTCCATGGCTTCGGCCAATCTGGCGGCCGTGATGGGTGGCGGCATCTGCCGCATGAGTTGAAGCAGGCGAAAAAGCCGGTCTGTTCGGGCCATGTCTCCAACTGCCGGAAAGTGTCAGTTGGACTGCCTTATACCCGCAGCATTCCAAACCTCAAAGGAGCTGCAAATGGCAGTGAAAACAGTCGCCCACGTCAACTTCCGCGGTCAGGCACGCGAGGCGTTGAGCTTCTATGCGAGCGTGTTCGTAGGCGATGTCGCCATCGTCACCCACGCCCAGGCCTATGGCACGACAGATGAGGCGGAAGCGAACCTAGTCAGCTGGGGTCAGGTGGTCTCGACGGACGGTTTCGCCCTCATGGCGTACGACGTCCCCGCTGCCATGCCTTTCGATGCAGGCGAGATCCCCTTCTTCGTTTCTGTGCGGGGCGCTGACGCTGACGAGATCTCCGCCTATTGGAAAAAGCTCACCGAGGGCGCAACAATTATCCAACCGCTGGCGCAGTCCGGCTGGGCCAAGCTTTATGGGATGGTCAAGGACAAGTTCGGCGTGACTTGGGTCCTCGACGTGCCCGCTTACCCCGCATGATGCGCCGGGGCCTGGCACGGTCGGGCCCCTTCCGCACCTGGCTGTTCGTGCATTCGGCTTCAACTGGAAACGCTATCCAGCTACGGGACGATGAAGCCAAAGCGGGGCGGCGGGACCAGGGGACCAGAGCAAGGCCGTGCACATGAGAACCGCGAAGCATCCGAGCGCTGGAGCGCTGCCCATGTTGTCCCAAAGCGTCCCGAATAGCGGCGCGCCTATTGTTTGCCCAAGTGCAAGCATCAGGAACGGCAGGCCCAGCCCGAATGCAGGCTGGTCGGCATAGAGCTCGATGCCCCACAACAGGAATACCCCGCTCGACACAATATAGGCGAACCCGAACACGGCCATGACCGCAAAGCCGAGCCATGGCGCTTGCGGCGCTAGCGCAAGTCCGACCAGCGACAGCGCCATGCCGCCGATGGCGAAGCGGTGAACGCGAGCGGTACCGAAGCGCCCGGTCAGTATCCCCGTTCCGATCCCGACGATACCGGCAACGCCCAACACGATCCACGCCGTGGCAATCTGCACGTCTGTGAAGTGCGCATCCTCCCGCAGGACATTAGCGCCAAAGGTCCAAACTGCAGTGCTGGCTGCTCCCGCCAGCAGAGCGCTGATGCACAGCTTGGCCGTACCAACGCGGCTTAGATGCTGCAGCGAGACTCTGGAGGTTTGGTCGTCGTTCGCGCGCTGAGGCATGACGAAAATGAGCCAGACGCTCACGCCAGCACCGATGCTCGCGAAGAGAATATAGAGGCCCCTCCAACTGCCCGGAAACAAGATGACCGCAACGCCAGAAAAGATGATGCCTGCGGCCGTGCCGGCGTTGATTGCGCCATTAGCCCGAGGTCGCTGCATGGAGTCGAAGGTCTGTGCCACCGCTGTTGCTAGGGGTGGCGAGGTCAGCCCAGTGCTTAAGCCCGCCAGTGCCATCGCCAAGCCCAGGGTCCAGGCCGATGCTGCGGATGCGGCAAGCGCCAAGCCACTGACCGCAAGGATGCCGGCAACAACGGTCTGCTGGCGAGAGCTAAACTTGGTGCCAACCATGAATGTTGCGCCGATGCCGAGACAGTAGGCAGCAAAGGCACCACCCCCAATCCATCCAGCACCTGCCGCGTCAATCGCGAGATCGCGACGGATATCGGGCAGCATCAGTCCATAGGCAAACCGCGCCAGGCCATAGGTGAGAGCGGTGAGCGCGAAAGCGGCAGCAACCAAGTTGACCTTGCCCCTCATTGCGACCGCTCTTTTGCAAGAGCCACAAGCGCGCTGGCCGCCCGCTTCGCTTCGCCCACGACGGCGTTCGCCGACACACTCGCCGCCGCCGTCGCGCCTTCAAACAGCAGCCATATCTGCACCGCCAGAGCCGGATCTTCGCGTCCCAGGTTTTGAGCGACGCGCCGGGCAATCTCGCGCTCGAATTCCGCCTTCTGCGTGCGCACAAGAGCCACTATCTCCGCGCTAGCGCCGGCATATTCGCTGCGCGCCCGCAACAGCATGCAGCCGCGTGCCCCATGCTCATCCAGCCAAAGCTGCAACTGGTCGAAGAGGTCCGCAAAAGGATCAGCTGGGTTCTTCCCTTCCAGCCGCGCCATGAAGTGTCGATGCCGCTTCTCCAGCACCGCTCGCACTAATCCGTCGCGTGAGCCAAAGTGCTTGTAAAGCGTGCGCGTCGACGCCCCCGAGGGTGCGAGCACTGCATCGACGCCAACCCCACGGAACCCACTTGCCTCGAATACACTACTCGCGCCGGCGATGATGATCTCGCGCTTGTCCATGGAGTGAAGTGTAAAGCGTGCGTTTTACCCGGTCAACGCTCCGAGCCGTAATTTTGGTTAGGCTACCAGGGAGCGGTGCCCTGTGGTTCCACAAAGCGGCCGGAAACGGCATCCTCGCCTAGCAGGGCGTATTCGACCGGCAGGCGCGCGCCCTCAGCGGGCGTCATGAAGCCGTTGTGGCCGGTCAGGTCCGTTCTGACGTAGCCGGGTGCCACGGAGTTGACGACGATCGGTGCATCCTTGAGTTCAGCTGCCAACTGCACCGTAAGCATGTTGAGCGCTGCCTTGGAGGCATTGTAGCCGATCAACCGTGCATCATAGTACGGAGAGGTTGGGTCACCGTTGATTGCAAGCGAGCCCAACGTGGTCGAGAGATTGACGATCCGACCAGCTTGGGATCGACGCAGCAAGGGCAGCATGGCTTGGGTGACTGCGAGGGTGCCTAGGAAATTGGTCTCCATTAGCCTGCGGGCCGCAGCGACCGCAGCGACCGACGGTGGACCGTCAGCGGCATCCACGATGCCGGCATTGTTCACCAGAATGTCCAACCGCCCGTAAGTGTTTGAGATTTCTTCGGCGGCAGCGGTGATGGTAGCATTGTCATTGACGTCGATTTTGATGGGTTTGACGGTCAGTGCTGCTGCGACGAGCATGGATGCAGCCTGCTCTCCGCGCGCCGTATCGCGCGCGCCGAGCAGAACCGTCACACCAGCCTGCGCAAGCTGGCGTGCAATCTCCAGCCCGATCCCTTTGTTGGCGCCGGTGACAAGGGCGATGCGGTTCGTATCTGTCATGGAAATCCTTCTCCAATTGGTGTTTTGGACCCACCGGAAATATATGAAGGATTGTTCGCTTTGAGGATTCGCATATGGACGCAACACCCCCCTTGCACCTGAAGTCCCGGAAAAAGCCGCGTCAGGCTCGCTCAGAGATCACGGTCGAAGCTATATTCGAGGCGACTATTCAGGTTTTGCTGAGCGACGGCATACACCGGTTGACGACGACCCGAGTCGCCGCTCGGGCCGGCGTCTCGGTCGGGACCATGTATCAGTACTTCCCGCACAAACAGGCGTTGCTCTATGCGCTTAACGAGCGATATCTCGAGCTACTCGCCCAGCGTATGGAGAGGGCGTGCTTGGAGCAGCACGGAGCCCCTACAGCCACAATGATGGAGGCCCTTGTCACCTCCTATTGGGAGGCCAAAACAGAACGCAGCGATGTGACTCGGGCGCTCTACACTTCCGTCGTCGAACTCGATAACTCGGCACTCATCGGAGCTTTCTCTGCGCGCATGGATGCTGCTACGGCGGCGATGTTGGGGAGTGCCTCAGATGCACACTATGCCGACATTTCCCTCGTGAACACCACCCTGATATCGGTGGTCTTCGGCACTGTTCGCAATGTGTTCGAACGCAACCTGCCTCACTCAGTGCAGATGGACATCCGACGCCAGCTGATCGCCATGTGCCAATCATACCTACTGGCATCATCGAATTAGTCAGCCCGTATGCTCACTGTCGCGCCGGAGAGAGCCCAATCAGGTGGCGCAATCACTAGGAGCTACTCGCTACGTCGAAATCTATGTGCTGGACGAATGAAAGTGTCGGGCAACGTCCTTGAACAGCATGAGATCCTGAAGGGAGTCTTCGAGGGTCGTTCGTCCGGGCTGGCCGCTAGTGATGCTGTCGTAGAAGGCCGAGAGCTCGATGCGGAAAGGGTCTTCGTAAACCGGCCCGATAATTTCGGTGCCTGTTTCGCTGTCGCTGGAGGTGGTGATTTCCAGGCGCGTGGGCAGGTTGCGGATATAGGGTGTGTCGTAGTTTAGCTTGAAATGCTGGTTGTTTGTGAGCACTTCGATACCGGCATCAAAGCGTGAAACCTCGTCGATAACTGCTTCATAAACCGCGGTAAAATGGCCGTAGTCAAAAACGGCAACCACAGTTTCACCGCCATGCTGAACGGCGTAAGAACAGCTTTTTGGCGCGCCTAACAGATCCCGCATGGCCGAAAAGCTGTGGGAGGAGAGGCCCGTGAGCACTTGGTAGGCACGGAGTGCGTCGGGCGGGCAATCCTCGCCCATAACCGAGTGGAGCATGGACTGGGTCCGCGCCCGACCTTCAGCGATGAGTTCGGGCGCCAAGTCGTCGGGTTTAAAGACATTGCGGGTCTGGCGGACGAAGAACGGCGCCTCGCGGATGATGTCGCGCACCCGAACATGACGAATGGCCGGGAGCGGCGGCAGGCGCTTCTTGAGTTCAAGAAAGGGCCGCGAGAACCGGCGCATGTAGCCGACGAAGACGATCTGGCCGGGCCTTTGCGCGATGTCGAGGATGGGGCGCAGCTGCTCGGCCGTCAAACAGGCGGGCTTTTCAATGAAGACGTGCTTGCCGGACCGGATCGCCTGCTCCAGCAGCTCGGCGTGCAGGTGGTCCGGCGTCAGGATGAAAACGGCGTCGATGGTCGGGTCGGCGATCAGGCTCGCCGCGTCCTGATGACGTGTGGGAATGCCGTAGCGCTCCGCCACATAGCCGACCAGGCTGGGCGACACGTCGGTGATCGCGGTGACGCGAAAGCGGCTGTCGTCCGCCAACAGCGGCAGGTGCATGAGCTGGGCGACTTCACCCAGGCCAATCAGCCCCACCTTGATCGGGTTGCTCATGGCGTGATCGCCTTCATAAAAGCGAGGTTGCGAGCGGCCAGCTCGAGCGGGGTTTCGCTCATGGTTTCGGCGACGTCCTGTTCGACCACGATGGGGCCGGTAAATGCGCGAGCCTGCAGCACGCGCATCACCGCCTGGATGTCGACCGCTCCGTCAGGCAGCGGGCACATCACCCCTGCCCCATAAGACTCTGCTACCGAGAGCGTGCCATCGAGGACACGCGCGCGGACAGTAGGATCCACATTCTTGAGGTGCATGTAGGCGATGCGAGGGAAGACCTTTTCCATGTAGGCGACTGGGTCTTGGTCCCAGAATGCGTGGTGCCCGGTGTCGAAACAGAGATCGATGTCTGTTTCGGCGAGCAGCCGGTCGATCTGCGCCTCCCGCTCGACTGCGGTGCCAATATGGGGGTGAAAGCTGAGCTTGAGCCCATGCTCCCCTTCCACCACCTGCTGTGCATCCCTTAACAGGGCAGTGAGCGCCTGCCATCCGCTCTCGTCGAGCACACCCTCCTGGCCCGGCGGGTAGGCATTGGACTCGTCCATGACTACCAGATGCTGTGCTTCGAGGCTGACGAGCAGGTCAGCCAGCTCCGCCAACGTGGCGAGCAGTTGCGGACCCGAAGCGGCGTCGGAGAAGGCGTGGACGTGGGTGGCGCCGATCATGGTCAGGCCGCGCTGCGCCAATTCTTCGCGCAGGAGAATGGGATCGTTGGGGAGAAAACCGAACGGCCCCAACTCGGTGCCTCGGTAACCGGCCTGGGCAACTTCATCTAGGTATTGCTGCCAGGAGTAGGTGTTGCCGGTTGGGTAGTTGATGCCCCAGGAGCAGGGTGCGTTGCCGATAAGCATGGCGGTTTTCCAGGATTGAGTGCTTAGCCGTCCACGTAGATTGGATTGCTGATCGCGCGGCGAATGGGTTGCTCGGCGAGATTGCTGCCCTTGAGTTGCCAGGGTAGCTCGCGCGCCCCCATGGCAGCCGTTAGCTCGGCCAAAAGACGCTCGCGACTGGCGGCCGCGACGATCTCGGCGCGCAGGAATTTCTCTGCCCGCTCAGGCACTAAGGTGATCGCCCAGTCGTCGCTGCCGATGGTGGAGATGCGGACGGTTCCCACTGCATCAATGAGCATCAGGAGGTCCCCTTTTGCACCTCGGACTGTTGCACAAACCTGGTCTAACTGTGGTGCAGTGCCGCCCATACCTGTTGTGCCGGTGCTGATTTCGAGATGGGGACCGGTTGGGCTCTCGGTGATGTAGCCATGGCCGCGCTTCATGGCGCCGAGGATGGCATCTTCGGAAAGCTCATCGAGCCACAGGACGGTGGTGGGTCGGGCCAGCACCAGAGGACCTTCCGGCATGAGGCGATCGGGCTGGTGGAAGTCCGAGCCGCCGATGGCGGAGAGCTTCATGCCTGCGGCGAGGCGCCGCTGGTAGCGCTCGAGCGAGATCCAGTTCCAGGCCAGCCAGGTCGACTGCCAGACCTCCTGGCAGTCCGCTTCAGGGAAGTCGTAGTCCCAGGGGATGGTTGGTTTGTCGTGGTTGATGGAGAGCAGCCCACCCTTGTCATGGACCAGTTGCGCCAGCTTGTGGGCGTCGGCGGGTCGTGTCATGCGGAAGTCGATCCACTCGTCCACGCCATAGACATTGGCGTGGCCGGTGGCGGTGGTGACCTCCATGGCCCGGACGAAGACGAGGTCCGGCGAGGATTGTGGGTGGAAGTAACGCCGCTGCGTGATGGTGTTGTGATCGGCTACCGCGAGAAAATCGAGCCCGGCCTGCCGCGCTGCCTCGTGCAGCAGTTCAGGGGCGCCACGCGCGTCGGAATGGAAAGTGTGGCAGTGAAGGTCGCCGCGATACCACCCTCGCCCCTGGCGAACCGGAAAGGTACGCGCCGGCTGCGGCTCGATGCGGCGTTCGGTGTTGTCGAGGCTGATGGTGACGCTGGCCTCGGCGCCCTGCTCGGGGATCTTGTAGAGCCCCAGGATGACATTCCAGCGGCCCGGCTGGATCTCGCCATGCACATAGCCGGGCGTGGCGTCGTCGGTGGCGATGAAGAAATGCTCGCGAGCGCCACCGCTCCAGCCGCGGAAGCCCTCATTGGCAGGGTAGCCGGTGTCGCGCGGGTCGAAGGCGCCCAGGTCGATGACGCAGTCCTCGGCCTTGGGGTAGCTGAGTGTGACATCGATGCGGGTGGTGCCGACCGGTACGTCGAAGGGGATGTAGTAATAGGGATTGGCCGACTGATCAGCGCGGGTGATGTGAGCGGTGATGGTGGTCATCTGCCGCCCGCGTGTTGGAGCCTAGCGGCTACCCCCACCCAACCTCCCCCTAAAAGGGGGAGGAGCATCTGTGGTTGATCGGCGCCCCCGCGGTCAGGGAGCCACTCGGTCACAGCTAGGATAGAGGTCGCTCGCAATTCACTCCCCCACTGCCGGGATACGGTGGCCGGTGCTGTCGAAGAGGTGGACGTGCTGGCTGTCGAAGCCGAGCTGAACGCTCTTGCCGATATCGAGGTGGTCATCGATGAAAATGCGGGCGGTGACGCGTGGATTGTCGCCGCCTCGCTCGATGGTGACGAGGCTTTCAGGCCCCATATTTTCGTTGGCGAACAGTTCGCCCGCGATGGTGTTGGGTCCGCTGCCCGCGCCAATGTTCAGGTGTTCGGGTCGAATGCCGAGCGTGAGCTTGGGGCTGGTGGCCAGCGCTTTGCCGATGGCATCGGACATGGGCAGGGCCGAAACGGAGATGCCGTCGGCTCGCAATTGCAGTTGCCCCTCGAGCTGCGCAGCCTCCACCTCGACCAGGTTCATGGGTGGGTTGCCGACGAAATTGGCCACGAAGGTGGTGGAGGGGCGGCGGTAGATCTCGATGGGCGAAGCGTATTGAACGATCTTGCCCTGGTCCATCACGGCGATGCGGGTGGCGAGCGCCATTGCCTCGGCCTGGTCATGGGTGACGTAGATTGCCGTCATGCCCATGTCGCGCTGCAAGTGGTTGAGGAAGCCGCGCGCTTCGAGGCGCAGCTTGGCATCGAGGTTCGAGAGCGGCTCGTCGAAGAGATAGACCTTGGAAGGATAGACCAGGGCCCGAGCCAGCGAAGTGCGCTGTTGCTGGCCGCCGGAAATCTGGCTGGGTAGCCGATCGAGCAGATGGCCAATCTTGAGCACATCAGCCACTTCCTTGGCGCGGCCATGACGTTTGGCCACGGCTTCGCCCCGCACCTTGAGTGGATAGGCGATGTTGTCCGCCAGGTTCATGTGCGGATAGAGCGCATAATCCTGAAAGACCATAGAGATCTGGCGGTCCTTGGGATGATGATGGGTGACGTCCTCGTCACCGATCAGCACCTTTCCCGAGGTCGGGGTCTCGAGGCCGGCGATCATGCGCAGGCTGGTGGTCTTGCCGCAGCCGGAGGGGCCCAGCAGGCAGACAAACTCCCCATCGCCCACGGAAAAGCTTACATCGGCCACAGCATTGAAGCTGTTGAAGGTTTTGGTGACGTTCTGGAATTCGACAGATGCCATGAGCGGTTAGGCCTTGATGCCGCCAAAGAACCGGAAGCCGAACTTCCAGCTGACGAAGAGATAAAGGGCGATGACGGGGAGTGAGTAGATGAGCGAATAGGCTGCCAGCAGTGTGACAATGGGCGTGCCCGCTTCGGAATAGAAGGAGTAGATGGCGACTGAAGCTGGCATCTGATCGTCGCTGCGCAGGAGAATAAATGGGATGAGGAAGCTGCCCCAGATGTTTACGAAGCCCCAGACGACCACCACTACGATGCCAGGGCGGATGACCGGCAGCGCCACATCGAAGAAGGCCTGGACCGGCGACGCGCCAGCCACCATGGCGCTTTCCTCATAGGATTTGGGGATGGAGTCGATGAAGTCGCGCAGGATGAACATGGCGGTCGGCAAGAGACCGCCGGCGAAGGTGAGGATCACCGCGATGTGAGTGTCGATCAGGCGCATCGAGGAGATGATGAGAAAGATCGGCACCATGGCCGCCGACCCCGACACGACCGAGGAAAAAAGCAGCAGCACATAAGTGACTGCACCCTTGCCCGGGATGGATGAACGCGACAGTGCGTAGGCCGCCAGCGTCGCGGCGGCCCCGACGAGGATGACGCCACCCACTGCCTGGATGAGACTGTTCCAGAGCGCCCGAACGGCGAAGTTGTTGCCGAACACAGTGACGAAGTTGGAGAGGGTCCACGGCTCGGGCATGGCGAGCCCCAGCTCTGCGCGCGCGTTGAAGGGCGCAAAGATGAACCACAGGAGCGGCAAGGCAAAGGCGGCACCGATCAAGGCGGCTAGGGCTGAAAAGGCGAGGCGCCCGAAGAAGGCCGGCAGGGTCAGCTTCATGTGCGGGGCGCCTTCTTTTTGCGGCCGATGCTGAGATAGACCAGCGCAAAGGCGAGATTGATGAGCATCATGATGACGCCCACGGCTGCGCCCTTGCCGAACTGGAAGTCCTGGAAGGCCACGCGGTAGTTGTAGATGCTGACCAGTTCGGTGCGATAGCTCGGCCCGCCATTGGTGAGCAGGAACGGCGTGAAGGTGTTGAACGTCCACATTGTGATGAGGATGAGATCGGTGACGATGTGGCCGCGAATAAGCGGCAGGCCGATATCGCGGAACTTCTGCCAGGAGGATGCACCTGCCACATCTGCCGCCTGGAAGTAGCTGGGCGGGATGGAGGAAAAGGCCGAACTGAACAGCATCATGGAGAAGGCAGCACCGCGCCAGGTGTTGAACACCACGATGACCCAGAAGGGCTGGTCGAGCAGGAAATCGCCGGGCGGCAGCCCCAGGCTCGTGAGCAGCATGTTGAGCGTGCCCTGATCCCGATCGAGAAAGGCGAACCAGGCAAAGCCGATCACCACTTCGGGGAGGATCCAGGCGGCAATAACGAAGGTCTCGGTGATCCGCTTGATCACGGGCGGCACGGTCTGGATGAGCCAGGCCAAAAGCAACCCCAGGAGGGCCTGGCCGATCAAGGCCGAAGCGAGCACGAATTGCGTCGTGAGGATCAGTGAGAAGCCGAACTGGCCGCGCTGGAAGAAGTTGGACGGATCGAACAGTGCAAAATAGTTGGCGAAACCGACGAACTCTGGGTTGAGCGCGGTCCGTCCCAGCAAGGTGCGGTTAGTGAAGGAGACGAAGATCACCCAGAAGAAGGGGGCGATGACAAAGATCGCGACCAGCAGCCCGGCAGGCGTGAGGAAGGCGGCGCCGGCGCGCGTGGAGAGCAGAGCAAAATTGCGGACCTTGCGCCTGGGCTGGCCGGCTTCAGTGGACATGGGTGTTCCGGAGCATGACGGGAAAGCTCCCGAGAAGAGCGTGGGTGGGGCGTCTGGAAACTTGCGGCTGGCGCCGCCCCCACCCGGCCCTTCCAGGGAGGAAGCGTGAAAACAGCGCTCCCGGCGCCTGGTGATCCGCGGATCAGGAGGGCGCCGGGAGCATCGATCAGAGCAGGCTGACGGTGTTTTCCTCGCCAACAATGGCGGTGACCGCAGACTTGTACTGAGCCATGGCTTCTTCCGGCGAGAGTTCGCCCGAAACAACGGACTCGGTCATGCGCTGGATTTCAGACGAGACCGCATTGTAGTCCGGATCGTTCGGACGTGCCGTGGTGAGCGGGAGCAGCGTCTGGCTGACCTCGGTCAGGAACGGGCTGTTGGGGATCTCGATATCGGTGCGCGCAGTGATGCGCGGTTGCAGCTGCTGGAAGGCATTCTGCATTTCGGGCTCGTTCATGAACGAGAGCAGCGCCCAGGCTTCCTGCGGATGCTCGGTGGCAGGATTGAGGACAAAGCCCGTGCCGCCCGAGATAGTGACGAAATCCTGGCCGTTGATGCCAGCACCGGGTTCCTGCGCCGGGATCTTGGCCCAGCCCATGACCTCATCACGGTTGTCGACGGCGAATTCGGAGCCCTCCGGGGTGACCGAGCGGTAGAAGTAATCGCCCTCCAACAGCAGTGCCGTGACGCCATCGCGGAAATTGGCGAAGGAGCGGTTCCGGCCGTCAGCCAGGAGCTGGGCGCGTTGGTCGCCGAGCTCTTCGTCGACATAGATGGTCTTGTAGAGGTTGAGGGTATCGAGAATGCCCTGGCTTTCGACCACGTACTTGCCGTCCTGCATGACGCGCTCGCCGGTGCCGAGCAGCGCTAGCCAGTAGCCCTGCATGGTGGTGGCTTCGCCCATGGCAACGCCGGCGTTGAGCTGGATGGGGAAACTTTCTGGGAAGGCTTCCTTGACCGCGCGGCCGGCCTCGAGGATCTCTTCCCATGAGGTGGGCTGCCAGGTGTCGGCGTCGATACCAGCTTCGGCCAGCATGTCCTTGCGCGTGTAAAGCATGCGCACGTCGGTGCCGAGCGGAATGCCGTAATAGTCGCCCTGGTATTCCATCAGGGCGCGCGAGCCTTCCGACAACGCTTCCCAGCCGGACCAGTCGTTGACTTCCTCGCCGGCGACTTCGTGGAGCGGCTTGAGCAGGCCTCCCTCTACGAAGCTGGGGATCAGGAAACCATCGAAAGCCGAGACGTCGGGACCCGCGCCGGTGGAGAAATCGAGCGCCAGCTGCTGGGTGAGCTGGGCGTCTTCGCCGCCAAACTGGTTGAGCGTGACGTTGACGTCGGGATTGGCTTCCTCGAACGCCGGAATGACGCTGTTTTCGATCCACTCGGCGGTGGCGCTGTTGACGCCGCCAACCACGCAGCGGCAGGTAATATCGAGATCCACGGCAAAGGCCGGGCCGACCAGAGCCGTGGCAGCGCCAAGACCCAATGCAAGACTACGCAGACGATTGCTCATCGCAAAAATCCTCCCATGTGGTGGCTCCGAATTCTCCGGTAGCCGGTGTTGGTCTCCGGCAACGCCGTTAAGAGACCGGTGAAGAATGAACACGTTTTCATTTTCCGTCAATGCGGAGAATTCGCCGACGGAGAACGCCCTGTGGATGCACTGTCACCCATGGCAAGGTTTTGCGAAGCTGCTGTGACAATCTGGGAAGAATTGTATAGCCGGGCCATCGACCGTCAGCTTGACAGGTGACGTGGCACATCGGAGAGAAGTGAACACGATTTCATTGACATGGTGGTGTGGAGGAACGAGATGAGCGAGAGCGGCAGTCTAGCGCCCCGGCGCGCCACCGCCGAAATGGTGGCCCGGCGCGCCAATGTCTCGCGGGTAGCGGTGTCGCGCGCCTTCAACCCGCACACCTCGCTCAAGCCCGAGAAGCGGGCGCTGATCCTCAAGGTTGCGCAGGAGCTAAACTATACGCCGGACCGAGCAGCACGGGCGCTGGTCAGTGGCCGCTCGCACCTAGTGGGGATTATCGTGCCGGATGTGTGCAGTCACTGGGAAAGCCAGGAGATCGACGCGCTGACGACAGCGCTGCAAAACGAAGGGTTCGCTACGCTGCTGTTCAAGACACGCACCGACTACAGCATGGACGAGCGGCTTTTGGCCTATATGCGCGGCTTCAATCCTGACTCGGTGATCGCCTTCGTCGAGAACGTCAAGCCGACGACACTGGCACGCGTCCTCGACCGGGCCGTGCCCATCTACATTCACTATGCGCGGCCGGGAGAAGAAGCGCCGCCACCCGCCGACGGGCCGCTCTTTGATCGGCTCAACGTGTTGCAGCGGACTGGTGTCGAACAGGCCGTGGCGCTGCTGCAGGGATATGGGGTGAAGCGGATCGCCTATGTATCGGGCGTTGCCAAATCACGAGCTAACGTGGCGCGTGAGGCAATGCTGCGTGAAGTGCTTGCCGATCGCGGCATGGCTCCGCCGATCGTGGCGCCTGGCGATTTCAGCTACGACAAGGCCTATGCGGCGACGATCGACCTGTTCCGCATCGGCAAGGGCGTGGATGCCATCTTTGCGGCCAATGACGTCGGCGCGTTCGGGGCCATCGATGCCCTGCGGCATGAACTGGTGCTGCGCGTGCCCGAGGACGTCAAGGTGGTCGGCTTCGACGACATCGCCCAGTCGCACTGGAAGAGCTACAATCTGACCACGGTGAAGTTCGACCTCAACGAACGCGTTCGGGCGCTAGTCCGGCTAATCCTCCGGCGCCTTGCCGACCCGACTGCTCCCTCCCTCCAAGAAACGCTGCAGACCAGCCTCGTTGTCCGCGGCACCGTAGGCTGACCCATGAGCGACAAGCGCATCCACCTGATCTTCAAGACGCATCTCGACATTGGTTTCACCGACCATGCCGCCAAGGTCCGGCGGCAGTATCATGAGCAGTTCATTCCGCAGGCGATCAGCACGGGCGAGCATTTCTATGCCGAGGACCCGGAGCGGCCCCTGTTCATCTGGACCACGGGCGCCTGGCTGATCTGGGATCATCTCAACTCGCAATCGCCCGAACGGGTGAAGCGCCTGGAACAAGCCATTGAGCGCGGGCTGATCACCTGGCATGCCCTGCCCTTTACCACCCACACCGAACTCATGTCCCCTGCCCTGTTCCGCGCCGGGCTGAGCTATGCAAGGGAATTGGACCAAAGATTTGGAAAGAGCACCAGCGCCGCCAAGATGACCGACGTGCCAGGTCATACGCTGGGCATGGTGCCGCTGCTGGCCGAGGCTGGCGTGCGGTTCCTCCATCTTGGCGTCAATACCGCGAGCCCCGTGCCGGAGGTGCCGCCAATCTTCCGGTGGCGCGCGCCCGATGGCAGCGAAGTGGTGGTGATGTACCAGAACTCCTATGGCGCCACTGACTTCCCGGCCGGCGCCGATGTGGGGCTGAGCTTTGCCCACACCAACGACAATGTCGGCCCGCAAAGCGTCGCCCAGACGGTGGAAGCACTGCGGCACCTGCGGCACGAGCAACCGGATGCAGAGATCGTTGCCTCGACGCTGGACGCATTTGGCGCGGAGATGTGGGCCCGGCGCGAGCAGTTTCCCGTCGTCACCAAGGAGATTGGCGACAGCTGGATCTACGGCACCGCCAGCGATCCCGAAAAGCTTGCCCGGTTCCGGGCGCTGCAGCGCGTCTATGACGGCTTCGAAGAGGCGCTGACGCCGGAGCGGCTCGCTTTCGGGCGAGGTCTCGCCATGGTGGCCGAGCACACCTGGGGCGTGGACATCAAGACCTACCTCCGGGATGAGACGGCCTGGGACCGCCCGGAATTCGCGCAGGCGCGGCAAACGGATTACCGCTTCCAATACGCAGAGAAATCCTGGGCGGAGCAGCGCGGCTACCTCGACACCGCCGTTGCCGAGCTTACGCCGGCAGACCAAGCTATCGCGCAGGCCGCGTCGCAAGAACTAACTGCCGCAGCGGAGCCTGAGCTCAGGGATGGCTCGGAACTGCGGGATGGTGGCTGGAGCGCGAAGCTCGATCCGGTGACCGGGGACATCACCAGCATCACCGCGCCCGATGGCCGGGTGCTGGCGGGCCGTGACGGTACGCTGATGGGCTACCGGCATGAGAGTTATGATTGGGCGGCGTTGCAGCAGCATCTGGGGACCTATCTGCAGCATCGGCAGGAGTGGGCAATCCTCGACCATGACAAGCCAGGTCTTGATCGCGTGCGAACCGCCCGGACGGCCACCTTCGCGCCCAAGCTCACAGGCGTTGGGGGCGAGCAGGTCGCAGTCAGTACCTTGCCCGAGGATGCACACCGAGACCTGGGCGCGCCCGAGCGGGTCGAAGTAGAGATCCGCAGCATCGATAACCAGCGCCTCGAGATCAGACTGACGCTGCGGAACAAGCCGGCAAACCGAATGCCCGAGGCGGGCTTTTGGAACTTCACCCCCGCCGCGGCAACCGGCTGGGCCTTGCGCAAGCTGGGGCAATGGAACGAGGCGGAGAACATCGTCCGGGGTGGCGGCGGACAACTGCAAGCGGTCGAGGCGGTCAGTGCTCGCTGGGGCGATGAGCGTATGGTCTTGCAAGTGCTCGATAGTGCGCTTGTCGCGCCCGCGCTCTCGCCCTTCCTTGCCTTTCAGCCGGAACGGCCGGACTTCAGTGCCGGCGTGCGGTGCAATCTCTACAACAACAAGTGGGGCACCAACTTCCCGATGTGGTGGGAAGGAAACTGCACGTTCCGAATGGTGCTAGCCTTGGGTTCGATCGAGCTTTGATTGGCCCTCGTGCCTCTGGGAACTCGTTCAAGTCGGCTCTGCTCTCGCCTCTCCGCCAGATACGAAAAGTAGCGGAGCAGTTGGAAGATGTGCCCGCACTCCACCATCAAGGAGCGGAAATGGAGGGCTGCTTAAAGTCCGCTTCTCTGGAGGTGATCGCGTACGTGCGTTAGCTTCGCATTGTCAGGCCGGAATGCTTAAATGTGCTGCTCTAGAAAATCCACCGCGGAGTGGAGTGGGAAGGGCTTGGACAACATTGTGCTGCCCGGCACTCCTTTGGACCACCACATCCTGGCACTGTCGCCGCTCACATAGAGCACAGCCACGGTCGGGAGCAACTCCCGGGCTCGGCGACCAACGTCCCAACCGTCCGCCTTTCCAGGCATCCGTATATCGGTGAGCACGGCGGAGAAACGCTGCGGTTTTGCCTCCAGCAGCTCTATGGCAGCGTCGCCACTGTTTGCCGTAACGACGTTGAACCCGGCATCTTCCAGAGCCATCTCGATATTGAGGGCGAGCAAGGGCTCGTCCTCCGCGACCAGTACGGTCGGGATTCGCTCTTTCATGCCGTTGCTCCTCGGGTAATCAATGGAGCCGAACGGCACGCGATGCGCTTGCGTTGCAATTCGTGATCAGCGAACTGTCACGTAATCCTTAGCCGCAGCGAAGGTCAGGCAAGCCTAGCCGTTCAGCTCCGGGCGACTATATGTGCCTGGTTGCAGCTTGAGGGATGCTGCCCAGCTTGGGCTCAAAAACCTAACAGTGGGGAGCAACTTTCCTGCGGCCATGCCTGTTGCTTCGTAACAAGGATCACAATTGTCACGGAGCGGCGCTTCAAATATGAGTTCGTCCCAGGCTAGCGACGCCCCGGTTCGCGCCGGAGAAATTCAGAAAATGTCAGACCCAAGGATTTCTACCGGCACCCCAGGGTTAGACATTGTTCTGGGCGGCGGACTTACCCCCGGTCGGCTGTATCTGCTGGAAGGTGCCCCCGGCTCGGGGAAAACCACGATCAGCCTGCAATATTTGTTTGAAGGTGTTCGCCAGGGCGAGAAGTGCCTCTACATCACGCTTTCGGAAACCTCGGAAGAGCTCCAGGCAGTTGCCGTTTCTCACGGCTGGTCGTTGGACGACATCGACATGTTCGAGCTATCCTCGGCGGCGGACGTCTTGGGCGATGGTCGTGAGCAAACCCTCATCCATCCTTGGGAGGTGGAGCTCACCGCCACCGTCGATCTGATCATCAGCAGGGTGGAGGAAATCGGGCCGACGCGCCTGGTCTTCGACAGTCTGTCGGAGCTCCGGCTACTGGCGCAGGATTCATTGCGGTATCGGCGGCAGGTCCTTTCGCTCAAGCAATATTTCGCCGGCAAGAACATAACGGTCGTGCTGGTGGACGATCTTACCGGAGAGAGCGGCGCGCACGATGCTCACCTGCATTCTCTTGCGCATGGCGTTGTCACGCTCGAACGCAATACGCTGGAGTTTGGTGCGGCTCGCCGTCGCCTCCAGGTGCAGAAGATGCGGGGCATCAATTTCATAGGCGGCTTTCACGATGTAACGATCGAGCGGGGAGGATTGCACGTCTTCCCACGCCTGATCGCCTCGCAGCACCATACCCCTTTCGATAGCGAGCCAGTGAAGAGCGGGGTGGCCGAACTGGACGCTCTGATGGGCGGTGGCCCGCTGCGCGGTACCTGCGCCCTGCTCACAGGACCCGCCGGTGCCGGGAAGTCGACGGTCGCCATTCGGTACATCATGGAAGCCTGCGGACGCGGCGAAGCGGTGACGATGTACCAATTCGACGAGCGGATCGGCACGCTACTCGCCCGTTGCAGGAGCATGGGCCTCGATCCCACCCCTCACATCGAGTCCGGCCTGCTCAAAGTGCAGCAAGTGGATCCCGCTGAGATCACCCCGGGGGAGTTCGCCTGGCGGGTGCGAGAAGAGGTCGAAACGCGTGCGGTCAAGATAATCATCATCGACAGCATGAACGGGTATCTGGTCTCAATGCCCGAGGAAAAGCAGTTGCTGCTCCAGCTGCATGAGCTGCTGGCCTATCTCAGCCAGCAAGGGGTACTCACCCTGCTCGTAAACGCGCAGATGGGGCTAGTGGGGACCATGGGCACAAGCCAGCTCAATATCTCTTACATCTCCGACGTCGTGGTGCTGTTCAGGTTTTTCGAAGCAGAGGGGCGGTTGCGCAAAGCGATCTCAGTCATCAAGAACCGCAGCGGCTCTCACGAGGACTCGATCCGCGAGCTTGCGATCGATGCTGAAGGCATCCGCATCGGTGCCCGTCTGACCGAGTTCAGAGGCGTGCTGACGGGCACACCGGAGTTCGTGGGTGAGCAAAGCCGACTAATGGAAAACCGCGTCGATGCCGCTGCGGAGTGAGGTCGTCCACGTCCTCGCGACGCAAGGACGTGATGCACAAAACGTCTGCGGCATCCTGCAGCGCCACCATGTTCGTACCGGCATTGTGGGTAATCTCGAGGAACTCGCCGCAGCCTTGGGAGAAGATACCGGAGCTGTGGTCCTCACCGAAGAGGCAATGGCGCCGAGAAACTGGACCGCTCTGATCCAGGCGCTGCAGCAACAGCCCTCCTGGTCCTCCTATCCCTTTGTTTTCATCGTCAGCCGACGCAACAGCGAATTGTCTGCGAAAGCGCCACTGTCCCTGCTCCCCGCGGAACTGACCAATGTCATGGTGCTGGAAAAGCCAATGGGCTCCACCACCCTGGTCAGCGCCGTTCAATGGGCGCTGGGTGGGCGCGCTCGCCAGTTCCAAACGCGCGATCACCTGCTCGAGATGGAGAAAGCCGCGGCGCGCCAACGCCTGATGACCCGCGAGTTGGCGCACCGGGTCAAGAACACCATTGCCGTGCTGCAGTCGATCGTTTCGCAAACCATGCGGCCGTTCCCCGAAATGGTGCCGGTTCGGGATCAACTGATCGAGCGGTTCGGTGCCCTGGCGCGGGCGCACGATTTGCTGCTTGCAACCGATTTCCGCAGCGCGATGTTTCACGAACTTGTCGAGACATCCACCAGTGTTCATGACGCTGACGGGCAGCAAACCCGGTTCGCTGGTCCAGACTTCGAGATATCGCCACAGGCCGCATTGTCGTTCGCATTGGTGTTCCATGAACTGGCAACCAATGCGTCCAAATACGGCGCGCTCAGTACTCCGTCGGGACGGGTAGAGGTCAATTGGGAGTTTATGCCCGACCAGCTCTTCAAACTGTCCTGGCGCGAACTTGGCGGGCCGCCTGTGCGAGGACCGAGTTCCAAGGGGTTCGGCTCGCGTTTGATCAGTGCAACCCTCGCCGCGATGGGAGAGGTCGAGATGTCCTACGCAACATCGGGCATTGAGCTGTCATTCGCGGGGCCCGCGTCAGCGCTGACCCATGCCATCGACCAGTCTTTCGAGCTGAGCTGACGGCACCGACTAGTTCCGCCGAATAAGGCTGGTGCCTGCGGCGGCTGCCCCCGTTGCATCATGTGGCGCACGCAACCCGCGTCGCGCTTTTTCCACTGCTATAGGCGGCATTGCTTAGACGGGGCTCAGCCTGCGCCTGCAAAGCTTTACGGCAGTGTCTTGCGGTGATGGAGAAGAGCCTGTTTGGCTAGAACGCCAGCCCCTGCAGCCAAGAGGACGAGAAACGCTTCCAGAGCCCAGCGCGCCAACCCTCTCATGGCTAGTTCCAGATCTCCAGCGGCCAACCCCAAGCCGAAGATTGCCATGCTGGGGATAAGCGCGAGCGCCACCATGACGCCCGTGGCAAACACGGTTTCACGCGAGGTTACGACCGCAGACCCCGCGAGGCCGGCCAAGAGCGCGGTGAGGACGCCAGCCCACGAGAAGCTGGACCAGAACTCTATCCAGTGCTGGTCCAGAACATCGCCCCAAGGGGCCGGAGCCACAGTTATGGCTAGCAGGAACCCTATGGCGGAGCCGATCGCCAGCATAAGATAGCCCACAAGCGTCGAGACAAGGCCCTTGCGCATTTCGGACCAGACGCCGGTCACAGGACCAAAAACAATCCTCACCAGGGGCTCAAAACCAGGGGCGATGAGCATGGCGCCGATGACGATGTGCAATTGATCCTGCTGGAGACCAACTGCGGCAACCGCGCCGGCAAGCGTCATCAGGAGCAAGTAGTTGAGGGACAGGTTGGTCTCTCGACGTAGAAGCGTTTCTACTTCCTCCCACGGGGATTCATTGCGCTCGTTCTGGACCGGCCCGCGATCGTCTGGCGCCACCAATGCGGTGAGCTCGCTCATGGCGATACAGGAGCCTTTTGCGATCTTCATGGTCTGCATGACACCGAAGATGCGTTCTGCAGCCCGGTTGGTCGCCTGCACGGTAATCACATCACCGTCGGGACGAGACGAGCCGCCTACCTGCACAGAGATCGCCACAACACCGTCGATCCCTTGCAAGTGATCAAGGAGTTCCGTTCGGTTCTCTGCTGGAATGGCCAGCGTCAACACCCGTGCCATAATTCCCCCCTAGCCACTGCTGATGGGGCAATAGCCACAGAGCGGCCGATGTTCCCGTCTTGCCTCAGAGCAACTTGCCCTAAGGTGCCGGCTCGCCTTGCGCCTAACCTATGTCCAGGGCCGCTTGCCTTGAGCTGGAGCTGTTTCCGGGCACCGTGGTGGGCGACTATGGAACAGCGGCTCCATGCAGGCGTCTGCCCCTGACGGAAAGGAGAAGACCCGCATGGACCACGACCGTAACTCCAAGGACGACTTACCTCCAAATCCGACAAGAAGATGGACAAGATGAAGATGTCCTACTGGCGGTTCGCCGCCATGATCGCCACCTCAACGGTGGTGATGTACGGGTTGATGTATCTCAACACCTATGCGTTCGAGCATATGTTCTGGAGCGAAACCCGGGCCTGGATGGCTCTGGTCATGGGCGCCACCATGGCGATTGTCATGCTCGCCTTCATGCTCAACATGTACAAGAACAAGACTTGGAACTTCGCCATTTTCGGGGGCGCCGTGGTGGTGTTCGCCTTGGCCCTATGGCTGGTCCGCAGCCAGGTGACGGTCGACGACTCCGAGTATATGCAGGCCATGATCCCGCACCACTCCATCGCCATCTTGACCAGCAAGCGAGCGCAAATCAGCGATCCGCGCGTCCGCGAACTCACCGACCAGATTATCGAGACTCAAGAGCGCGAGATCGCGGAGATGAAGTTCCTCATCGAGGATCTGGAGGAGAGCGATTGATGGGCACCAGCGCCGTTGCTCTACTGCATGCGCAGGTAGCGTCTACACAAAGCTTTGCCGTACCTCGGAACTGTCAAGCGCGAGCCTTCTGCGCTTCGGACAACCAACTTTCGAAGGCGGCGAACTCCAGGGGTTTGGCAAGATAGTAGCCCTGTGCCTCGTCGCATCCAGCTTGCGCGAGGAGCCGATAGGCTTCGGCTGTCTCGATACCCTCAGCCACGATCCGGAAGCCCAAGCCCTGCAGCATGCCAATCATGGAGGTGACGAGCAGCAAATCCTTCTCTGCGCGCTCCATCTCCTGCACGAAAGAGCGGTCGATCTTAACGATGTGCGCAGGAATGCGCTTGAGGTAGGCAAGGCTGCTGTAGCCCGTGCCGAAATCGTCCACCGCAATATTGACACCAGCGGACCGCAGGACGTTGAGATGCGCAAGTGCCCGATCACCATTGCGGATCAGGGCGCTTTCGGTGACTTCGAGTTCCATTGATCCAGGCGGGGTGCCACTTTGTTGGACGCGCCGCAGCACACGCTCGGAGAAGTCCTCTTCGTCCAGGTTCGAGGCTGAAATGTTGATCGATATCTGCAGTCGCCGCCCCTCGGCGTTCCAGCCAGCGATATGGCTCAGCGCAGCGTCCAGTACCCAATCCGTCACGGCGCGGGCGAGCCCTGCCTTCTCGATGATGGGAATAAAC
This sequence comes from Devosia sp. RR2S18, assembly GCF_030177755.1. Taxonomy (NCBI): domain Bacteria; kingdom Pseudomonadati; phylum Pseudomonadota; class Alphaproteobacteria; order Hyphomicrobiales; family Devosiaceae; genus Devosia; species Devosia rhizosphaerae. The sequence continues at coordinate 2,472,015 of NZ_CP126539.1, forward strand.
TCGGCCGGCGGCACGGATCCAAGCTCAGGGTGGTTCCAGCGCAACAAGGCCTCCGCCCCCCGCAGGCCCCCGACTTGAAGTCCAGGCGCGGCTGGAACACCAGGCGCAGCTGATCGGGTGCCGCGAGGGCATTGGGCATATCGGCCACGAGCTTGAAGCGCCGCCGATGGGCTTCATCCTGGTCATCGGAATAAATAGCGACCGGCCGTTGAAGGTCACGGGCGTCTTGCGCCGCGCTCCTGGCGGTCCTCAGCACATCCTTGGCCGTGGTGACGCCCAGCCGAAACGGAGCCATGCCGATGGCTGGCCGGAAGGGCAATGACACGCAATCGGGTCCATGAGAGTTCACCAATGTCGCCCGGATGCGCTCGGCCGTGCCGTAGATCTCTTCGGGACTAAGCGTATTCAGCACCAGGCCGAAGTGGGTATGGTCGATATGATAGAGCTTGGTGTCGGGAAAGCTGTCTTTGAGCAGGCGGGAGGCGCTGGCAGCCAGATCGTCGGCAAAAGACGGGCCCAGGACACGAAGACTGTCCGAGAGCTGCTCGACAGGCAGAAGGTCGATGAAAACGGCGACGCGCTCCCCACCGGGCTGGTCACGGGCGGCGTCCTCGATGTCTTCGGCCATCTGGTTGCGGTTGGAGAGGCCGGTCGAGGCATCCACGCGCCCATAGGCGTGTTGCAGCTCGATCTGCGCCATGACCATGGCTGCCAGATCACTCAGCGCCTTAGTCTCCTGTTCGGTGATGTCTCGTGGTTCGGTGCCAAGGACGCACATCGCACCTAGCGTATAGCCGTCGCTGGTGGTGAGCGGTGCCCCGCATAGAAGCGGACGCCACTCTGCCCAAGGACGCTGTCGCGGTACTTCGCATCGGCTTGGAAGTCCCGGATGACCAGGGGACCGCAGCTGTCCGCGACTTCGCCGCACGGGGCCAGCTCGCGAGGGATTTCCTGGTGATCCACCCCGACCCGCGACTTGAACCACTGCCGGTCTGCATCGGTCAGGGAGACGGCAGCGATCGGCAGTCCGAAGATCTGCGCTGCCATTCGGGTTATCCGGTCAAAGCTCTCGGCTGGCGGGGTATTGAGAAGATTGAGCGCCTTCAACGCATTCAATCTTTCGACTTCGTAGCTCATGTCGCGTGGCATCCTGCTTGCTGCCCACATTGTGGACATTGCCAGCAAACACCGCCCTAACGTTTTCGGTTAATGATCTCTACTGCTCGCCTCAACACTTTGTCAGTTCCCGATTCTTGGTCCCCAGCCTGCTGGCAAGTGCAATACTGTGGAACAACTGCGTTGAAACGCGTCTGCGGGCACAACTCCGACTGGGCAAACAAAGAGCCGCTGTGGAGCCGAACACGTTTTCTAGTCTTGATAGCCGATCAACGCGGCTGCGACCTTGATCATGTTGATCGGCTTGGGGTGGAGCGGGATATCGGAGAAGCGGTCCGGGATGCTGTCCCGTCTCTCACCACTGGCAAATACAAAGGGTATGTTCGCCAGCCTGACTTCATCTGCCAGTCCGTAGATCATCTCCTGCCCCACTCTTATGTTCAGGATGCAGACGTCAGGCTTCTCGGCGCGGAGCATCTCGGCACCGGCATCCAGCGTCATTGCGGGTCCAACAACGATGCCGTTGTGAGACATGATCTCGTCTGCAATGTCGGCCCCTAGAAGATAATCGTCTCCAACGACCAGCACACGTCGCCCTGCGAAATCTGGGTTTGGCATTCTATTGAACTGTCTCCATTGTCCTTTGTAGAACTCCAGAGTTGCAGAACGGTTCGGAAGGCATCAACCTCTCGGCTAAGAGGCGCTCTCGGTGCTGTCGTCCCGATTATTTTGCCTCCCCGCCAGCCACTCTGGTTGCAACTGGGCTGCGTCACCGCCATGTTGCGCCTGATTATTCAGCATAGAGGTCAGATCCTTGGAAAGAATCGCCAAACTGGTGCTCGAAAGCGCCACCGATTACGCGATCATCACCATGGATCTGGCGGGAACCATCACCTATTGGAGCCCTGGCGCGGAGGACATCCTGGGGTGGGCAGCGCAGGACGCCATCGGGCAATCTGTCGACATCATCTTCACGCCGGAAGATCGCGCCAGCAACATTCCCGCCATGGAGTTGGGAAACGCACTCAGCCACGGTCGCAGCATTGACGAACGCTGGCACGTAAAAAAGGACGGAAGTGTTTTCTGGGCGAGCGGCGAAATGCTGCCTCTTGTAGACGGTGGGCCACCAGAGGGGTTCCTCAAGATTCTGCGCGACCGCACCCAGCAGAAGCGCGCCGAAGAGCTGCAGCACCTCCTGACGCAGGAACTCGGTCATCGCATCAAGAACATGATCGCTGTAACTCAAAGTGTGGTGAACCAGTCCTTTCGCGGAGCGCAGGACACCGAAACCGCCAGGCAGGCAATCCTGCAGCGTCTGGCAGTGCTCAGCAGCGCTCAGGACATTCTGGTCGCCGGTAGCACCGATGGAACCCCACTTGGCGAGCTGATCGGCAAGGCGCTGGCGCTCGCCGAAGAAAGGGGCAGAGCTTCACGCATACGCATCGAGGGACCGCACCTTCATGTGGGCCCACGTGCAGCGACATCGATCGCCCTTATCGTTCATGAGCTGCTTACCAACGCCCTGAAATATGGCGCGCTGTCGCGGGACGAAGGCGCTATCTCGGTCGCCTGGCGGCACTCCACACTGGAGGGGGCCCCTGCCCTGGAGTTGGTCTGGACCGAGAGCGAGGGTCCGGCGGTCGTGCCTCCGACCCAGAGCGGGTTCGGTTCGCGGCTGGTGCGAAGCGGCATAACGGGGGCGAAGAGCACAGTCGAACTCGACTTCGCACCAGAGGGACTGCAGTGCCGCATAGTGGCCGATCTCAAAGGCGTGCAAAGCGACTAGCGCTTTAAGCCAGATCGTCAGCTACTAAGCTTTCGATGCTTGGCGGCAATCGGCAGAACTATAGCGCCATGGCTTGCCATACTCACTGGTTGAGCGGTGATGCCACGCAGCTCTAGCCCAGGCCGGACCGGAAGTCGTTGAGACCGGCATCGACAGACGACGGTGCCTCGATCCAGTGGTGCATCGGCTGGCCTAGCGCCGGATCACGTGCCGGAATGGGAAGCATCATGATGCGCTTGACCGCTTGGCGGCGCCCTTCTTCCGTGAGTTTGGCCTGCTGGACATCGTCCCAGTCGCGACCGTCGGGATAGCCACCGACCATCTGGATGTCCGCGGAACTGCCCACCATGCAATGTGACACGCCGGCCGGCAGGACCATGATGTCACCGGTCTCCACGCGCACAGTTTGGCCGCCCTCACCAAACAACGTGACCTCCATCCAGCCGCGGGCGCAGCCGAGGCATTCGTGCGTGGTGGAGTGGAAGTGGTGATAGTCATAGATGCCGGGATAGCGCCAGTTGTTGAACCAGCCATTGGTGCGCAAGCGACCCTCTACGGCACCTTCCCCACCCCCGGGAACTGCGTCTCGGTGCACCAGGAGCGGGAAGCGGCTATTGGGCAGCATCCCAGTTGGCTTTGACCAGTATTGTTCAGTCTCGATTTGGCTCACCTCGACTCCCTTCCGAAAGAAGTTAGGGGCGCCGTGAGGCGCCCCATCCTGATTACTCCGAGCCACCCCAGGCCTCGGGATAGTTCGGCATGTCCTCACAGCCGCACATGGCGTAGTGCAGCGGTGGCATGTTCTCGTTGATATACTCATCAAGGACGTCTTCGGTGATGGCAGGCTGCGGCAGCACCCATTCCGGTCCGGGGACGGGTTCGCCCTTAAGCGTATTGACCGCAGCAATCAGGGCCGTGCGCCACTGGTAGGTTGGATAGGTTGGTGCGATCCCCTTGAAGCCCAGGTCGCGCCATTTCTGCAGGTAGTCCTGCTGGTCTTCACCGGTTACGACCGGGACATCAAAGCCCTGGTCCTCGAACGCCTCGACAGCCGCTACTGCGGTCGCGCCGGCATCCATCCAGACGGCGTCGATATTGCCGCGCTGCAGGTAGTCTTCGACGATCGACTTGGTCTTGGCATTGTCGCCATCGGTGAACTCTTCGCCCAGCACCGTCAGGCCCGCTTCGGCAAACATGTTGCGCGCGCCCGAGGCACGGGTTTCGAGCACGTCCACGCCGGGCAGGATCCGCAACATCAACACGTTGCCGCCTTCAGGGACATTGGCAATGATATGCTCAGCCGCCTGGATGCCGAAGCCATAGCCACCCACCGGGTGAACGAAGGTGACGGGGCAGTCGGTGGTGACGCCACGGTCGAAGACGATGACCGGCAGACCAGCCGCGCAGGCTTTTTCAACAGCCGGCGTCAGGGCGGCCGTCGAGTTCGGCGACACGATCAAGGCGTCGCAATCGCCACCGGCTAGCAGGTCATCGATATCGGCGATCTGCTTGTCGTCCGATCCCTCAGCATCGACATGGGTAAAGGTGCCGATTTCGGGATGCAGCTTGGCTTCCTCGGTCATGTTGGTGTAGCCCACCACACGCCACGGATTGTTGACGCCAGCATTGGAGAAGCACACCGTCCAGGGCCCCTCTTTCTGGAACTCGGATGTGTCGACCATTTCATCGCCCGCATACTGCAGGTAGGGCTGGTCTGCCGGGCCGTTGAAGGTTGCGGTAAGCTGTTCGCGCTGCTTCTCGAACTCGGCGGGATCATCGAAATTGGGCGCCTGCGCGAACGTTGTTCCCGATAGCAGGCCGAAGATGGCCAGGGTTGTAAAAGTCTTCTTCACGTCTTCCTCCCTTGTGAGGTTTTCTCACGTTCCTCAGGTGGCAATCAGCCGCCTGTCGACACTCATCGTCCGGCTCGCTTGCGCTGAGAGGTGGCAAGCGCAACCGCGCCGATGAGAATTAGTCCCTGCACCACGAGCCGAACCGGCTGCGCCAAGCCAAGCAGGTTGAGCAGGGTAAAGATCGCTTCGAGCGCCAGCGCCCCGGCAATCGCTGCGGGGACGGAGCCGCGGCCGCCCAGCAGTTGCGCACCGCCAATGACGGCTGCGGTTATCGCCTGCAGCTCGTAGCCTGATCCAATATCCACTGAGACCCCGGCCCGGCCGCCCAGGATCACGCCGGCCAGAACCGCAGTCAGTGCGGAAACAACGAAGGCGGAAATGCGTACCCGTTGCACCGGCACACCGGCCAGGCGGGCAGCCTGTGGGTTGTCGCCGACCGCATGCAGCAGGCGCCCGAAATTGGTGCGGTGCATGCCCCACCAAAGAATGGCGCCGAACGCCGCCAGACAAATCACGGCGATCGGCAAGAGCCCAATCAGCGGAATGTCGGTGATGTTGTTGCGGCCGAAGAAGCGGAAAGTGTCGGGCAAATAGCCGCGCGGAGCGCCCCCGGACCAGGTGAAGGCAACGCCATTGAGGGTAATCATCATGCCCAGGGTCGCGATCAGCGAAGGCACTTTGAGGTAGCTGACCACCAGACCATTGACGAGGCCGATCACCATACCGATGCCAAGCATCAGCGGGATGATCCAATAGGTCGAGTTGGGATCATTGCTGGCCAGCATGGAGGAGCCGATAACCGTCAGCGTCATGATCGAGCCGACGCTGAGGTCAAATCCACCCGAAACGATCACATAAAGCGCTCCACCCGAGAGGATGGCCAGGGCGGCAGCGCGCTTGAGGAAGTTCATGTAGCCGGTCGGCTCGCCAAAGGCCGGGTTCATGACGATGATGGCCAGGATCAGCGCCACCAGCAAGACGTAGACCGGGTTGATCTTGGGCAAACCGCGCTTCTTGAGTTCGGGCCGCGGGAGGGACTGATCGGTCATGCCGCCACCCTCTGTGAACGGGCGGCATAGAACGCCACTGCAGCCACGATGATGATGCCGCGGAGCACCTGCTTTATGAACGCATCCACCCCAGCGACGTTGAAGATCGAGTCGATCAGGGAAAAGATGATGACGCCAGCCATGGTGCCCCAGATGCCGCCCCGCCCTCCGGCCAAAACCGTTCCGCCGATGACCACAACGGCAATGGACTCCAGATCATAGACGCCCTCGGCGCCGATCCAGGGCGCCCCGGAGCGCAGGCGGGACGCAAGGTAGATGCCGGCAATGGCAGCGCAGAGTGAGCAAATGACATGGGCGCCGATTATCACCCGGTCGGTCTTGATCCCGGCCAGCCGCGCCGCGTCCTTGTTTCCGCCCACTGAATAGATGTCGGAGCCAAAGCGGGTGAAGCGCAGAACGAACCAGGCAAACCCCGCAAGCGCGAACATGAAAATCAGAGAATAAGGAACTATGCCCCAGGAACCATAGGCAAAAACCTGAAATTCTACTGGAACATTGCCGGCGAAGTTATTGTAATAGTACGAGAGTACACCTTGGATTATCAGCGACATGCCCAATGTGGCGATCAGCGGATTGACGTCGAGCTTGGCAATGATGAGGCCATTGATGAAGCCGACAATAGCACCCATGGCAAGCACGGTCAGCAGCGCCGGCAGCACCATGGCGGGTTCGCCATTCATCACCACCGAGGTTACCACCGCCGCTGCGGAGATCACGCTGGCGACGCTGAGGTCTATCGAGGCCACAAGGATGGCAAAGGTCTGCCCGATGGCCGTAATTCCCAGAGTGATCGATCGACCGAGGATTGCCACCAGATTATCGAGCGTCAGAAAGCGGGTCTCGCCTAGCGCGACCACAAGGACAACATAGAGCGAAATCGCCGCGAGCAGCAAAATGGTCGAAGCGTGGCGATCGAAGCGGAAACGCTGTCGTGCGGCCGATTGAGACGCGCTGTTCATGCCACCAACTCCTCGGCTTCGCCGGTTGCCGCCAGCATCAGTTCGGCCTCGCTTGCCGTGCGCCCGAACTCACCCACCAGCCGGCCCGCGCGCATGACCAGGATGCGGTCCGAGGCGCCGAGGATTTCAGGCAGGTCCGAAGACACCATCATCACGGCGGCACCGGCACGCGCCAGATCGCGCATCAGATGGTAGATGCTGGCTTTGGCGTCGACATCGATGCCGCGCGTTGGTTCGATGAAGATCAGCACCTTGGGCTTAAGCGCCAGCCAGCGTGCTACGATCGCTTTCTGCTGATTGCCGCCAGAGAGGAAGCGCATCTCCTGCTCATAGCTGGGCGCCCGCACTTTCATTTGGTCGAGCAGGGCATCCATGCCCGCCATATCGATGAAGCTGTTGGCGTTGCGATCACCCAAGGGATTGGCGAGGCCCCGGGCGGTGAGCATGCCGTTGTCGCGGACAGATTGCATCAGCACCAGCGCGCTGGCCTTGCGATCGCCCGGGAGCATGCCGATGCCGGCGCGGATGGCATCGCGTGGGGTCTTGAGGGCGACGGGTTTGCCCTCGAGGGTAATCGTGCCCGAGGTAAAGGGCTGGGCACCGAAAAGCGCCATGGCGAGTGCCGTTCGCCCTGCCCCCTGGAGCCCGGCGAACCCAACAATTTCGCCGGTGCGCAGTTCCAGGTTGATGTCGCTCAGGGCGTCGTTTCCGCCGCCCGACACCTGGAGCGCAGGCCTGCCGATTTCGGCAGCGCTCGCGGGTTCCGGATAGAACTCGGAGATGTCGCGGCCGACCATGGAGCGAACCACGACTTCGGGTTCCGGCACATGGTCGAAGCTCGCGGCGACTTCGCCGTCCTTGATCACGGTAACCCGATCGGCAACGCGGGTCACCTCTCGCATGCGGTGGGTGATGTAGACGATCGCCGTACCGGAGGCGCGAAGCTGCTGCACCAGCATGAACAGCACTTCACACTCGGTTTCGTTGAGCGCCGCAGTCGGCTCATCCATGACGATGACTTTGGCGTTGAGCGAAATGGCCTTGGCGATCTCCACCATTTGCTGGCTGGCCACATCAAGGTCGCCCACCAGCCGATCCGGCTCGATCCCATGGCGCACGCCGAAGAGGCCGAGGACGCGTTGCGTTTCGCCGACCATAGCCTTGGTGTCGATAAGCCCGTTCCTGCGCGGCTCGCGGCCGAGAAACAGGTTCTGCGCTACGCTGCGCTCGGGCAGCAACGAGAATTCCTGATAGATCACCGATATGCCGGCGAGCAGCGCCTGTTGGGGGTGGCTGAACTGCTGGGCGACGCCATCGATCAGCACCTCTCCGCCGTCGGGGCGATAAACCCCCGAGAGAATCTTGATCAATGTCGACTTGCCGGCGCCATTTTCCCCGCAGAGCGCATGAACCTCGCCGCGGCGGCAGGCGAACGACACGTCGCGCAAGGCTTTGACGCCTGGGAAGCTCTTGGTGATGCCGCGCATTTCGATGACGGGACTATCGCTCACGCGGCAAGCTCCCGCCCGGCGGCATCCCAGGTGCGCCGAATAAAGGCGGCACTTTCTCCATACAGCGTTTCGTAGTCAGGAAAGAGTGGGCGCCAGACGCGGGTCGCGGCGGCAATGGCAGGAAGACCGGCGCCAAAGGCTTCGAGCGTCACCCAACCATCGTAGCCGGAACGGCGCACCGCGCCCATGATCGAGGCGAAGTCGATGTGGCCTCGCCCCGGAATACCGCGATCGTTTTCCGAAATGTGGACGATCCCGACATAGGGAGCCACAATCTCGTAGGCCTCGACCTGATCGCGGTCTTCGATATTGGCATGGAACGTGTCGTACATGATCCGGCAGGCGGGATGATCCACACGGCGTGCGTAGTCCCGGCATTGCGCCGTGGTATTGAGGAAGTAGGTTTCGAACCGATTGAGGTGTTCGAGGCTGAGATAGATGCCATTGGCCTCGGCGCGCTCGGCTAGGGCACGATGCGCTTCGGCGCCGTAAGCCAGTTCACTCTCGGTTGGCCCTGTTCCGGTGAAGTGCCCGATTGGCGCGTGGATGGGGCCGCCAACACTTTGCGCACCCAAGGCAATGGCACAGTCCAGCGCCCAGTCGAGATGCTTGCGGCCTGCCGCCCGCGTTTCGGCATCGGACGAGATCGGGCTCATCTCGGAGCCGGGGACAATGGAGGTCGTGCAGCGCTCGAGTCCCATGGCATCGAGCTGCTTGCCCAACCAGGCATAGTGCTGAGGGTCGCCAGACAACACCGGCACCTCGACGCCATCATAGCCATGCGCCTTGATCTGCCCGATTGCGGGCAGATGCGCTTCGGTCACAAAATCGGTCAAGCACAGCAGATTGATGCCAAGCTTCATAAACGTTTCTCTCTCCCCACCACCGGCGCTTTCCGCTTGAGGTACGTGCAACATGCGCTGCAATCGTCGCCACCAGCGGAAATTGAACGCGCCCGGACGCGGCTCTGGTCAAATTCCTCCGTCGCCCGAAAATCTCTCTTGGCAGCGCTTTCCGCTACTCTCGTTGACTTTCAGGCATCCGACTCTCTAGCCTAGGCCTCAGGAGGCGGACGTGACGATCATTGCGCAGGAGAAGGCGCCGCGCGTTCGAATAAGAACAGTGGTAGATTTTGAACAAGGGGAGCAACCGATGAATGCTGAAATGCGCATGAGCGCCCTGTCCCGCCCGGCAGTGTTCACCGAACCTGGCGCCCTGATGTACGCAGGCAACTGCTCTGACCTTTATCAGGCGGCGCTTGCCGGCAAGGTGACGCTCAATGCCTGGACCCGTCGGAAATACCCCGGCAAGCCATTGGGTGATGCGCTGCCACAAGTGCTGTCGGTGGGCGGCTGGGACGCAGCCCGTGCGCAGGATTGGGGCCTCAAGGAACACTGCAATGAGGGCGTCAAAATCGCCTATCTGGCCCGCGGAAGTATGGTGCTCAAAGTCGACGGCCATCGGCACGAGTTGACCGAGGGGCAGATGTTCGTTGTTCGCCCCTGGCAATTGCACCAGTTCGGCGATCCGCATGTGTCAGCCAGCCAGATCGTTTGGGTGCTATTCGACGTCGGCGTGCGTCGCCCGCACGAGGATTGGCTGTGGCCAGATTGGATGGCTTGGTCGGAACGCGATACCGCTCGGCTCACCAAACTCCTGTCGCGCAACGAACAGCACGTGCTGACGGCCAGCCGCGAGGTAGCGCGCAGTTTCATGGAAATTGACGAGGTGGTTTCGAGCGAGGATATTGCCAGCAACGAGACGCGGCTGCGTCTACAAATTTCAATGTTGCTTCTGCAGTTCATGGAGCAGCTGGAGCGCCAGGCGCCAACCCTCAACGAAGATCTCGCCAGCTCCAAGCGCACCGTGCAGATTTTTTTGGATCGCCTTCCCCATGCGCTCGACCAGCAATGGACGCTCGAAAACATGGCCGCTGAATGCAGCTTGTCGCGCACGCAGTTCTCACAGCATTGCCAAGCGCTAACCAATATGACGCCGGTCCGCTACCTGCAGATGGTGCGGTTGGAGGCGGCTAGGAAATGGCTCTCCGAACGGGCCGCAGCCACGGTGACTGAGATCGCGCTGGAGTGCGGTTTCTCATCGAGCCAGTATTTCGCCACTTGCTACAAACGTCGTTTTGGCTACTCGCCGCAGCAAACGAGGGGCTGAGCGGCCGCTCCATTGGCGATGAGCGCCCTCGGCCGGTCGCAAGCTGATGGGCCACTTGCTCAGAACAAGCGGCCCATATGCTTTCTAGGCGAGTTCCGCCCGCTCCTCCTTGCCGGCATCTGCCAGTTGGGCGAGCTTGACCTGCACCAATAGGCTCAATTCGTCATAGACGTTCCACTCGTCGACGATCTTGCCGTTCTTCCAGTGGTAATGACTCATGCCCATTACCTGCACGCGCTTGCCCGTTGGGTCACCCAGCGTCGACAAAATGCCGTAGCCAAGATGGTGCCCTTCCATGACCCAGCGGACGGCCACCTTCGTGCCGCCCTCCTCGCACGGGTTGGAGGCCACATGCTGCACTTCATAGGACGCGTCGGGTAGCGACCCAATCAGCCCCAGATGCTGGTGGATGATGGCGGCTTGCCCATACAGTTCCTTCATCAGCGGCCCATGATACTGCGCGTTCGGCGCATAATCCTGTGCGATACGGCCGAACATGCGCTTGGTGAAAACCTCGTGCAGCATCTCGATTGTCTGGGCTTCCACATCGTTATGCGCCAGGCTGGTATCGGCTTTATCTGCGGGTGGCGTCTGGCCGAGGAAGCGGCGGTTTTCGCCGATGTCGAGCGACAGCAGGCCGGCATCAAACTTGGACTTGGCGGTCCGCATGGCGAAATGATGCGGATCGAGACCCAGTTGCTGGATGATGGCCATGCTGTCGGCCACCACCCACTCACGATAGATCTTGTTGCGGTAGATCATGCAGTCGGCAATCGTGCGCGACACGAAAGGCCGCCCCGTCGGTGGGCCGAAATGGCCATGCTGAGTGTGGCGGCCCGAGCCGGTTACCAGATG